>JBBRSO010000069.1:0-16051 GCA_038245405.1 Bacteroidales bacterium
TCCATTCCCTCAATGTTCGCATTCCATCGCAGGAAGCTCCCTGGTCGCCCATCTGGGTAACCACTTTATATTTTTCGGAAGCCTGTGTAAGGATTCTGGCTTCATAAATATCGTGAGTAAGTGGCTTTTGAAGATAGAGATGCTTCTTAAGTTGCATTGCGCTTAACCCCACGATGGCATGGTTATGGTCGGGTATTGCCACTGAAACAGCGTCAAAATTCTTGCTCTCCTTATCAAACATCTCCCGCCAGTCGTGATAAAATTTAGCTTTTGGAAATTGTTTGATTCTTGGAGCAGCCTGTCTGTCGTCAACATCGCACAGAAAGGCAATCTCAGCATTTTTCTTAGGCGCTATTGAATAGTGGCGGATATCATCGGCTGCTTCACCTCCACATCCGACTGCGGCTATAAGCAATTTATCACTCGGATTGACATGTCCTAATCCACTTACTGTGAAATTTGGAAGAATCGTCAGAGCGGCAGCACCTGATGCAGCAGTTTTTACAAAACTTCTCCTCGAAAGGTTATTAAGTCTTTCTGATTTTTGAATTTTTGTCTTCATTTTGTACAGTTCAAAATGTCAAATTAACAACATGGATAAGCTATTTCTTTGCAGCTTTTTTCAGTGGTCTTACGGCCACCTCTTTAAAAAATACAACATCTGCATCGCTGTGGTTCTGGATGCCCATGTATCCTGTTTCAGGACGAGGGCCGCGGTTAGGTTCAAAATCAAATTTTTTAGCTGGAACCGGATCACCTTCTTTGAAGTCACAAACTTTCACACCATTCACAACAACGTATGTTCTCAGACCATCAAGATAAATTTCCATGGTATTCCATTCAGGACCAGGCTTCCCTGGTTTTGCCAATGGTTTTGTAAGTGAATACAGCATACCTGTGTAATGATAGTCATCTTCTCCTGAGAGCTCCGGTTTATTGTCGATCTGAACTTCATAGCCTGTATTAACCGGCATCATATTATCTTCTGTGGGAACAGATGGGATTCTGATAAATACACCGGAGTTGCTGTTTTCGTCGCGCATTCTGAAAACGACTTTAATAACGCAATTTCCAAATTTCTCACCTGTCCAGTATAGTAGTCCCATTCCACCTTTTGACTTAATAAGACCATCTTCCACATAATGTGAACCCGGACCTGCCTGCTTCCACCCTTTAAGATCCTTGCCATCAAACAACTGCCTCCACTGAGTTGTATCTGCAACAACAGCAGAAATGTTTTTTGTCATAAATAATAACAAAAACAAAGCCATTCCAATAGTTATTAAGTAATGTGCTCTTCTGTTACCTGAGCAGTAAACCTGTCTTTCATTTAATTTTGTGTCCATAGTCTCAAATTTTAAATTAATTATTTGTCTTTCTTTTTATTGTAGCGTTCTGAACCAATGGTTTAGCCCAAAAACTTAAACTCAGAATATATATTAAAGGTAAATACAATATCATCATTCCTGCCTGTAATCCTATAACGTCTTTCAACTTGCCTATGAGCAATGAAAATATCGCGCCACCGGCAATGGCGGTACAAAGTATGCCGGCAAAAGATCCATGATATTTTGTAACGCTGTTAAGAGCCAGTGAAAAAATGATGCCGTACATTACCGACAGACAAAAACCCAGTGCAGGAAAACCAAACAGAGCCATCTTAGCATTTCCGAATAGGGTAATACTCAATACTATAAATGAAGATGTGGAGAAAATAAACAAAACAATCTTACTATCAATGATTTTCAATAATACCAAACCAAGTACACAACCGACAGTCATCATTCCCCAAAATAAACCAACAGTAGCAGCACCTTCAGCTTCGGGTTTGAAACCATGATAGGTGCGCAAAAATTCAGATATCCAATTTGAAATTCCTTGTTCCAAACCTACATATGCAAATATCCCGAAGAAAAATAGGATAACCGTCCTTTGTCTGAAAAGTTCAATATGTGTCTCCCACGCTCCCACTATCTCATCCTCTTTCCGCACTACTTTTGGAAAACGGATCAACAGTATGATCACCACCATCATGAAACTTATGAATGCAAATATCCAATATATTGATACCCAAGGCAGATGAGCAGGTGTGAGTAATGCCATAAAATTAATAAAGGCTCCTTTAGTCAAATCGTGTGACCTTAGATTCGTAACTAAATAGGAATATACAAACGGACTAAGAAATGATGCAATACCAAAAACGAGTTGTACGATAAGATTATTAAATGCAAAGTGCTCTTCCCCACCTGTTACTCTGAGCAATGGAAACAGAGCTACCTGCAGAAGAGCCATTCCGCAGCCAATAAGGAACAGAGAGAAGAGGAAAACAGGAAAAACAGGAAACAATGAAAACAACAATGCTCCGGTAAAAGCAAGCACCCAGGCCAGAATAAGACATTTCTTTTCATCATACTTCTGTACTAACATTCCAGATGGAATCGACATCAGGGCATAGGCTATGAAAAAGGAAAATGGCAGCAACCCTGTCATAGTGCCTGTTAACGAAAAGCTATCACTTACATTCGGATTAATCGAACCAAGTATGTTTGTAAGAAATGATATAGCAAAAAAGATAAAAAAAATCAGAACAACCAGATAGTATTTGCGTTTCAAATTAGCTTTCGTCTTATTTCAGACCAAAATTAGATAAATAATTTTTGAAATGTAACGAAACATGAGAAAAAATTTCGAATTGCGGAATGGCGATTACGGATTGCTGGTTGCGGATTGAGGATTGGGCATTAGAAAAATCCGAAATCAAAAATCCGAAATTCTTCTTAAATTACCGGAAATTTATCAAATGGAAAATAAGTATTTCTCGTTGAGTCCTGTTGATAATGCGAAGGCAGTTAAGGTGATTCAGGTCGCATTCGGAATTGTATGTATTGCTATTGCCGGCTTCTGGTTATTCTTTAATGTAAGATCACTTAAAGCTGACAGTACACTCTGGATAACTATTCTGTTTCTCTCGGGTTTCGGGTTTTACATGATCTGGGCAGGCTTAGGGAAAGCACTAAGATTCATTGAGATAGGAACCGGTAATTTACGTCTTAAGAAAACAATATTTCTGCCGGTGAAAGGAATATCGGCCGGAGATATTAAAAAAATCGATCTGTATCCTTTCAAAATAATCTTCAGCCTAAAAACAGGGAAGAACTTTATACTGCGCTTAAGCAGTACATATTACGAGACAAATGAAAAAATAATTGAAGCAGTTATAATCTTCGCCGAAGAAAATACAATTGAACTTGAGGAAATCGAGGAGAAGATCTAGTGTGGGGTCCGGCCTGATCTTGACATCCTCCTGCGGGACTTGGGGCATAGCCTCTATAGCTTCAACAACCTGTCCCAAATCATTTTATTAACCAAAACTCCCTTCTCTTCATTTTCTTTTCTGGTGAGCAGCACTTTCTCACCGGGATAGCGAATGGTTGCGGTAGCATCTACAGGGCTTGACTTATGCAAATCATCTATTATCTTCTGAATTGCTGAGTCGATCCCTGGAAAGTTCGGAAGAGATTTAATATTTATGGCGATAAAGATCTGAGAAACGCTGTACTCCGAATTACAGCTTTGAATCTGATGGCTTGATAACCCGCCTGAGAAGATAGTGGCCAGTATATCGAGCATTAGCGACAGGCCAGATCCTTTCCAATATCCTGCAGGCAATACCCTCCAGGTCTTAAGGATCTCATCGGGATCGGTTGTCAGCTCTCCGTTTGAATTAAATCCACCGGGATAAGGAAGCCTTTCGCCCTCCTTTCTCACAGAATCAAGCTTCCCATATGAATAAAGTGACATGGCAAAGTCGAGCACTATAGCTTCATTATGATACGGCACCGCAATCACAAGCGGATTATTTCCCAGACGTGGGTCGGATGCACCCCATGCAGGCATATTCTGACAGGTATTTGTCCAGCATACCAATACAAATCCTTTCTTTGCAGCTTGCCATCCATAGGTTCCACCACGCATCCAATGGTTGGTATTTGCAAGTGCCACCATACCCATCCCATTCTCTTTTGACAGGTCAATTGCCCTGTCTGTAGCAAAAGTTGCATTCAACGGACCCGGTCCAAGGTTGCCATTCCATTGTTCTATTGAACCTGTCTTGTTAGTTAAAGTAGGTACTTCATCCGGTTTAATATGGCCTTCAACAATATCCTTTATAAATCGGGGAAACCTGTTTAAACCGTGTGAATTTACACCGTCTCTGCTATTCATGGCAAATATTTCAGCGCACTTTTCTGCACGAGATTCTCCAAATCCGAATTTTATCAGGATTCTTTGAAATTCAGATTTCAGTATGTCATAGGAGACGCGGATTGTTTTTTCTTCATCATTCATACTGCACTTAGCTTTTAAGATTTGAAATCTATTTCCAGACAATATCTGCAAAATCCATAAACCGGTTCCAGTCCTTTAGTAACAGGCTATGAGCTCCTTCTCTGATATGAAATCCCACCCTACCACTTATTAACTGCTTTTCGAGCTTTGGCATTATCTCTGGAATATCAGAGGATTTTCCTAATAATTTATAAACAGGGACTGCATTATAGAGTGAGGTATATGATCCCTGAGGATCACCCCATAAATCTTCATCAGCACAGCTGACATATAGAGGTCGTGGCGCAGATAGTGCCAGCAGCATGTGCATATCGATTGGCATGTTATCTTCATTATTATTAAACTTACTGTAGTTTTTGCAGAACCAATGAGGAAAAGCAGTATTCAGTCTTTCAACAGTTTCACCGAATCTTCTACGGGCCAGAGCAGCCCCTCCTGCACCCGATTCATTAGAAATTACCATTGTAAATCTTGTATCCTCTGCACCTGCCCATAAAGCTGCCTTTCCCCCGCGTGAATGACCAGCGATTGCAATTTTGTTATTATCTATTGCTTTGTCAGTTACAAGATAATCCAGACAACGACTAGCACCCCATGCCCACGCCGCTAGAGTTCCCCAAGCATCATCAGGACGCGGATTTTTATCCAGAATCGCATGTATGCCGTTTCTGAAATTGTCGAAATTATCAGGATCCAGATCAGCGGCGCTAAATACAGCAATTCCGTAACCTCTTTTCAGAGCCTCTCTCACAGGTAAAGATTCGGTGTTAACATTCCAGTCTGCATTTGGCGTGAAGGGATCAAGCAGAAGGAAAACAGGAACCTTTTTTTTTGAATTGACCGGTGTGAAAAGCATAAGATGAATTGTGAGTGATTCACCAGAAGCAATAACGATTTCAATTTTTTTCTGATTGGCTAGACCTCCCATAATGTTTGTATCGCCTGTAATCTTAAATTTTTCGGTATAGGATGTCCCTGGAACTCTGCCAAAAACATTTTTTCGGAATAGTTCTAAAATTGTTGGTCTCCCCGATCTAACCCATTCCTCAGCTGAAACAATTCTAACACCACCCGGCCGAAGAACATCTGGCAATGTGTAAGGGCGTACATTTTCCTCCTTATAGTTAAAGGATGGACCCTGTTTAGATAGCTTTTCTACAGTGGCGGATGGGGCCACCCATCCGGTTACCTTTTGAGAAAAAACTCTAAGTGTACTAAAGCCTGCAATAATAATCATGAAAACAAGGATGGACAGACCCCTGAGATGATTCTGTTGGAGAGAATAGCTGTTGTTTCTCATAATCAATATTTTATTAATCAGAAAAAAATAAATAGGAACTTCTACAAATTTATCAATAAATGTTGATATGTATCTCCAATTGGCAGAATCCAATTACCTGAAAAATGTTCCCTAAGAAGTGATATTCATCTTAAAATGAGCAAATCCTCAAAACTGGTTGTATCTTTGTTAAAAATTTGAAAAGTGCTTAATAAAGCAGAACAGCTGATAGACATTTTTAAAGAGGAGTTTGGCATAATATTCAGTATTAGTCTGGGATTATTCCTTTTTGTACTTTTTTTTCAGCCCTTCACAATAAACAATTTTGATTTTAACAACAGTCTTCTTTTCGTAGGGGGATCAGGAGTTATATTATTTATAGCAATATGCCTCGTAAGAATTATAATCCCCTGGATATTCCGGAAGAACGGTGATGAAAGTAAAAAACTGCTCCTTCCTCCATTTTTTAACGGGTTTATTATACTGGTAGTAACTTCTCTCTCTTTTGTATTTTATATACGGTATGTTGGAATGGTAAATATTACGTTTTTCCTCACAATACGAATAATATTATTGTGTCTGGTCCCTCCGATTGTACTAGGTATATATGATTATGTTGATGAATTAAAACGTTACAACGAGTTACTGGTATTTGAAAAGAATAATATTCAAAAGCAAATAGGAAAGTATGAAGAAGAGCTTCTTAATAAGTCGATTGAGTTTATTTCTGAGAACTCATCAGAAAACTTCAATCTTCTCATTGCAGAAGTTGCCTTTATAAAATCAGCCGATAACTATGTCGAAATAGTTTATAAAGAAGGAGATATTTTCCGGAAGAAACTCATCAGAAACACTCTCAGAAATATTGAGGTTCAATTAAAACAATATACCAATTTTATAAGGTGTCACCGTATTTGTATTGTAAATTTATATTACATCGAGAAACAAATCAGGAGTGAAAATAACCATTGGCTCGCAATCAAAGGTTATGATGAGAAAGTACCTGTTTCTCGCCAATATCTCTTAAAGCTCAGAGAATCGCTTTAGCGCTCAGGGGTGAATGACATCTGCCCCATCCGATTTTAATTTACCACTCATTTATTCAATTAATCACATATACCGGTGCATTAACCACTGGCATGAAGATTATATTGATTCTGAAAATATCTTTGACAGAATTTTAAATAAAGAATATTTTATGCAAAAGATTAATGATAATAACCTGTCGGCCGACAGAACATGGGAAAAGATTATAATGAAATATAATAAGCCTAGTCTGTTAAGAAGCATCTGGCAGATTTGTAATTCTCTGATACCTTATCTTTTTGTATGGTATTTAATGTATCGTAGTTTGAGTTATTCATACTGGATCACACTGTTACTTGCAATCCTTGCTTCAGGATTCCTGATAAGGATCTTTATCATATTCCACGATTGCGGGCACAGATCATTTTTTGTATCAAAAAAGGCAAATAATATTATAGGAATGATAATGGGCATACTTGCTTTCACGCCTTTTTACAATTGGCATCATCAGCACTGGATACATCATGCTACTTCGGGAAATCTCGACAAACGTGGTATTGGAGATGTTTGGACAAAGACAGTAGAAGAATATTTGAATTCGTCGCCACGTGAGAAATTTATGTACCGGGCCTTCCGTAATCCTTTTGTTATGTTTATACTTGGGCCTGTACTTGTTGTCGCTATCCAGAACCGTATTACAAAAAAGTCAATGACACCGGTTGAAAAGCGTAATGTGCATCTCACTAACCTCATTATCCTAATCATTGCAGTGGGGATGAGTCTGATTATCGGAGTGAAAGCGTATCTGCTGATTCAGCTGCCCATTATACTAATTGGTCATAGTATTGGAATCTGGTTGTTTTATATCCAGCATCAGTTTGATGATGTGGAATGGGAAAGACAGAATAATTGGGATTATAAGGTTTCTGCCTTAACAGGAAGTTCCTTCCTTAAGCTACCAGGCATTCTTCAGTGGTTTACAGGCAATATTGGTTTTCATCATGTACATCATCTGAGTTCAAGGATTCCAAACTATAATCTGGCTAAATGTCACAATGAAAATGAAATATTCAGAGGAGTGAAACCGGTAAAACTTTTATCTACTTTCAGGGCGCTGACACTTGGATTATGGGATGAAGCAAGCAAAAGGATGATTAGCTTTAAAACGCTGGCAGCGTCACGAAGAAGTGTTGTTGCCAACTACTAAACCAGTTCGTGGCTGTCAATGATATGCACTCCCAGCTTTGCCAGTTCGCATTTTATGTCATCAAATTTTTCAGGGTATAAAGGACGGCTGGCATCTTCAATCAGTATTGCATTAAACCCTTCAAGTATAGAATCGAGAATAGAAAAATAAACACAAATATCTGCAGCAAGACCGCAAAAACATATATCGGAAGCTCTTTTTTCTTTGAGATATCCGGCAAGACCAGTGCTTAACTTATGATTATTATCGTAGAAGCCACTATAGCTGTCAACTTCCGGATCCATTCCCTTACGAAAAATGGCAGCAATTCTCTTTTTATCAAGTGAGGGATGCAACTCTGCTCCTTTTGTACCCTGAACACAATGATCAGGCCACAGAGTCTGTGACTTTCCGTAAAGTTCTATCAGGTCGAATGGCTTCTTACCTTCATTGTTAGAGGCAAAGCTCCTGTGATCCACAGGATGCCAGTCCTGGGTAGCTACCACTAGTCCAAAATCCTTCTGAATATTATTAATCACAGGAACGATAAGATCTCCATGAGGCACTGCCAGAGGACCATCAGGCATAAAATCATTTTGCAGATCGATGATTATCAGTGTTTTCATTTAAATTATTTTTTAAATTCATTTACCAACCTGTCACGCTCTGATTGCAGTCTTGTGCTTATTCCTACTTTGTAAATATGCGGGTTGTTAAATCTTTTAAATTCAACAGGTAGTTTTTCAAGCCGTTCTCTGCTGAAATGTGCAATCTGGGTTAGTGTTTGTGTATGATTCAATCTTAATCCATTCTCCATCACTTTTTGAAGCAATGGCTGTTTCGCCAGGTTTAACAATGACAGTGATTTCAAAGGATACATCGGATGATGCATAACCTTAAGATCCTGCTCGTCTGACATGGCAACTGCATCGGCGCCCATAAATTTATCATCATTATCTACTATCCGGAAGACTTGTTTTTGATGAGGTAGTGTTATTTTACTCACATTCTCCGATAATTTTATGCGGGGCTTTCCATTGGAAAATGAAAGTTTGTATACCCCGTCGAGAGCTGAATCGGGATGACCTGTCACCAGGCTTGTTCCCACGCCAAAGGAATCAATTGGTGCATCCTGTTCAAGAAGACTCTTTATTATATACTCATCAAGCTGGTTAGAAACAGCAATCCTGACATAATTAAGGCCTGCAGAATCAAGCCGTTTCCTGCTTTCCTTTGAGAGATAAGCCAGATCGCCGCTGTCAAGCCTTATGCCATTGAGGCGTAATCCCTTCTCTTCCATTTTTTTAGCAACTGTTATAGCATTTGGCAACCCGCTCCTCAACGTTTCATAGGTATCAAGCACTAAAACACAATCTATAGGGTTTACCTCAGAGAAATGCATGAAAGCTGTGAGCTCATCATCATAGCTTTGAACAAATGAGTGTGCCATTGTACCTGAAACAGGGATGTCATAATCACGACCAGCACGCACATTACTTGTTGCATCAAATCCACCAATAAAAGCTGCACGACTGGCACAGTATCCTCCTGGCCCCTGGGCCCGTCGCAATCCGAAGTCTATCAAACTCCTGTTACCTGCAGCCTGACGCATCCGGCTGGCTTTTGTTGCGATAAGAGTCTGAAAATTCAATATATTGAGCAACAATGTCTCAATGATCTGAGCCTCAATCAGGTTGGCTTCAACCTGAAGTACAGGACGAACAGGAAACACCAGATCCCCTTCCATTGAACTATAGATATTGCCGTTAAACCTGAAGTCTTTAAGATATTTCAAAAAATCTGCGTGATAACCCAGTTGCTTCATGAATTCCAGATCCGTTTTGTCAAACTTCAAATTTTCAAGTTCATAAAGCAGATCCGCCAATCCTGCAAATATAGCATACCCTCCATTAAAAGGAAGTTTGCGAAAGAAATAGTCAAATATTGCTTTTGTATCGCGCTGTCCTTTAAGAAAATATACCTGTGACATTGCCAACTGGTACTTATCAGTATATGTTGCTGTATAATTGATCATTTTTTTTAAATAATTGAATCGCCACTTTTTATTTTCGTTCTGTCAAAAATCATCTGAGTTGTTCTGCTGAACATTCATTACAATATTTTGTTGAAATCTTAAAGAGTACTTGTGTAGCCATAACATTCAAAGTAATGAACAAACATTTACTTAAAAAGTTCCAAACAAAAGAATTCACCAATGATAATTTCTTCAGTAATAAGAACAATTATAAATCAGGTAAGGAATCTGCTTTCCGCTACACAACAATATAAATTAATTTTACTTTTTTTCTCTGCTCTTATGCTGAGCATCACTCCTGTTAAAAGTCAAATTCTTAAAGACTCTGCCTCGATTAACCTCGTGAAGAAGGGTATTGATTATGTTTATAATTTTCAGTTCAGCAATGCCGAATTAGTGGGGCAGGAAATCAAAAAGTTGTATCCTGACCACCCTATAAATCTTCTTTTCAGAGGCATGATAACCTATTGGAAGAATTATCCGCTTACACCGACTTCAGAAGCCAAAAATGCTTTCGAATCAGATATGCGTAAGTGTATTGATATTTGTGACAAAAATAAGAACTCTGAAGCCGAGGCCGAGCTTCTTCTTGTAAATCTTTGTGCCAGAGGTTTCCTGCTTTTATATTTTACCGAAAATGACCTTAGTTTTGAGGTCTTTCCTATTGCTTCTAGTACATATCAAGGTATAAGACGGGCATTTGATTTCACCGAGAGCTATCTCGATTTAAAATTTTTTACTGGTGTTTATAATTACTACAGAGAGGCATATCCGGAGGCTCATCCTATATATAAAACACTGGCATTTCTTTTTCCAAAAGGAAGCAAAGCCCAGGGTGTGGCTGACCTCGATATAGTATCAAAAAAATCTATCATAATGAAAGCTGAATCTTACTCCTTTATGACCGACATATATTTATATTTTGAGAATAACTTTCAGAAAGCAACCTTTTACAGCAAAAGTCTTCATCAGTTATATCCACATAATCCTCAGTATCTTAGCATGTATATCAAGAATATTTTACTAATCAGGCGCTATGATGAAGCTGAGAGAGAAATCCTATCTTCAGATGATCTGTCAAATTCATTCTACCAGGCACAATTGACCATTTTTAAAGGCATTGTGCAGGAAAAGAAGTATCATAATCTCGAACAGGCTAAAGAATTTTACACATCTGGCATCAGGCAAATTTCAGTATACAGAGATTTTGGAAATGAATATGCATCATATGGATATTTTGGGCTGAGCCGTATAAGTGAAATGAAAGGAGATATGTCAAATATGAAGAATTACAGGAAGCTTGCATTAAAGCTTGCGGTTTCTAAGAATATGGAATTCAATGAATAGGAAATTGCGCAGATAGGGCACAGGTTTCAGAGCTCAGTGATGGCAGATCTGGAAACAAAAAAACGAAAAACGATAGACGTAAAACTCTCATGATTTCTTAAGAACCTGATATTTTGTTATTAACGTGCCTTCATCGTTTACTTTTGAATAGCTCAATAATCTAAGTTCAATATCAAGTTTTTCTTCTGTTACGAGGTTTCCGCCTCTTCCGAAGATCCTGGGCTCAAGGGTAAGCCATAACTCATTTATCAATTGTTCTTTGAGGAAAAGAGTGGCTATATGCGGACCTCCTACTATAAGAATTACTTCCTCTCCTTCTTTTTCAAACCGGCTAACCAGGTGAGCGGCCGAATCACTAGTGAATTCCAACCTTCCTTTCCGTTCCTTATTTCGATACTCATCAGGGCGCTTTGTCATAACTATAAACAGATGATCAAGTGAGGGAGATATCGGATCAGGATTATATGTTCCGCTTCCCATAATAACTCCCCGGGTTCTATTCCAGACCGCATCAAAATGATCCTGATCAGCCTTTGAAGACCATGATCTGATGTCAGGTTCTCCCCATCTAGTAATTTTGCCGTCAAGGGTGGAGACGAAAATCAGTATTGTTTTCATTATTTATGGTTATCTCAAAGATTTTACTGTTAAAATTATCGCAATAATGAAGTCAGGCTTTGTCGATTTTGGCGGCCAGAATAAAATCATTTTCTGATAACCCGCTTATTGAATGTGTCCATAGCTCCACAACTGCCCTCCCAAAATACACATGCAAGACCGGATGATGTCCTTCTGCTTCTGCAATAGCTGCAACCTTATTTACGAAATCAATAGTATGGCGGTAGCTGACAAAGAAAAATTCCTTCGTCAGTTTACTGTTTTCCTCTACTATCCAGCTCTCCGAAATTCCCTTTTTGAAATCTGAAATCTCATTATCGTTTAATGAAGGAATACCTCCCTCACATGGAACACACTTTTTTGTACTTAAGTCCATAAATGGTGAATTTATTAATTAAACCTACTGGTTTCTAAACACATTATAAACAAAATAGTTAAAAAGTTTATTTACAAATGATTGGATACATGGCTCGAAAATCAATTTGAATAGCCCCCATATGGCATAGCCGTCAACCCTTAAGGGATTTTAAGGGAAGATCGTATCTAACTATCCAGCCAGGGAAGTTCTTAAAATATGATTTTCTTCAACCACCTCCTGGGTTGGAATCGTGTGTGGGCAGATTTGCAACTGTAAATTATTCTTCTGCTGGATTATCACTCAGCATATAACCAAAGCCTTTCCTTGTTTGAATCAGCTTATGTTCAAAATCTTTATCGATTTTGTTTCTGAGTGAATTTACATGGACATCAATCACATTTGTGCCGGAATTAAATGAATATCCCCAGATTTTTTCAGCGATATTTATCCTGCTTAATACCTTGTTTTTATTACTCATAAAAAGCTCAAGGATCTTATATTCTGTTGCGGTAAGTGATATCTTCCGGTTATTCCTTTTTACATTTTTTGTCACAGTGTCAAGTTCCAGGTCGAGAACGCTTACATTTGGCGTCACAACCATATCTTTGCTTCTCCGAAGCAAGGCTTTTACTCTTGCCAATAATTCCTGAAAACTGAAAGGTTTTACAAGATAATCATCTGCTCCACAATCGAAACCTGTTAGTTTATCTTCAACAGAATCGAGTGATGTAAGAATAACAACCAGTGTAAAATTATTGGCGTTCCTGATCTTTTTGCATAACTCAAAACCTGAGATCCCCGGGATCACTACATCAAGTATAATAACATCATACTTCTTCGATAGAGCCAGCTTCTCCCCCATCACACTATCAAAAGCACAATCGACGACATAGTCATTGCTTTCAAGTCCAATTTTTATAAAGGAGGATATTTTGGGATCATCTTCAACTAACAGGACTCTCATGCCGGGGTATTCAAATCAGTTAACAACAGACTGGATAAGCATACTAAATTAGCAATTATTTAATTATAAAAAAAATACCGGACTAATCGAAAATAGCGAATTTTGAATCTATTATATATACTGCTTATTGTCAGCTCAATACAGGTCTCAATAATAATCATTATTAACTGATGTTAACATTATGGAATTATTCATAATTTTGATAACCAAAATCAGATTTTGATAATGGGCTATTTAATTAATGGATTACAAAATGGTATCAAAAACTATCGAACAACTTCGGCTTGAGAACAGTAAGCTCAGAGAACGACTGGGAAATGCGGAAAAAGCACTCCATACGCTGAGTAATAGCGAAGAACGCTCAGGTATTGTCCTACGGAAATTAACCTTCGTTCAGTTATAGAAGAAAATATCGATAATTTCAATCTTCAGGCTTCGAATAAAGAAATCACTATCAAGAATGAACTTAAAGCTGATAAAATAATAATTTCCGATAGAAATATGATTAATACAGTTCTTAGAAATCTCCTTAGCAATGCTATAAAATTTACAAACAAGAAGGGATGTATCATTGTCAGTACAGAATTAGTTGCAAATGAAATTGTTCTGAGTGTAAGCGATAATGGCGTAGGTATGCCGCGCGACAAGATTGATCAGCTCTTTAAGCTAGACAATTCCATCTCGATGCCTGGTACTGAGAAAGAACAGGGAACTGGCCTTGGATTAAAGCTATGCAAAGAATTTACTGAAGTTATGGGTGGGAGAATATGGGTTGAAGCCGAACAAGGGAAAGGGAGCAAGTTTAGTTTCACAATTCCTTTAAAAGCAAGCGCTAAGAGCTCGCTGCTCAAGGCTCAGGGTGCGTAGGAAGAAATGTGGGATAAAAAAAATCACTATGCTATCACTTTTCAGGAATATAAATGAAAAACTCGAATGCCAGGTTTGCCCCCACTATTGCAAGTTATCGGTTGGTCAGACTGGAATTTGCGGTGTACGGAAGAATACCGGTGAGAAGATTGAGCTAACCACTTATGGTGTTTTATCGGGTTACTCTGTTGATCCACTTGAAAAAAAGCCGCTGTATCATTTTTATCCCGGCCATAATATTTTATCTCTTGGATCTTACGGTTGCAATATGAGGTGCGACTTTTGCCAGAATTATCAAATCTCACAGAATGTGCCGAAAAGCATAATCCCTGATATATCAGTCAAAAGGATTATTAAGGATGCGCTTTCAGCTGAAAAGAACATCGGGATTGCATTTACTTATAATGAGCCAATCATCTGGTTTGAATATATGAGAGATATAGCCACTCAGGCAAAAAAAGAAGGACTGATCTGTGTTATGGTAAGCAACGGCTATGTAAATGGTGACTTACTGGGGGAAATATTAAAATTTATCGATGCATTTAATATCGATTTAAAGGCATTTAATAATGCTTTTTACAGGAAGCTCACAGGTGCTGAACTTGAACCTGTTAAAAGTACTCTGAAGACCATTGCCAGATCAGGAAAACACCTCGAAGTTACCACACTGATAATACCAAATCAGAATGACAATGAAGGTGAAATGAAATCACAAACTGAATGGATGGCTAATGAGCTTGGTCAGGATATTCCATTTCATCTTAGCAGATATTTTCCGACTTATAAAAGAAATGATCCTTCTACAACTGAAGATTCTCTGAATAAGCTATCAGTAATTGCTTCAAAGAATCTAAATTATGTTTATGTAGGAAACATTACATCTGACAAAAGCCATAACACCTCATGCTCTGTGTGTGGAACAGTGGTTACGATAAGAACAGGCTATAAAACCAGGCTGACAAATCTTGATGAAGAAGGGAAATGCACCAATTGTGGCAATCCGATCTATAAAGATTTTATTTTTTCTTTGTAGAAATAGCGCTGAGCCTCTCAAAAAGATTATCCACGCCCAGCATCAGATCCTTTGAAACTGTCTTATAATAAGACTTTACGATCTTAGGATTATCTTTCCCATCGGGGTTGTTAACACGTGCTATGAGATCATTTCTCAATTCAACTGCATCCGAAATCAAAGCTGTCAATTCCTCTGATTTATTATCCGGATGAAGGCTTGAAAAAACAAAACAGTCGGAAATAACTTCAAAAATGAGAAAATCGATATCTTTTTTAAGCTCTCTTACACTTGCCATAACTGGGGAATTGGATTAATTTGGGTACAAATATAACAATTTATTTATCAGTCTGTTTTAAGAAATCCGATCTGAACCTTTGAATGCTATCTTCTGCCTTCACAAGATACAGATGCCGCAATCGCTCAATGATTGGTACTTTTAAGCTGAATGGAGTGTCATCGATAAAGGCAAATGGAAGTACCATGGGAGAAGTCCCTGTCATAAAGGCGGTGACAAATTGTTTTATTTCGGATGCTTTTGGACAATCAAATTCAATATCAATCTCATTTTCTTTACAGATTTCAATAATATATTTTCTGGTAATACCTTTCAGGATAAGATTATCAGGTGCAGTGATTAGCGTGTTGTTTTTTACAAAAAAGATATTCGATCTGCTTCCCTCAGTAATCAGGTTATCGTCGTTTACGAGAATAGCTTCATATGCCGATTCGTTAATCAACCGGTGGCTGATCGATGACCTTAGTTTGTGATTGATAACCTTTGATTCTGGGTCTTTCCGCTCAGCCTGATAAAGTATCCCCTTTACTCCTTTCTGATATTGAAGCCTTGTGGGGTAAACTGATTCAATACAGTAAATAAGATAATTAGTTGAAGAGTTGTTATAATTGAAAACAATCTTAACATTAATATCACTTTTTCTCTCCATCCTTGCCAGCTCAATGATCAAATGCCTGAGCTCGGTGGGATCAACGAGAATCTTTTTTTTCTGAA
>JBBRSO010000070.1:0-15977 GCA_038245405.1 Bacteroidales bacterium
CCAAGCTCAGCAAGTTTTGCAAATTGTGCGTTCGGCCCGGGTTGCTGCCGCTGTATGGTTGTGGTATCTTTTATTTCGACCGGACTGCTCTGCGCAAAAGACGAATTTATTCCAAGCCCCATTCCCAAAAGCAATAAAAAAGGAAGAAGAATGAAACTTTTCGTGTGCATTTTTTTTAATGAATCATTCAATTTCCAGAAATGAGTTCCTTTCCAAAACAGCGTGAAAAACATTCCTGTGAACAACATAAAATATCCAACATAAGTAATGTTGGTGCCCCACCTGTCGGCATTTACAGAAAGAATGGTTCCGCTTTCATCGGGGAAATAACTTGCCTGGAAGAACCGGTATCCCCGGTAATCCATCACATTGTTCATCTAAATATGATGTTGTTTTTCTGTTCCTTTATCAATGACTGTTATCTTACTTTCATAAGACGATGGGTTATTTGAACCGGGATATCGGTCAAGCAGAAAATCATCACATCGTAAATAAAATTCTGTGTACAATATCTTGGATCCAAATCCCAGTGAAACATTCAGGCCATTAATTTTTACTATTTTATTGAATCCCGTAACGCCTTTACCGCCTTTGATAAACAGCGTATCAATTTCATTCCCTGAGTTTAATTCTACCTGGATAGCACCCAAAAGATTTTTGTCCTGCGGACTATTTTTATCACCCGTGTAATAAACCACTTTACGTTTAAAAGCATTTTGAGGGATAATAAAATTCGTATTACTGAGGCTGTAAAGCGCCCTGTGATTCAGCTTATTTTGTTCATTCGCTTTAATGTCGCCCGACTGTTGCTCCAATAATGCAGCATCAATTACTTCTCCTTTTTGCTGTCCTTGCATAGACATATATTTTCCTTCAATGGGCAGAGTAATGGTGATGCTATCCTGCTTCTCTATTAGTTGAACAGCCCCTTGTGCCGGGTTATTGAAACTAAATATCGTTCCATCAATATTTTTGACTTCCCCTTCGGAAATATAATTATTCACTCTTCCTGCTTCTCCAATTGATACGATGTTGAGCATGCTCTTTCCTGCTTCTGATATTTCTACAGAATCTTTAGCCAAGGGAATATAGTCAAGGGTTTTTAAAGAGATAATTTTATTATCAAAATGATAATCCTGTTTAAAGGTTCTTTTAAATGGCCACTTAGTTTCTTTGGAATTAAAATAAGACATCATGTTAGGATTCTTATCGTAGGTCAATGTTTTCTTTCCATCCGTTATATTCATTTTGAAATAAGTGAGATCGCTTATAATTTCATTGCTGGTCTGCTTTTCTTTGATCGGCATCTGCCCTTCAAAACTTACGTAGCGTGTGATAGCGCCTCCAATAAACATAAAAATAAAAGCTAAGTGAAATACCAGGAGCGGCCATTTTTCTCTTTTTGTAAGACTGTAGGTTTTAATATTTGCAGCAAACAAAATAATCAGCCAAAGCATTAGTATTTCAAACCATGCGGAATTGTAAATAAGCGTTTTTGCAGTGGAGGTGTCGTAGTCATTTTCTACAAAAGTTGCAACAGCCATAGAGATACCGTATAGCAGTAAAAGAACCGTCATGGTACGGGTGGAGAATAAGATTTTCTTTAAGCGTTTGATTTCGTTTTTCATCATTTAAAAAACTATTATAATTTCCCGGCGATCTTTTTAATTACTGCACCTTACCGGCTTAACCCGTCTATTAAAAAAGCATCTCTTTAGGGATTTTCTTTTAGAAATCATTTTCCCTAAAGAGATGCATATAAAACAGGATTTTAAATTAGTGTAGCTGTTTTTTCTTTTTAAATATTACCCTACTTCTTATAAAGATTTCAGATATTCTGTAAGATTTACTTTTTCTGCATTAGTTAATTTAAGGCTTCTTACTTGATCATATCTTGCAACCACATCTGTCAATGTTTTAGCAGATCCATCGTGAAAATAAGGAGGGTGCTGCCAAATACCTTTTAGCGGTGTTACTCTCCATTGTTTTGTAGCCGACCGTTTTACATAATCTTTATCTAATGCTACAGAAGCGCTTTGTGGATGTAATTTTCCTCCATCAGTAACATCCGTAAATAAAGGTCCGGAATGACAACTTGCACATTGTGCTTTTCCAATAAAAAGTATTCTTCCTTTCGCAGCGGCGGTTGCATCAAAAGAACCTACAGGAGGAGTCGGTGCTTTGATAGAATATTGATAAGCCTGTAAAGCAGGAAGTTTGTCTGTAACTAAATCATCATTTTCTCTATGATCAATTACCCATCCATCAAGACGAGCATCAGCAAAATAACCATGTCCGTGCATTTGTGTAACTGCTACGTATCTATTCCAATATGCCACCGGCCCTGCAGGTTCATGTTGTACATCTCCATCACCAGTAAAGATTGCTTTGGGAATACCATACAAACCAAATGCAGGTGGAATTACAACCGGGTTGTTAAGACCATCATGGTTGTACCTTGGGTCGTAAATACCAGTCCCCCAGGAATTGTAAACAGCTTTCTGAACTGCGGTTAAGGCCGGAGATAATGCGATAATTGCACCGGGATTTAGATCTCTGTTTGGCCAGGCGTCCAAACGTTTACCAATACCCTTGGCAAAAGTGTTATCAACAGTTGAATGGCAAAGTGCGCAAGTGATACCCATTCTATCCAACTTTAATTTCCCATCTTCACCTTTACTTACTGTACCCTTTACACCAACAACTGCATTTAATGATATTAACGCAAGCGTGGATTGTGGGTCATCGAGGCTAATAGATCCATCCTGGATACCGGCAACAACAGCGGCTGGTAAAGCAGCTGCATCTACCTTTAACCCTACACCCAGAGCGGTTTTTGGGCTTACAGCAGTTGCTATAACTTTATTCATTTGCAGTACATCTGTCCAAAATGTTTCATCACCAAAAGTCTCGTACCTAAATATTTGTTGACCCTGTTGCACGAGTGCCGCATCTAATACTGGTAAATGTAAATGGCCGTCACCTGCAGAAAGATGACCATTGTCGTTTTTATTACAACTAAAGAGACCAATCATAGCAACCATCAGCAGTGAAGGAATCATAAACTTTTTTTTCATGATCTTTTATTTTTGTTTTTTGTTAATTAAGATTAATCTTTCCCTGATGCATAATTCAATTCAGGTTAAGAGTCTATAGGTATAGAGTCATGAAAGTCAATTTGGTTACAAAAAACATAAAATTCATTTTCTGGACGTTACAAAAGTTGACGTATAGAAAATTTAAAAAAGACTTTTCTGTAGTGTTGGAATAAACGGAATAGCTGTCCTGAAAGGCTACTTTATCTGGTGTAAATATTTAAACGAGCTTGCACAGCTGTAAGCAAGACCAGCCTAATTATCCGTAAATCTTGATTTACTCATAATTTTAAGTAATTTTACTCATTATATTGAGTAAATTGTAAAATATGTTCGAACGTAATCAATTACAGATACTTATAAAAAGAATGCAGGAGCCAAGAAGGTTCCTGCAGGTAATTATGGGGCCACGTCAAGTCGGCAAAACAACTTTAGTTACACAATTGACAGCCCGGGTGAAAATTGATTACCATTTTGTTTCTGCGGACTCTGTGGCTGCCAGCAATGCGACCTGGCTGGAACAGCAATGGGAGGCTGCCCGCATAAAACTGGCATTGAGTGAAAAAAAAGAATTTTTATTAGTAATTGATGAAATACAAAAAATTGATAACTGGAGTGAAACTGTAAAGCTGTTGTGGGATAACGATACCAGAAACAATTTAAACCTCAAAGTAATCCTGCTGGGGTCATCCAGGTTATTATTGCAACAGGGTCTTACCGAATCGCTGGCAGGAAGATTTGAAAGCACTTATATGGGGCATTGGTCTTTTGATGAAATGCAGCAAGCTTTTGGATGGAATGTAAACCAGTATGTATGGTTTGGTGGTTATCCTGGCTCTGCAAGTTTGATTGATGATGAAGAGCGATGGAAAACATACGTAACAGAATCACTCATTGAAACAAGTATTTCAAAAGATATTCTTATGCTGACCCGTGTAGATAAGCCTGCATTAATGAAGCGACTTTTTGAATTAGGCTGTTTGTATTCAGGGCAGATACTTTCCTATACAAAAGTACTTGGCCAATTGCAGGATGCCGGAAACACTACCACCTTGTCTCATTATTTAGAATTACTGGATACGGCCGGTTTGCTGGCAGGTATCGAGAAATATGCACCGGATGTAATCCGTCAACGATCATCCAGCCCTAAATTTCAAGTGCACAATACTGCTTTAATAAGCGCCCAGAAAAATGATCTGTTTAAGGATGCAATTGCCAAACCTGATGAATGGGGCCGCATAGTTGAATCTGCCATTGGTGCACATTTGATCAATCATTCACTTACCGAAAAATTCACTTTACATTATTGGAGAGAGCGAAATGAGGAAGTAGATTTTGTTATTGAACGAAAGGGAAAAGTGATTGGCCTGGAAGTAAAAAGCGGTGCCACCAGTTCCACTTCAGGAATGACTGCTTTTAAAAATAAATTTAGCCCCGATAAAGTTTTACTTATTGGAAATGCAGGATTACCCTGGCAAGATTTCCTTAAACTAAACCCGGTCAGCCTGTTTTAAAAATGCGGCAAAAACTTTGAAGATTTCATTGCAAGAAGTTAAACTTAAATCTGTTTCAATAAACAATCTGAGACTGGCGAGCGATTTACTCTAAAGTTTTCGATTTAGTTAGAATTTGGTTAGAATATTATTAAATTTGTAGAGAGACTTTTTGATATTATTTTATCAGGGTGAAATTTCGGTTACCCATACAACCATTAGCAGCTGAAAGTATGAATGGTATTGGATTTTAGAACATCAACTTGTTCCCGTCCAGTCCGCAGCTAATTTTGTTAAAGCCCGCTCTCGTAGCGGGTTTTGCTTTTTACGGTCTGTTTTTTGGTCTATAATAACTTGGTTTTACCGATAGCCTTACTTGTCTTTATCTTAAGTTTACACAGCTTGATAAATTGACCTTATAAAGGTACATTTTTCCAAATTTCAAAACGCTAAAAAGTAAAATCAGTATAGGAATCCAACAAAAAGCAGTGCGTTTTACACTGCTTTGAAATTATCATGTTTGCATTAGCTCCGTGAGGTCACTACCAAGGAAATATACCCTTGACCTTATCTTTACTTTCTTCAATTTGCCATGCTTTATCCAATCATAAGTGGTAGCTTTTGTAACCTTAAAAAGGGAACAAATTTCCTGGATTTTAAACAAAGGCTTTTCGGTTAGTCCCGGGATTTCCATTATGGCTGCTGGCGCAAGCTGTTCTATTCGAATGTTGGCCAGTTCTTCCCGAATAATACTCCTTATTTGGGTCCAAAATTCTCCTGTTTCGATAGGTATTAAGATATGCCACCAAAGTATTTTTTCCATACGCACATTTTCTCTGTTATACATTTAATTAATTAAAAATTCTCATTACTAGTGGACTCTAATGAACAAGAAGATTCATTCCCTAAAAATTGCGGATATTGATCGCAACACGGATTTTCCAATAAGACTTTTATCAAAATACTTTTCACATCACACCTGATCTCATTTTACCGCTATGACAGCGTTTCTAAAATAATAAGCCTTCGTATATAGCATGTATTAACTTTTATATGTAACCAAACTCCCCAAAAAATGATTAAAAGAGGGTACATATTTAATGTACCCATACTCATGTAATTCCCGTATGCTTTTATGGTAGGTAGCAGTACCTGAAATTTTACACAGGCTCATAATTTCATGCCTGTAAACAGGGAGCGAATTCTCCTTACCTTTTGCAATCCATTGATGTACCAGGGAAACATACAAACTGATATGCGTTGAATCAATCCGTGAATCCTCTTTAACTGATTCAATAAAATGGGTTATCGTATCCTGTTCTTTGTTAGTATTTGTATTGTCTTTCATAACCACACGTTTAATCATTCACACTACTACTTTGAGTCTTCCGATATTATCATATACCCAATCCTTGTTTAGTATTATTTTTCTTCGTTCGCCTTGGTTTTTCTTCTTCGTCCTTCAAGGACTTTCCAGTTTTTTGAGATTCTTTTTTGGATGCTTCAACGACTGGTTTCTCATCCTTTTTTTTCATCAACGTTTGTGCATAGGCTTTACCTTTTTAGAGTATTAATCCGGGGAGGCATTCAATGAAGAGACCCGGCTAATGAAAACGGTGGAACAGTACAAAGCAAGGATGGGGTATTATCCTAAAGAAGTATTGGTAGATAAAATCTACTGAACCCGGTATAACCGGACTAAGCTGAAAGCGCCTGAAATAGCGCTGGTTGCCAAACCACCTGGAAAACCAAGGGCATTGAAAAATCATATAAGGCCGGACCTAAGAAATCCAATAGAAGGTAAGTTTGGACAAGTAAAACAGCCTACTGAATGAACCGTATAAAAGCAAGGTTACAACAAACCAGCGGATACTGGAGAGCCACCATCATTATGGTACTGAACCCGGTTAAATTAACCGGGCAGTATCATATTGGGTAAAATGACTGACTTATTCAGCATGGTATTTCATCGTGACCTCTTTTTTCATTTAAGTAAACAGTTCATAACAATGAAAAAGACTTAGAGCTACCGCAAAAAATATTTGATTTTTTGTAAAAAAAATATTTATCTTTAAATCCTCCCGCCTAATCTTTGATTAATTTCTTTTCCAAAAAATCTTTTGTTACCCTACGAATTTTCTTATCATTTTTAAAAAGAAATGTATGAACAAAAATCAGTTCACAACTACTGTTGTGCTCAGCCTTCTATTTTTGTCATGTAACCTGTTTGGCCAAACACCCGGTGGTATTGGACGACACACGTTATGGTTACAAGGAAATTTTTTCGCAGATACTGCAGGACTACGAACGCTGAATTTTAACCCGGTAACTACTATAGATGATAGTAAAACCAGGGTCAAAATGTTAGGCAATATAAAAGATGTCCGGAGGGCAACCATTTTTACGGTGTACCAGAATGCAAAGCCGGATCAGGAAACGCCCATATGGCAAGTAACCAGTAATGCGGAGAATTTTTCGCTTTCTACCCGGCAGGTCTCCAGTAAAGTTGGTGAAACGAATATGGTTTTCGCAAAAAATAACGCTGGGACTTATAAAGCAGGAAAACCTGAAACCATTATTCATACCTACACTTATATAAGGAGTAAAGGAACATTATCAACTCAGGAAAAAACTCAAAACAAGGGAGCTGCGATGCAGTTTGGTCCACCAAAATCCTCCAAATTGGGAAATGCCACACCCGGACTAATTGCTGAATTTATTCTTTATGAAAAGATTTTAAAGGAAGACGAAATCACCAAAATAGAAACGTATCTGGCGTTGAAATATGGGATAACGCTGAGAAAAAATTATGTCAATAGCCTTGGTCAAACGCTGTGGAATTGGGAAAATGAAAAGCTTTATTCAAACAATATTGCAGGTATTGGAAGAGACAATCAATCCGCTCTTTACCAAAAGCAAAGTACAAGTTGTAGCACACCGGATGATTTGGTAATCGGCATTAATAAAATTGAAAAATACAACAGTCAAAATACCGGTCTGTTAAACGACAAAGACTATTTGATTTGGGGCGACAATGCCCTGGCTTTCACGCTTAACAGGAATGTAGAACCTGGTATCTCTAATATACTTTTATCAGAAAAAAAATGGGTGATGAAAGCTGCCGGAAGAACTGTCAAAACGATTTCGACCGAATTAAAAATCGATACCAAAACATTGCTTTCTGAAGAGGGTGAGAAGGAAAGGTTTTGTTTAGCGATTGACCGCTCAGGAACTGGTGATTTTGCTGCGAAAGACTGTGTGTACATTATGCCGGATAGTATTTCCAAAGACGGAATTGCCAGTTTTAGCCAGGTATTCTGGGATACGGATGGCTCGGGAAAAGACTTTTTTGCTTTTGGTTTAAAGCCGGTATTGTCGCCGGATGCGCAAATGCTGAAAAATAAGGATGCAGCCAGTCTGATATCATTTAAGGTTTATCCCAATCCGGTTACCGATGGTCATTATAAAGTGGCCCTTACACTGGATAAACCTGCGGACATAAAAATAGAGGTATATGATATTCAGCAAAATCTGATAGATAGTAAGTGGGGAAAAGGCCATGCGGTTTACCTGCTTTCCGGATATATTAATTCGGTACCAGGGATCTATACCGTAAGAGTAACCACTCCCGAAAAAGAATTTTCCCAAATCATCATACTGCAATAAAATAATTCACTAACTGGCTTCGGTAAGGCCGGTCAAATCATAAACTGTTATGAAAAGTTTTCCGCTTCGCCTGCTCGCATTGGTGACTGTCTCTTTGTTGTCACTGGGCTTTCTAAATCCTTCGTTCACTAACATTTTTTTTAATGGTCCCGTCAAACAGGCTACAAAAAATGCTAATCGGGCGAAACCGAATCATGGCGTCTACGGTTTTACTAAAGTAATGCCGGCTAAATATCAGGAAGATGTTAGTTCGGGTTTAAATTTTAAAGGATTAAAGATTGAAAAATGGGCTGGCACCAGTATCACTAATATCAGTCTGCTCGGTGCAAAGCTTCATATTCCCGCAGGAGCTATGACATCTCCACGTTTAGTTTCTGTCACTGCTCTTCAACAGGCAGATATCCCGGCGCTCGACAAGGGAATGGTGAATGTAACCGGAGGAAGTGGCGGATATCGTTTTTTGCCGCATGGCAGCCACTTCGCCAAACCCGTGGCGCTCAGTATGGTGTATGACGAAACAAAGATACCTGTTGGACATACTGCTAAAGAGGTATCCACTTTTTTCTTTGATGACAAAGCAAAACATTGGGTACCACTTCAAAGGGATTCTGTAGATAGTTACAACAAAATAATTCTCTCCACAACAACACATTTTACTGACATGATTAACGGGATAATTGAAGTTCCCGAGTCACCGGCAACTCTGGCCAATACGCCAAACTCTATGTCAGGTATTCAGTATCCTGATGCCACTTCTCAAATTGTGACCATAGCGCCGCCGGTTGCCAACTCATCCGGCAATGCGGTTTTGGACTACCCGATTATGTTGCCAGCCGGCAGAAAGGGGATGCAACCTGATCTGAGCGTACAATATAACAACAGTGGTTCCGATGGATGGCTTGGGCTTGGCTGGGACCTAAGCACACCGGCGTTTTCGATTGAGACCCGGTGGGGAGTACCAAGGTATGATGCGAATCTGGAAACAGAAACCTACACCATTGACGGCGCACAGCTCAGTCCTGTTGCGCACCGTTCAGCAGCGGTTGCCCGTGATAAAAATGCCAGCGAAAAACAGTTTTATCCGAGGGTGAATAATGACTTCCAGAAGATCATCCGGCATGGCAACAGTCCTTCCAGTTATTGGTGGGAAGTAACGGATAAAAACGGTACGCGGCGGTTTTTTGGAGGTGATCCCGTGAGAAATAGTGTTGACCCCGCAGCCGTATTAACTGATTCCAAGGGAAACGTTGCGTATTGGGCCTTATCTGAAACACGCGATGCAAATGATAATTTTGTAAAATATCGCTACGTTAAGGTGACGGATTCTGCAACAGCGGGAGGAAATCCGGGTTATAATTTATACCTCGAATCCATCACCTACACAGGTAATGGAAATACGGAAGGGAAATATTCCGTAGTGTTTAAACGTGACCGGGATCTGAGAGAACAGAAAAGAACGGATATATCTATCAGTGCGAAGCTGGGATTTAAGCAGGTAACTGCCGATCTGCTCAGAAAAATAAATGTGAGGTATAACGGCCAGGACATACGGTCTTATGAATTAAATTATGTACAGGGCGCCTTTTATAAAACGCTTTTGCAGAACATTAAACAATTTGATGCCTCCGGTAAACTTTTTACTACACATAACTTCGATTATTACAATGATGTGCAAACAAATGGTGTGTACCAGCCACTGACAGGCACCGAAGAATGGGACCCGAAGGTTGACAACGTAAAGGGAACTTTTTTAAATCCTATTCCCGGGTTTCAGGATCATGCATCTGCCCTGAGCGGTAACAAATCCATCGGTGGAGGTTTTGGCTTAGCGGTTACGATCGGCCCTGATGATGAGGATCTTGCTACCAAATCCAATACCGCAGGCATTGCATTTGGTTTCAACATTTCCACTAACGAAGGTATGCTGGCCCTCGTTGATATCAATGGAGACGGGCTGGTGGATAAAGTCTTTAAGGATAGGATAGACCATAAATTATATTACCGTGCGAATCAGTCTGCTGTAGACAGCAATGTGGCCTTTGGCCCTCGTCTGCCCATAAAAGGCATCAACGACTTCAGTCAGGGCCTCAACTGGGGCGTAAATGTAGGGCTGGAATCCAATTTTTTCATTTATGCAGGGTTGGGCTATGCGCATTCCGAAGATATTTCCAATGTATACCTCACTGATGTGAATGCAGACGGATTGGTAGATATCGTCAACAATGGAACAGTGTATTTTAACCACCTCGATCCAGACAGAAATCCGAATTTTACACTTTCAAGCGGTGATACTCCCAGCCCTATCCATTCATCCTCCGGGATCGATACCACCCTGGTAGTAAATGATCCTGCGGTATTGCAAAAAGCTATCAATGACAACCCTTTGCACGATGTGATTAAGGTGTGGGTGGCTCCCTTCACCGGTACGGTGAATATTAATGCGCCCGTAGCCCTGATACAGGACACCACCTCTAAGTCGTATCCCGCTGCTGATGGTGTGCGGGTGGCTATTCAACAAAAAGGAACAGAACTTTGGTTTACTAAAATTGACGCAAACGACTTTACGCCTAAAATACCTGCTGGAGTAAGTGCCGTTCCTGTTCAAAAAGGAGACCACATTTATTTCAGGGTTCAATCTTTATTTAATGGTGCGTATGACCAGGTGCACTGGACACCGCAAATAACTTATAGCAGCCATGTTCCCGGGTTGAATGATGCCAATGGCCAGCCAATTTACCAGTTTCAGTCAGACAAAGACTTCCTGATGTCTGCCCACCTTTCGGTGGGTATGCCAATTGACGGAACAATTCATATCCAGGGTAATTTTACTAAACCAGTCACTTCTGACAGCATTGTAGTAACCATACTCAAGGAGAACAAAAACGTGTTTACCCCGCTGCTGGAACAACATATCAACTGGAACCAGGCAGTAACAGTTCCTGTGTCCATTGATCAGAAAGTGGCTAAGGGTGAAAACCTGTTTTTCCGTGTTTCTTCACAATCAAATATTGACTGGACATCGCTTAACTGGAATCCCAATGTCTCTTATACGGCAGCAGACGATCCTAAGCTGCGGGTACTGGATGATAGCGGTAAGGCGTTGATCCAAATTTCTCCTACGGTCGATTTCCAGGCTTATACGAAAGACCTTATCCCAAGTCTGCCCTGGACTGCGCCCTCCAGCGATACATTTTCTATAGAGGCCAAACCAACACTTAATCCCAATTTTCAAAACGGCCGGATCTATTTTTCTGTAAAAAAGGAAAATGAGCTGATTGCCAAAGAAACCATACCGGTAACGAATGGTAAGATCGGTGACCATCCGGCGCTAACGGCTATCCTCAACAGTGGCGACAAGGTGTTTTTCGAATATCATACAGCTGATACACTTGTTGCCTATGCACTTGACGCCGATACCGTGATCGTGCATCCACTGCACAGCAAGTCGGATACGTTGCAGGGCGGTTTTCATACGTTCGATAACTCTTTTATTTTCGGACCGCTTTACCGTCATTGGGGGCAATTCGCCTATAACGGCAACCGGGATCGTGCCGATCAGCCTATCTTTGAAAGCGACCTGCATCTGAACCCAGCGCTGATGACAAAACCTGATACTGTCAACCTGAACCTGAGTCCATTGGTGGATACAAGTAACATTATGGGATCGATAGGTAACATGCAAAACTCTTACGATGGGCATGGCGGTTATCAACCCAGGGATGATAAATTCATCTACCTGGCTCCCAATAATCAGAGAAAGGCCTGGATAGGTTATGATAACCTGACTTTTGTTACCCGGGATACGATCAGTTCATCCCGCATGGGCAGAGATGACTTATTGCCGGTGAACCCGGTTGTTGCAGCCGCCGCAGGTTCTGCCTCCGGCGCCGTGGGTATTAAAAAGGTGGCACAGACAGATGATTTCAGCGTGGGCGTTGCCACGCCCGGTGGGGAGGCAGGAGTAGGCGCAAGTACTGGTACGACCAAGTTCGTTTATGATTTTACAGACATGAATGGTGACGGTTATCCGGATATCCTCTCCAATAGCAAGATTCAATATACAAATCCGAACGGTAGCCTGGAACCGGCTGCCAGATCTTTTGGCCCTGGAGATATTGCTTTTCCGAATGGCTTTGGAGATGTAACTTTTTCGAATCATACCTCTGTAGGGGGAACTGCGGGTGGCTCATTGGCATTTTCAACTTCGCCTAATGCTTCTAAAACCTCGGGCGGGGCCAAAGCGGATGCCGCAGAGGCAAAATCAAAAGGTTCGGCTGGTATTTCCGGCAGTTTTGGCGTTAATTTCGATAATGAGACTGTTGGCTTTATGGATGTAAACGGCGACGGCCTCCCGGACCGGGTGCATTCTGATGGCACGGTAGAACTCAACATCGGGTATTCGTTCCTGAAAGCTGAACAATGGGGCTATACCGGCTTAAGCGGCGGAAGAGCTATAAGCGAGGGCGGTGGTATCAGTATAAATATAGAAAACCATAGCATCACAGCGGGAATTTCTCTTACAAGAAGTGACAACATCACCAACAACACGCTCCTCGATGTAAATGGTGACGGGTTGCTGGATTACATACAGGGAGTGAATCCACTTACAGTACGACTGAATACGGGCAATGGCTTCGGCCTGCCCATCCAATGGACCGGTGCCAGCTTTGTCAACAATAGCGCTTCCAGCGGCGAATCTGTTAACATTGGCTTTACGATAAGTATTTCCATTCTACCTATTCTGCCTGTCGTAAAGCTGAGCTTTAATCCCCAGATAACTATTTCACAAGGTGCCGACAGGACCCAGAAACAATTTGACGATATTGATGGCGATGGCTTTCCCGATTATCTCCAATCTGATGAAGACAGCAAACTTACCGTTTCCCGATCGACGATACGAAGAACCAACCTGCTTAAAAAGGTAACCCGTCCGATGGGGGGAAGTTTTGTAATGGATTATACACGGGTAGGAAACACTTATGATTTACCAAACAGCGTATGGGCACTATCCCGTGTTGATTTGTTTGATGGCCGCTGGGGCGATGGGCCTGACTACACCAGCACTGCCTATGAATACGTAGCCGGAAAGTATAACCGGGACGAAAGAGAATTTTATGGATTTGGAAAGGTAATTACCAAAGAACTCGACACCGACCACGGGAATGCAGTTTACCGTACAACCCAGGATGAATATTTCACCGATAATTATTATAATAAGGGTATTTTAAAATCTACGGTATTAAAAGACGCACACGGTAACAAGTTCACGGAGGTTGTTAACACCATTGAACTGAAAAATATTTCTTCCGGAGCTGCTCTTCAGGACAGCCTGGCTCAAAGGAACGATGGCACCGCCTTCCCGGCACTGGTAAAAACGTTCAAACTATTTTACCAGGGGCAGCCTGCGGCAGGCAAAACAGACAGCATCACCTATTCGTACGACCTGTTGGGAAATCTATCCCGGTCTACCGACTTTGGCGATCCCGGCACTGATGATGACTTGTCAACAGCCACCAGTTATCATTCGGTTACCGGCAAATATATTATGAACGTACCAAGCTCTGTGACGATATCGGGTAGCGGCACTACCTACAGGCAGCGTGCAACCGACATAGATAACAATACGGGCAACATCAAGCAAATACGGCTTTATCTTACATCCGTTGATGCAGCTAAGTATGACATGACCTATGACACGTACGGCAACCTGAAAAGCATTACCCATCCGCAAAATGCCAATGGCCAAAGCCTGGCGTACAACTACGATTATGACGGAGATGTTCAAACATATATCACCAAAACATCTGATTCATACAATTATTCTTCCAGTGCTACCTACGATGTGAGGTTTGGACAACAACTTACCAGCACCGATCTGAACGGACAACAGACACAATATACGCTTGACGCGGCCGGGAGGATACTGACAATTCGCGAGCCTTTGGAAATTGCTTCCGGCCAGCCATTCACAATTGCCTTTGAATACCATCCTGACGATTCTACTGCATGGGCGATGGCTAAACACTATGATCCGGCGCATCCCGGAAACTACCTGGAAACTGCATCGCTCCGTGACGGTATAGGAAGAGAGGTGCAGACCAAAAAAGATATTGGCCTGTTCACCGGTGCAAAGACTGCCGACCAGGAAGTGATGGTTGTTTCAGGCTCCACTGTATTCGATGCATTTTTCAGACCGGTAAAACAGTGGTATCCGCTCACAGAAGCAAAAGGAACAATTGGCATATATAATACCGGCAGTGACGAAGTAACACCATTCAGCATGAGTTATGATGTAATGGATAGAATGCTTACCGATACTTTACCCGACCTCGTTGTCAGAAAAACGACATACGGATTTGGTAATGATCAAAACGGCACCATGCAATTTAAAACTACGTCATCTGATGCCAACGGAATCAGTACAGAAAGCTTCCTCAACGTAAGGGAATTGTTGAAAGCCACAAAACAGCAGCTCGGCCAGGGTAATGGTGTTTGGACTAGTTATAGTTATAATCCGGTGAATGAATTAACAAAAGTGACTGATGATCTTGGCAACGTGATTACCATGACATATGATCAGTTGGGCAGAAAAATTTCAGATAAGCATCCTGACGCAGGCACAACCAATTACAAATATGACCTCGCAGGAAACCTATCTGGAAAAATAACTGCGAATCTGCAAGGTGCCGGTGCAGGAATTAAATATACATACGACCGTGAACGGCTTACCAATATTACGTATCCCCAAAATCCGCAAAACAATGTTACCATTACTTACGGCGCACCGGGCGCTTCTTTTTTCAGAGCTGGCAGAATAGTTACCCAGCAGGATGCATCGGGAACACAGCAATTTTTTTATAACCCGCTTGGGGCAACCGTAAAAAATATAAGGGTGATCAATGTGCCTGATACTACTGCTTTAACCTTTACCACGCAATGGACCTACGATACATGGAACCGCGTTACCGGTATGATTTATCCTGATGGCGAGACGCTGACGTATAATTATAATGTTGGAGGGTCGCTGCAAAGTATGACAGGTGTCAATGGTGGAACATCCTACAACTATCTGACCCAATCGGGGTATGACAAATTCGAAACGCGGGTGTTTATGCAGTATGGCAATGGTACGCAAATGACCTATACTTTCGGCGCTCAACGTCGTGAGCTTGCAAAGATGACGGCGAAAACAAAAGCCAGCCGTTTCATGATGGACAACACCTATACCTGGGATAATGAAAATGAAATTTTGAATATCGTGAACGCAGCGCCCGTTCCGCCCAATAATTTGATGGGAGGAGGTGCTGCCTATAATTATACTTATGATGATCTGTATAGATTGACCAGTGCAAACGGCAGTTTCAGCGGGAGCAGCCATGTAGATAGCTTTAACCTGGCTATGGCTTATAATACTGTTTCAGGTATCACCGGTAAAACACAAGCACATCAAAGCCGGGCGAATGATAACAATAACTGGGTTTCGCAAAACGAGTCTTCCTATAATTATAACTACGTTTATAATGCAGGGAGTCAGCCGCATTCGCCCATTCACATCGGTACTGATGCCTACACTTATGACCGAAATGGCAACCAGTTGGGTTTTCAGGATGATGTAAGCGCTCAAAACAGGCAAATTATATGGGATGAAGAAAACAGGGTTAAAACCCTTTCAGATAATGGACAACAATTCAATTACACGTATGACGCTGAGGGCACACGGGTA
>JBBRSO010000071.1:0-15923 GCA_038245405.1 Bacteroidales bacterium
GCTTTGCCTGCAACTATCCTATACACTCCGGTTTTCTTAAGTTTTGTAAATGGAAGTTTGTAGCAGCTCAGGAAAGGATCCAATGGAACAGTTGGCATGGCGTCAATCGTCATTACCTCTTTTCCTGTTTTAGCATCAATTATCTTAAATGACCTGATATCCGATTTTTCTCTGCATAATATAACCGCAACTTTAATATCCTCATTGCGGTAGCCAAGCTGATTGATTCTTATCCATTCATTGGTTTCACTCTTGCATGTTATGAAAGATAACATTCCAATGAGAATAATTAAGTGAGATTTTTTTTTCATAAAATTTCTAAATTTCGTCGATTAATTTTTGCATGATTATATTTTTACTGAAAATGTATAACCTAATTTTAAATTTGTATATCAATTCGAAATCAACTCATATTGTTTATTTTCAATAGTAAGAAATTCAAATTCATTCTTTCCTGATTTAGAAGTCTTTATTTCTTTACCATCACAAATTACTTTTACCGGGACATTCACTTTTATCCTGCAAATACCACCATTTTTCGAGTTGATTTTTGCTAAGGTCAATTTGTTGTTTTCCCAGTTCATGTCCACTTCAAAACCGCCACGGGCGCATAAACCCTTCACACTGCCGGTTGACCATCGTTTGGGAAGTGCTGGTAGCAAATCGATGGTTGAGGTATGGCTTTGTAACAGCATTTCGGTGATAACTGCTGTGGAACCAAAAGTGGCATCAAGTTGATTGGACTGACCGAAAAGATTGTTTTTCATACCGTATTTCAATTCAAACTGATGGTGTTTGTAGGCTTCTTCCGACTCGCCCAACCGAAGCCACATCAGGCTTACCCAGTTGCTCAACCAGCCGCCTGAACTTTTCCCTTCTAGATAGCTGCCATAACTTTGGTAGCGGTTTTTTGCTTCATCAATCTTAGCATTCGGATTTCCGGTAAGCCTTCGTTCCAGTGTTTTGCGGGCTGCAACATACAATTCAGGCGTTTCAATACTGATTTGGCTCGACGGGTATAAGCCATACAAATGCGAAATGTGCCGGTGCCCGATTTCAGGTTCTTTGTAATCTTCAATCCATTCCTGAATGGCTCCCGTCCGTTTGCTGATTTGGATTGGCGCCAGATTGGCCAAAGCTTTTTGTAGTCTGTCTTTCAGTTCAGGTTCGAAAGGTTTTCCGGGTAAACTCAAATCGTCGATGGCTTTCAGGCAGTTGGTAAACAATTCGTGACAGATTTCTATGTCCATTGTGGCGCCATAAGTGAACTGGAATTGTGATCCGTCGGCTTTTTCGAATGCATTTTCAGGAGAATGAGACGGATTGGTGACCAATCTTCCGGCCAATGGTATTCCGTCTGGAATTGGTTTCAGGAAATCTAAATAAAATTCGGCAGCCCCTTTCATCAGAGGGAAAGCTTCTTTCAGGAGGAAGTTTTTGTCGCCCGAAAAAAGATAATGGTCAAACGGATGATGGCACAACCAGCCACCGCCCATCGGCCAAACTCCCACCACACCGTCGGCAGGTGCGGTTCTCCAAAACACATCGGTGAGGTGATGAACCACCCAGCCATTGGCATTATACATGATTTTTGCTGTGCGTTTCCCGTGTACCGCCAGCGAATCCATCAACGCAAATAAAGGCAACTCGCATTCGGAGAGGTTTACTGCATCGGCAGCCATGTAGTTCATCTGCAAATTGATGTTGGTATGATAATCGGCGCTCCAGGGTGGTTGCATGTTCTGGTTCCAGATCCCCTGTAAATTGGCCGGGAGGTCACCTTCGCGCGAGGAGGAAATCAGCAAATACCGCCCATACTGAAACAACAATTCTGACAGATACGGGTCTTGAAAATCATTTTTGCGAACCCGTTCCATTCGCCTGTCCTGCGAAAGTTCCGTTGGGTTTGATTCGGGCGACAAGCTGATTTTTATCCGGTTGAAAAGCGATTGATAATCTTTTAAATGGGCTTCAAAAATTGATGAATAGGATTTTTTAGCCGTTTCCTGAATAACCTTTTCGCAGATTTGCGACGGATTTCGGCCTGCATAATCAGTTCCGGCGGCGATGTACAATATGAGTTCATCGGCATCTTTTACTATCATCATCCCATCTTCGGAAACAGTAACCGAACCACCTTTATTGACGGCCTTTATATGAGATTCAAAATGCATCCCAACAGGCAGATGGGTCTCTTCGCTCAAACAATTGATGCGACCCGTTTGGATTATCCGTTTAGGGTCTTTTGTTGAGTTTGTAGTTGCAGCGTCTTTCTCGCGCAGCATCCTGATATTCAAATTAATGGAACCCGGCTGGTCGCATGAAATTTTAACTGCAATTACATTTTCAGGGTGCGAGGCAAAAACTTCGCGCCTGAAGTTTTTGCTCTGATAGTGAAACCGGGTGACTGTTAATGACGAATCTAAACTCAACCAGCGTTTGTAATCCGAATAAATTGTGTCGCTCCCAGAATTGGCAAAATCTATAAACAAATCGCCAAGTGATTGGTAAGGTTTGATATTCAATGGTTCGCCCATCATTTTTTTTGTGGCCAGAGCCTCTGCTTCATCATTTTTTCCGGCAAACATCAGCGCCTGGATTTCTGGCAAAAACTTTCCCGATTCCGGGTTGACCGCATCGCGCGGATATCCGTCCCAAAGTGTTTCCTCATTGAGTTGAATTCTTTCCTTCAGCACTCCGCCAAAAATCATAGCACCCATACGGCCATTGCCGATAGGTAAAGCTTCGCACCAGCCTTTCTCTTCGAAGAAAAACGATGTATTGAAAACTTTACTATTATAAGAAAACGCTCCCGGTTGCCATGCAGGCTTGTCGAACCAAAGAAACATCGGTTTTTGCTGTCCGAATACTGAAAGTAAGAAGACTAAAAAGGCTGCTGTAAAGAATATTTTTTTCAAATTGATAAAGTCATATTAAAAAATCATTTAGATGTTCAGTAGGCAATTTACATAATTTGCTGATCATTTATGACTTTGAAACATTTTGATTTTTAACTTTCTGCCAACCTGATATTTTAAGCAATAAAAGTTAAATTTACGTTAAAACGGAGGCATTTGGGAACATTTGAAGCTGCAGAGCCTGAGTGCCCGACTGGGTATTGTGCGAATGCGCGATCTGGCATCGTAAAAGATAACAGAACCAGGGCGTAAAAAAGCGCTTTTGTGCCTTTGCGCCGTTAAGTCTTTACGCCATTATTATTAGCTTTACCGGATAAAAAAAATTGCATATGACCGAAGTGAAGTTTTACGATCCACTCTATAACCCTAAGCAAAAGCTGACATATTCAATAATCTCAGCCAGATATAACGGCAGATGGATTTTTGTGAGACATCATCAGCGATCTACCTTTGAGATAGCCGGAGGGCATATTGAGGAAGGCGAAACAGCATTTGAAGCAGCAGGAAGGGAGCTTATGGAGGAAACAGGTGCTCTGAGATTTGATCTTGAATGTGTTGCCACATATTCTGTAAATATAGATGGTGAAACAGGATGGGGGAGACTCTATCTTGCAAATGTCTCAGAGATTGGTCCGATACCCGATATTTCAGAAATTGCTGAGGTTATGTTTGGCGAAATTATTCCTGAAAATGTAACTCATCCTCTCATTCAACCGCATCTTTTCAGGAGAACAATTGAGTTTATAGATAATAAGTTGGGGCTATGAGGCAGGGAAATCAGATATATTCAAAACTCACTTTCTTGAGCCATTTCTCTTCAAGCAACCTGGCAATTCTTTTAACAACAGTCCTCCTGATCTCAAGGTCAACCGGAAGATTAGGATCCTGGTGAGCAATATTGATCCTGGTTCCGATAATAAAATGAATTTCATCACTTTCCATGATAAGCCTGACAATCTTATCCGCAGGGCCTTTGCCTAATTTAATACTATTATTATATTTTTTTAATATCTCATTTACTTTCTGGAGTGTGAGTATTCCCTCTGTAACAAGATCAATTCCTTCAAGAAAACTTTCCGGTGGCAGCTCGGGGTCTTCGAATATCAGTTCATCAATTATTGCTCTGTTCAGCTCTCTGGCAATAATATCGGCAGTTGTGCCACCTGAAAGGATCACTTTCCCGTTATAACTCCTAACTTTTGCTGCCAGATCTTTATCTTTTTCTTTTTCATATGGAGGTCCTGTGCAGATAAGTAATTTTCGGGGTTCCCTGAAATATATCGTTGCACAGCTTATGTCGTCGCGTGCTTTGTAGCTGTCATTCTTGTGTGCCATCGTTACAATTTTTCCCGCCAGCATTACGGCAGAGATCGACGCTTCGTTTGTAACAAGCGAGGCAGCATATGTTGAAATATTGTCGCGTTCCCATCCGAAAGGAAAGGCTTCACTCCCCATACCGCTTTGTGATACTCCGTCAGAACAAAAGACTATCCTGTCTTCTTTTTCAGGAATAAAGGAACAGGTTTTCAGCATCTTGCCTGCATTTTTGCCCTTTTCCAGTATTACCTTTTTCCAGGTAGGATCAAATATTTGGTTTCCCCGGAGTATTACACATGATGGATTATCATACTCGAGGATGGTAGTTTTGCCATTATTCTCAATATCGATGATGGTGAAAGTTGAATAACTGATTTGTCTTTCGCTGCACACTGGCAGAGTATTCATGATGATCTCTGCTATCCTGTCAACCTCCTTATGTTCGCTGGTAAAATTGATAGCCATCGTAGCGGTGAGAGTAGCAAGAATATTAGCTTTTACTCCATGGCCCATTCCATCTGAGAGGACAGCAATTACACGGTCTTCTTCTTTTATATATCTGTAAAGGAAAACGTCGCCGCAGATACGCTCACCATCATGATTTCTTTGCTGGCTGTTAACCTCTATAAAAAAGTTCCTGTTCACGTGGATTTATTTCAGGTAGTTCTTCTTGATATTGCTTTTAGTCTTGTAAGACTCAATTATAGAGTTTAGCATTTGTTCTGTTTCCGAGGCTCCTTCTCCAAGGAGGAAACCAATTTTCTGAACCATTTCAAGGTTTTTCTCAATAACCTCTGTCACCCTGTTAGTCACTTCCTCACCCTGCACTTCCGGTGAATAAAGGTCGCGGATTATTGCTCCGCATATTTTATTTTTTCTTATAGGGAATATTGAAATATTCAGCAATCTGTCTTCAAAATGCACGTCTTTACTAACTACAGGTTCATCCTCTTTCAAAACAAATGTAAACATGTTGTATACATTGAATGGGATGAGTGTTTTGATATCTGCACCGGCAAGGCCAGGAATAACATCCGAAATGGCCTGTGCGTCCTCACCAATAATATTAATAAAGCTTTGATTTGAATGAAGGATCTTAAGATTAAAATCTACAATCACAACACCCGTCGGTAGCTTTTCGAGCATATTATTCATCATGTCTGATGCGCTCTGTGCAATCTCTTTCTCCCTGCGGGCAAGTTCCTCTGATTCTTTCAGAGCTTTTTTTGTGTCGGCCAGCTTTCTGTTTGTTTGCCGGAGCGTTTCAATATATTCCTGTTTGTTTCGTAGATTGTAAGTATGGCACATCTCCGGTACTGCCAAACCCTTCGCAACTGTTGCAGCAAAATCACGACAGGAGAGATAGCCGCAGGCACCACAGTTTACTTCCTCATCCGGATTGTTTTTGCCTACAATTTTCAAAACTTCAATAATTGCTTCTTCAGGAGGATCGGGAATGCGTTGGTCGTCGGAAGTAAAACCTCTTGAAAAATCAAGTTTTGACCACCTCTCCATGTTTGTCTGCCAGAGATCTTTATCGAGCACTCCAACCCTCTTCTCAGCATACCTCCTTACAAGGGCTCTTCTTCTGAACCTTTCATTGTGATGCTGCATGCCGGGACCTAAGAGGCAGCCATGACAAAAGAAAAGGTTGAAATGGTGCTGTATGGTATCGGTATATTTGTTAAAATCATTTATAGCTTCCAGAATTTCTTCTTTTCCCGAAGCAGTAATGACGCTGGTTGAAACCATATCTCGTTTTATTCCTCCTGCCTGAATTATTCCGGCAGGTAGAGGATACAATGCTCCCCAGTTGCCATGAGGGGGATCAAAATCTGACAGCTTAACGAGTCTCTCCTGTATTTTGAATTCATCGAATAGTTCACGTAACTCCTTAAATGTCAAAACCCCGTCAATAAGATTACGCGACTTATAGATAAGTGCTTCATCTTTTGCGTCGATACACGGTCCAATCTGTACAGTTGCTACTTCTGAGCCATAAAGTTCCTTAACCACCATGGCAGTTGCAATGATGGGAGAAACAAGGGGCGCAAGGTTAGGTATGAGCTCGGGGTAGAATTTTTCAATCAGCTTTACAATAGACGGACAATTAGCAGAGATTTGATATTTTCCTTCGGCCTTTAAGAAGAGATTTGCATATTCTGCCGCTATCAGATCTACACCGAAGGAATCTTCATGAACATAATCAAATCCTAAAGATCTGATCATTGCCACAAATTTTCTATAGTCGGTTATGTCATCAAACTCTGAAGCAATGCTTGGTTCAATGAGTGCGGCTGTCTTTCTCTCCGACGATAGAAGTGCTTTTACCGACTCCTTTGAATCACGAAATTCTATTGCATGAGGAGAGCACTCTACATAGCACAATCCACAACCGATACACCTGTTGGGAAGTATGTACGGATGAATACTTTGAGGTTTAACCTCTATTGCGTTTACCGGACATACCCGTACACATGAGTATGAATTTTTGCACTTCTCGTTATTAATAAAAAACACCGGTTTCTTATCAGCCATATCATTAATTCGTTCAAACCAGTTTCCCAAATTCTTTTTCCAGTATACCTTCAATCTTTGAAAGCGTTACTCCTTCATGGGTGACCCCATTAATATTCATGTTGGGTCCGTTATTGCAGTGACCCATGCATCGGGCTCCCTTGAATATTACCTTGTCGTCAAGGTGATATTTTTTAAGATAGTCTCTAATATACATAACCACGTCCTTGTTTCCTCTTGAAAAACAGGAACTGCCCAGACAGATTTGCATCTCAATTCTTTGAGCCATTTTTTACTGTTCAAAAATAAACATCCACCTCAAAAGTAATATTTTTTTCTCAGTCACCGTTAACCATACAACAGCTTAATCTATGCCAGAATTGTAATGACCCTGATTTATAAGAACTCAATATTAAAAGGTTTATTTAGAAACTTTAATATCATTAAAACTAAATACATAATAACCAATACAATACAGCATATATACATAATATAAATTTTCTTATTTTGCATTGTTAATAAAATAACATTGTTTATTTATTAACAATAAATTCAATTATATTTGTGTCAGTAATAATAAACTTTAAAAAGACTGTAATGAGTTATGATCTTGATATAATTCTGAAAAAATACAAACAGGGGAAAAGAGAAGATCTGATTCCATTGCTTCAGGAAATACAGGATGCATCAGGTTATCTTTCTGAAGAAGCAATAGTAAAAACAGGCAGCTTTCTTGGCCTGAGTACAACAAAGATCTACGGTCTTGCTACATTTTATGACCGTTTCAGGTTTATACCTTCGGGTAAGATCAGCATACATATTTGTAATGGAACATCCTGTTTCCTCAATGGCTCACAAGCTATAATAAACAAAATAAAGGAGGAGACAGGCGTAATGGCAGGGCAGACAACAAGAGACGGAAACTTCAGCTATGAAATAGTTTCATGTATGGGTGGCTGCTGCAATGGGCCAATCATTAATGTGAATGGAAAATACCACACCCATATTAAAGCTGACCAGCTTCCCGACCTTATAAAGAGATTAAAATACGTCATCGAAAACGACTAAATGATCCGATGGAAGATTTAAAACAATTCCTGACCAATAAAGTGTTAACCTTTGAATCTGATACATTGACAGCAGAAACAGAGAAGGTACTGGCACAGATCCGTCGTGAAAAGATCGATAAGCCTGTGATTTTTATATCATCAGGCACCAGCAGCGTCATTGCAGGTTCTGAAAAGACATCACAGGCTATCGAATCGTATATAAAGGAAAATGCACCATCGGTAGCACTGGTTCATGTTGGCTGCACAGGTCCAGCTACATTCGAACCATTGGTTTGCATTCAGATCCCCGGGAAAAACAAGCTCTTTTTCAGAAATATTACCGAGGAAAAAGTTGAGCCGTTGTTAAATGGGGTCTTTCATAACGACATAAATGAAGATGATCTGGCAGGACAGGCAGGTACAAAAGGATTTGAGCTTTGGCCAGGGATACCTTTTATGGAGGATCTTCCTTTTTTTTCGAAACAGAAAAGGGTTGTGCTCGGCAACTGCGGATGTTACGATCCTGAAAGCATACAGGAATATATTGCACGCGGGGGTTACAGATCTTTTATAAAAGCTATCAGAAATTACACTTTTGAAGAAGTTTGCGATATAATTGAACGGTCGGGTCTGAGAGGCAGAAGCGGTGGTGGTTATCTTACCGGTCTGAAGTGGAAGCATGCACTTAACACTTCTTCCAGTGCGAGGTATCTTATCTGCAACGCAAAAGAGAGTGACCCGGGGGCATTTACCGATCGCACCATTCTTGAAAGCGATCCTCATCGTCTTATCGAAGGCATTGCGATAGCAGCCTATGCTATCGGCGCATCGAATGCCATCATTTTTATGAGGTCGGGTTCCGATCATGCAAAAAACAGATTACAGAAAGCAATTGACAGTGCGCGTGACTATTCGCTTTTCGGGCACAACATATTTTCAAGCGGATATAATCTCGATATAGTTATAAGAGTTGAACCGGGTGCTTTTGTGTGTGGTGAAGAAACAGCTCTCATTAATACTCTTGAAGGAAAACGCGGAATGCCACAGCTGAAGCCGCCTTATCCCACAGCAGCAGGATTATTCGGAAAACCAACTGTTATCAATAATGTGGAGACTCTGATGAATGTTCCACTCATAATGCAGAACGGTCCTGAGTGGTTCAGGAAAATCGGAACGGAAAACAGCCCTGGCACAAAAGTATTTGCACTTGCCGGAAAGGGACGCTTATCGGGAGTGATAGAGATAGAAATGGGCACCAGCATAAGAACGATTCTTGAAGATATCGCCGACGGTATAAGGGAAGGCAAGGAGTTTAAGGCTATACAGCTTGGTGGCGTTTCTGGTTCATTTATTACAGCTGAAAACCTTGATATTGCCATTGATTACGACGATCTGAGGGAAAAGGGAATTGGGATGGGAGCCGGCGGTTTCGTCATTATTGATGAAAACACATGCATGGTTGACCTTGTAAGATATTATATGGAATTTATCCGTAACGAAAGTTGCGGAAAATGCATTCCATGCCGTGAAGGCACAGGAAGAATGCTTGAGATACTAGAGAGTGTAATTAGAAAACCTCTGAATGAAGAATCGGGTACTACTCTCGAACGTTTTAAAGGCGTTATGCAGCTTGAAACCATAGCATCGGTTATGAAGGATACATCTCTCTGTGGGCTTGGACAAACTGCGCCAAATCCATTTATCAGCGCTCTCAAAAACTTCCGCGATGAATTTGAAGAACATATTTTCGACAGGAAATGCAGAGCTAATATCTGCAGAGGACTAAGAACTTTTTCAATTGATGTCGATAAATGTACTGGTTGTACTGCATGCGCCGCCAAATGTCCGGTAAATGCAATCTATGGAACACGTCTGCAGCCATTTTTTATTGTTGAGGAGAAATGTATTGGTTGTGGAATATGCTTCGATATTTGTAAGTTCAGTGCAATAAACGTTAAATAATCCCTATGCTTTTTACTATACAGGTAAATAATAAAAAGATCAAGGCAGAGAAGGGTGAAACAATTCTTTCAGCGCTTAACCGCAACGGAATTATCATACCAACTCTCTGCAGGATGAAAGAATTTACTCCTACTGGCGCCTGCAGAATGTGCGTTGTTGAAGTGGAAGGACGTGACAGGCTTGTAACTGCATGTTCACAGCCTGTTGAGGAATGGATGAAAATTAAAACTCATTCACCACGGGTTATTACAGCCAGAAAAACAATTGTAGAATTGCTTCTTTCAAACCATCCCGACGATTGCCTTTATTGCGACAGAAATCTGAATTGCGAGTTACAGCGGCTCTCTGAAGAGCTGAATATAAGAGAAAGACGCATAAGAGGCAGGAAAATGAAACCACGTCTCGATCAGTCGAGCCCTGCAATCATAAGGGAACTCTCAAAATGCATTCTTTGTGGCAGATGCGTTAGGGTTTGTGAAGAAACAATTACCGTAACATCTCTCGATTTCATAAATAAGGGTAAAGAAACTCATGTGGGAGCCGCAATGGATAGGGATTTCAACTTTTCAAGTTGTATACATTGTGGACAGTGTGTGCTGGTTTGTCCTACAGGAGCTCTTCATGAGAAACATAATATTACCGAAGTACAGGAGTATCTCAATAAGCCTGAAATAGTAAAGGTCATACAGTATTCCTCTATGGTGGTTTATGGTATTGCCGAGGAACTTGGAATGCGATACACTAAAGATTTTGATAAAGTCCTCAACGCTATTCTTCGGAAGATTGGCTTTGATAAAGTGTTTAAAACAGGTCTTGGCACTGATATCTGTATCTCAGAGATAGCTGATCAGCTTTCCGCCAATATTGAAAATAAATCTGATAATCCATTATATATTTCAGCATGTCCGGCCTGGGTCAAATATGCTGAGCAGTTCATTCCGTCGCTGATTCCACAATTGTCAACTGTAAAATCGCCGCAACAGATAACAGGTGTACTTATCAAGACTCTTGTTGCGGATCAGATTGGAGTTAAGCCTGAGGAAATATTTTCAGTATCAGCAACTCCGTGCATGGCTATGAAATTTGAAGCCAGACGCGATGGAATGATGCGAAAAGGCATAAGTGATGTGGATTCAGTGCTTACAATCAGAGAGCTTGCCAGATTAATAAGACTATACGGTATCGATACTACAAATATTGAACAGGAACCAGCGGATGAACCAATGTCAGGAAGAAGTTCGGCTGCAATTCTCGCTGAAGTTTCGGGCGGTATGGCAGAAGGCATCATCCGGACATATCATTTCAGGAAAATGAAAAAGGAACCTGATAAGCAGATATTTAAAAAACTCAGATCTACCGGTATATTCAGGGAAATGTCTGTTATAGTGGGCGAAACAGAAATAAAAGTTGCTGTGATCGACGGCCTTACCGGTCTGGAAAAACTAAAGACCTCTATGGCTTCCGGAAAAAGGTATGACCTGATTGAGGTCATGACTTGTCCGGGTGGATGTGTACATGGCGCCGGGCTTCCATTCAATACATCAAAGGATGAGATCAGAAACAGGGCTAAGCTGGTTTATCAGTCGGATGATACTGAAGCTATAAATCTTCCATGCAAATCGCCTTCGCTTATCACCTTATATGATAAGCTGTTAAAGGAAAATCACGATATAGCAGACAAAAAAATATTCTTCACTCATTTTGAGAAAAGAAACGTATTATTATGATAACTAATACGATTTAAGATGTTGGTATACACTATTAAGGAGCTCTGTCGGACATGTTACACCTGTGTAAGGGAATGCCCTGCAAAAGCTATCAGGATAGTAGGTGGCCAGGCTGAAGTGATTGATGAAAGATGCATTGCCTGCGGTAATTGTACGAAAGTGTGCAGTCAGGGGGCAAAAGTATTTCTCAATACAACCGACAGGGTGGCAAAGCTTCTTGAAAATGAGCAGAAAGCGGCTGCAATAATTGCACCGAGCTTTCCGGCTGAATTTTCGGATATTCCCGACTACCGGACTCTGACTGGAATGATTAAAGCACTTGGTTTTAAGTATGTTGCAGAAGTCTCATTTGGTGCAGACCTTGTCGCCGACAAATATAAGAAGCTGGTGCAGGATGAGAAGAACTTCTATATCTCATCTGATTGTCCTTCAATTGTCAATTATGTAAAATATTACCATCCAGCACTCATGGATAATCTTGCTCCAATCGTCTCGCCAATGGTAGCTATGAGCAGGGTGGTGAGGGAAAAATATGGCAAGGATACAAAAATCGTATTCATCGGACCTTGTATTGCAAAGAAAGCCGAGAGCGTAGAGATTGACGAAGCAATAACTTTTACGGAGCTACGTGATATGATGGCTGACAGGGGAATAACACCCTCTACCATAAGCCCTGCTGAATTCGATCCACCGGTAGGCGGAAGAGGCGCTATATTTCCAGTAGCAAGAGGATTATTGCAGACTGCTAAAATCAGCGATAATGCAATAACCGGTAATATGATTGCAGCTGAAGGGAGAATAGATTTCCAGGGCGCCTTAAAGGAATTCGAGGCTGGCCTCATTAAGAATCAACATATGGAGCTACTTTGCTGTGAAGGTTGTATAATGGGACCGGGCTTGTCTAAAAATGGCAAGCAATATAACAGAAGATCGTTGGTAAGCTCATACGCCAACACCAAGATGAAAAATATCGATTCTGAGAGCTGGCAGAAATCATTTGAAGAGTTTTCCGAGCTTGATCTGTCTATCAGGCACCGGCCAGAAGATCCCAGGATTGAAACACTTAACGAGGATGATGTAATCGATATTCTCGTTAAGATGGGCAAGCACATGAAGAAAGACCAGCTCGATTGCGGTGCCTGCGGTTATGAAAGTTGCGTAGAACATGCAATAGCGATTAAAAAAGGCCTGGCAGAAGTTGAGATGTGTCTTCCTTATACAATAGAAAAACTTCATAAATCGGTTAAAGACCTGGCATTGTCTAATGATAAACTGTCATCAATGAAGCAGGCTCTTAAACAGTCGGAAAAACTTGCTCATATGGGCCAGCTCTCAGCAGGGAGAGCTCATGAACTTAATAATCCGCTTGGTGTGGTGATAATGTATAGCAATATTCTTCTGGATGAAACAAAGGCGGAGGACCCGGTGAGGGAGGACCTGCAGCTTATTGTTGATCAGGCAGGAAGATGCAAAAAAATTGTTGCAGGCTTGTTGAATTTTGCCCGTAAAAACCAGGTTAATCACCAGCTGATTAGTATAAAAGATCTTGTAGATCAGAGTCTGGAAAGTCTCATAATTCCTGAAAGGATAAAAATTAATGTTGAAGATAAAACAACAAATCCTGAAGCAATGCTTGACCTTGAGCAGATGATGCAGGTGCTCACAAATCTGATCAAAAATGCTTTTGATGCAATGCCTGACGGAGGAGCAATAAACATAAAAACTGAAGACACACTTAGTGATGTTATTATAGTAATAAGTGATACCGGTACAGGAATCAGGGAAGAAGACAGAGCTAAAATATTCGAACCATTTTTTACAACCAAGAGCATTGGAAAAGGAACAGGCTTAGGTCTGGCTACCGCTTATGGAATAGTAAAAATGCACAAAGGTCAGATATCGGTCGATTCTAATAATAATCCAGACAAGGGACCAACCGGTACGAGTTTTACGATTGTACTTCCGAGGAGGAAGGAGTAGAATGGGAGAATGGGAGAAAGGGAGAAAGGGAGAAGGGGAGAAGGGGAGATGGGGCGAAGGGGAGACGGGGAGAAGGGGAGACTGAGGGACTAAGGGACTAAGGGACTAAGGGACTAGAAGACCAGCAGACCAGCAGACCAGAAGACCAGCAGACCAGCAGACCAGCAGACCAGCAGACCAGAAGACCAGCAGACTAGGAGACTAAGATAATTTTTTAGATATTTGTGATATAATGAAGAAGAGTGATATAACAATTCTGGTTGCTGATGATGATCCGGATTATCTTTTTCAGACAGTTTTCAATCTGGGAAAAGCAGGTTACAAAACTGTTGCTGTAGAGAGTCAGGCTGAGGCAGAATCGGTAATTGCAAAATTTAAACCAAATCTTGCAATATTTGATCTGATGATGGAGAGTGACGACAGCGGCTTCATCTTATGCTACAAGATTAAAAAAAAATATCCCGATGTGCCGGTGATACTGGCTACAGCGGTTTCACACGAAACAGGTTTGTCGTTTAGTATTGATTCTAATCTTGAAAAATCATGGATCAGAGCCGACAGGTATCTTGAGAAAGGAATAAGACCCGAACAACTCGACCAGGAAGTAATGAAATTATTAAAACTTTGAAATGGCAGTTCTGAAAGTTCTGGTTATTGATGATGAACCTGGTATACGCTCTGGCGTATCACGTATTCTTAATAATTTTCATGTCACCTATCCATTTATGGATGAGGATTATACATTTGAAGTTACCGAGGCAGCTACTGGAGAGGATGGCATCGCGATTCTCGATCGTGATTTGCCCGATATCCTTTTGCTCGACAATAAACTGCCAGGTATACAGGGAATTGAGGTGCTGGAATACATCAGGAAAAGAAACTACGATATTGTGGTTGCAATGATAACCTCATATGCTTCTCTTGATGTAGCAATCAGGGCAACACGCGACGGCGCAATCGATTTTATTCCAAAGCCATTTACACCACAGGAGCTTAAATCAAGCATTGAAAATATTACAAAGCAGCAGTATCTGAAGCGTATTACCCATAAGATGAAGCAGGAAGGCAAAAAGATCAGATACCAGTTTCTCTCTGTATTGTCTCATGAGCTGAAAGCGCCTCTGAATGCACTGGAAGGATACCTGAGAATGATGCAGGAGAAACAGGCCGGAGAGCTTATCGATGATTATATAACACCAATCGAACGATCATTGCAGCGTATTCAGGGCATGAGAAATCTGATAATGGATCTTCTTGATTTTACAAAAATCAGACTGGAACGCAAAGAAGAGAAAATACAGGAGGTTAATGTATCGGAGCTGGCTTCAGTTGCCATGGTTACGGCACAGCCATATGCAATCCAGATGGATGTCAGCATAAACATCTCGGTAATATCAGACGTTGTGATTATGGCTGATCCTGATGATATGGAGATTATATTCAATAACCTGATTTCGAATGCAGTCAAATATAATAAGTTAGGCGGGAAAGTTGAGATAACAATAGACAGCTCAGAGAGCGAGGCTATTGTTATTATTTCAGATACCGGCATAGGAATAAATAAAAGTGACACTGAAAATCTTTTTACCGAGTTTGTGAGGATTAAAAATGAAAAGACCAGGAATATTGCAGGAAGCGGGCTTGGATTATCAATTGTCAAAAAAGTGGTTGAACTATATCATGGCACAATAAATGTTGATAGCACTCCTGATATTGGAACGGTATTTACAATAAGGTTACCAAAAAACCCGGTTATCATACCTTCCTGATAAAATTACCCGCAATCCGAAAAAACAGATTACAAAATGATGAGATTACCAGGAAAAACAGTAGAAAGACTCAGCGAATACAGAAGAACGCTTCTTGAGTGCCTTAATGAAAAGCGAAACTTTATATTTTCACACGATCTGGCTGCCCGTCTGCATATTACAGCTGTTCAGGTGCGACGCGATCTTATGTTGATCGGCTATTCGAGCGTACTCAGAAAAGGTTATGATGTGAGAGAACTCATAGATACTATTGGCACAATAATAGATTTTGATGAATCAATAACTGTTGCGGTTATTGGGATTGGGAACCTCGGTAGAGCTGTTGCTGGTTATTTTAAGGGTAAGCGGTCAAAACTAAATCTTGTGGCATCATTCGACAGTGATCCTCAAAAGATTAATAAAGTGATATCAGGTGTCAAGTGCTATCCTTACAGCGAAATAGAGAAGATGATTAAAGACCTTGATATAAAGATTGCAATCCTTACAGTTCCTCCTGATTTTGCCAGGGAAATATCGGAAGAAGTCGTGCGTTTCGGAATAAAAGGGATCCTGAATTTTACTACAATACCCCTGAATGTTCCGTCGGGAGTTTATCTGGAGGAATATGATATGATTACCTCGATTGAAAAGGTGGCCTATTTTGTTAAGGAGAATAAAATCTGACACATAATTTTGAGATGAAGA
>JBBRSO010000072.1:0-15821 GCA_038245405.1 Bacteroidales bacterium
TTAATGACAACGACAATAATAAGATGAAGAAAGGTATCTTTAATTTCATATGGTCTACTTGCTTAAGCTATCATAATACCTTACAATCGGAATAAAACTATCTGGGTCCTTTTTTGAAATCTTAAGCTTATTCTTTTTTATATATGCTTTTAATGCTATTTTATCCTTCTCCAGAATTTTCAGCAGATCACTTTTCCCTGAAACAGCATAAGATGCTCCATTATGCTGGAAATACAAACGGTGAGTCTGAAAAAATAAATCGTACTTATCATCGACGGCAAGCAATTCAATCTCCTTTTTGTATTTTACGTATAGCGCCGATTTTCCTTTGTAGATGACATTTAAAAATCCTTTCACTCCTTCAATACTGTCTTCACGGATATTTATAAATCTGTAGATCCTGTTCCCGAACGAAAAAGAAAAGCTGTCAACCATTTCCTTATTTAACTGCACATTGTAGCCTGTATTAGAGGGGGTAATTATCTCATCATTATAGATGTCATAATTAAGGCCAACATTCTCAAAGGTTTTACTGTTTATTGTCAATGATCCGGGACTATAATCCCCTGAAAAAAGAAACTGATTGCCTTTTACCTGTAAAAACAGGTTACGCCACACTTTACCGTTATAAAGGATCTGATTCTCTTTAAGCAGCTTTTGCTGGTTGTTAATCGCCGTTGTCTGACCATTGCAGAGACCGGAGACAGCTAATATGGCAGTTAAAATGTAAAAATGTATATTCTTGTTCATTAAGCGAATTACTAGTAGCATATTAAAATTACTTTTCCCGATATACTTCCTTCCCTATTTTATAATGCCGCTAATTTTGAATACGTATGCCGACTGAAAATCATCAGGAGTAAGCGTGGGAGAAATTATTTGGAGAGTTTTTCCTGCTGTTTTAACATGAACCGCTGTCTTATTTCCCAGTAATGTAACTTTAATTCCCTTATTTTCAGGCACATTCTTCAAGGCAATTCCATCCTTCGGCCAGTCAAGACAAATTGCATAAACGTCTTTGCCTTTTTGTGTAAAAAACAGGCTCTTATTGGTATCCGGATTTATAGCTTCATCTTTTTTTGTTTTGATGTAAGCATTTGTATTAAAAATTGCTTCTCCGTTAACTTTCAGCCATTTACCTATCTCAAGAAGGCGTTGTTGCATGATAACAGGAATTGTGCCATCGGCAGCCGGACCAATATCGAGTAATAAGTTGCCACCTGCCGATACTGTTGATACCAGAAGTTTAATGAGCTGTTCTGATGTAGAATAATCCGATAAACCTTCCGTCCGGTTAAAGCCAAAAGATGTACCTATGCCCCGGCATTCCTCCCAGGGATGAGGTATGGTATTATCAATTCCTTCCTTATCTCCTATCAATCCGTATTCTGTTGTATAAATCCCGCCATGCTTGCTTCTGGTCTCACTACCCCATCTGTCGTTCACCACAATATTTTCTTTCACAGGGGAATCGTTATAGAGCCATGAAAGAAATTCCTCACTCTTCCATTCTTTGCTTGTTTTATCCCATTCACCATCAGTCCAAAGTATATCAGGCTTATACCTTGTTACAAGATCCTTCATCTGAGGAATCATGTGCCCATCAACGTATTCGGAAAAATTAGTCAGATATATAGGATTAAACCATTCATAAAGTGAATAATAAAAACCCATATGAAGACCCTGCTTCTTTACTGCATCGGTCAGATCACCGCAAATGTCGCGGTGAGGACCAATATCAACACTGTTCCAGTTCCAGCTCTGAGCACTTGGCCAAAGAGTAAATCCTTCATGATGCTTTGAGGTCAGTACAATATATTTAGCTCCTGATTCCTTAAAGAGTTCCGCCCATTTATCAGGATCAAAAAGCTCAGCTTTAAACATTGGAGCAAAATCCTGATATTTGAAATTTGGGCCATAGGTTTTCGAATGAAATTCCTTAAAATATTTCTGAACCTTGCCTGGCTGAACCATCTTGCTCCAATACCATTCAGCATATTTATCATAAACGCCAATACTGTCGCCGGTTGGTCCCCAGGCAGGCACTGAATATACCCCCCAGTGAATAAAGATTCCAAATTTTGATTCATTGAACCACTTTGGAACAGGTCGGTTATCTATTGATTCCCAGTTGTTTTTGTAATTCTGGCCATAAATGCTCATGGTCAAAAGTAAAAATGCCAGTGTAAATGATTTTTTCATGTATTTTCAATTAATCTATATAATATCTGACTGTCGGACAGCAACCAGCAGTTACCGTATGCCTCATTTATAATCGGCGCAAAAGTCAACATTTTCAGCATATCTACAGGATCTATTTAATTTCCTGCTGCTGCAGGATTCCCGTCTTATAGCGTCTATTTTCAAGTATTCTAACATATCTCAGAGCCAGCTTGTTGTTCGTATCTTCATATGATTTCTGTGCCCACTTCAAAGCTGTTTCAATATCTCCGTTTATTTCATTTATAATTGCCATGTTATAAAAGGCTCTGCCTGCAATTTTTGAATTTGCGTTTGCTGTTTCCTTTTCCCAGAGAAGACCTGCCTCATCCCATTTCCCAACCTGAGCTTTCCGTTTGGCAATCTCAAAATTGTTTGTTCCTTTCACATAATAGTCACGCATAACCCTTAGACGATATGGTATGATCCTCAGCGCATAACCATGTCCTGCTTTATTACTTACCTGGCCAACAGCTTCTTTCCTTCCAACGAGAGCTGAAGCTGCAACAAGAGGGTTAATTCCTTTTCCTGAAAACATAATCGACTCATCATATATGAACTCATCTAGGATCATTTTGGACGAAGGGTCATAAATCCTCCATCCTGTTTTGACAAGAGTTTCCATTTCAGCACGGTGTTCGAGACCCGGGACTGTTCCGAGAGGAGTTTTTATATCGACCTTTCTCGATGAATAATTTAAATGAGTGTCTGTATCAAATTTTTCAAGAGAGAACAACGCATCAGTTTTTGTTTCATTACAGATCTGATTTACGATATCCCAGGTGAGGGAAGTTGGAAAGCCCGTCAGTGCCGGAGTCCGAAGATCAATGTCAGTCAGTGTTTTAACTTTATCGAATCTGGAATTATTTAAAAGCTCATCCGAAAGACCTCTGATGCTTTCCATTGCTCCGTCTTTATCAAGATTAATGCCTTCAAGTGAAAGTGCTTTATCGAGAACGTCCAAAGTTCTTGTTTCGGAGGTTGGAACGCTTCTGTTAATAACTCCTACACTTTTGATATATGAAGGCAATGTAACGGGTGCTGGTTCAATCACTGTAAGAGATAACTGCTGGGTTTTACATGATAAGAGTGAAAATATCATTACCAGGATTATTGTAATTTTTTTCATCGATTCTGGGTGCAGGTTTGCTTAAGAGTGTTGTTCTGATTAATCAGCGACAATATATTCATTTTTCTATTCTTTTTAAATTAATATTGCGAATTGCTGCAGTTGTTTTCCAGGAAGCTATTCCGAATGGCTTTGATATTTGAAATACCAACAATTCCTCCGCCCCAACCTCCGACAATCAGTGAGCCTGGACTCTTATCAACCGATAACGGCCCCTGAGATCCGAAGTTAGTTACCTCCCACCCATCGAGCGTTTTTCCATTGAATAACAGAGTATTATCAGTATTCTCAGTCGCAGTAATTAAAGCCATTACAGGAGTTGTTCTATTATTCGAACAGCCAATTAACAGGCTCATAATAGAAATCAAGGCAAAGGATGTACTGTTCATTTTATCTCCTCTCCGGCATTTTTAAGTTCCCGCACTGGTATATCGAGAATCTCAAACTCGGGTAAAATATTTTTATTATCTGTAGCTTTCAATAGCTCAAGCTTTCTGCCGGAAGGCACTACACGACCCTCCCATGAGCCAACTGCATCATTATATCCTTTTAATGCAGCTCTCAGTCCCCCGCCTACCCTGCCCAGATGATCCGCAAACACATTAACCCTGGAATAAAAGTCGTTCGCTGCCTCCATGATCGCCATTGCATTTTCAGTAATATTATGTTGTTGCCACGACATTGCAACAGATTTAAGAACCACGATAAGCGTAGTTGGTGTGGTGAGAATTATTTTATTATTCATCGCATCCTGCAATAATGTCTTATCTGTCATTAATGCAACGTTCAGGGCAGACTCAACTTCCATGTAAAGGACAACAAAGTCGGGAGTATTGGCAAATTGTGACCAGTATTGCTTTTTACTCAGTTTATTAACATGATCTCTCAGATCTTTCGCATGTTTAGTAAACAGGAGATCGCGGGATGCCTCATCATCTGTTTCAAGCGCCGACAGATAAGCGTCGAGAGGAAGCTTTGAGTCTACAACAACATGGCTATTACCCGGTAGATTTATTATCATATCTGGCTTCAGAATAGAATCTTCCCCTTCTGTATAAACCTGCTCCACAAAATCGCAGTGAGCCGATAAGCCTGAAAACTCCACAACTCGTTTTAAACCGATTTCTCCCCATCTTCCCCTTACCCTCGGATTTCTCAAAGCATTAACAAGTGCTCCTGTTTCTTTTTGAAGGCTCGCATTTGTAATCTGAATATTCGACAGCATTTCGGTAACACGTCCGAAAGTCTTTTCAGAGCCTTTCTCAAGCTCCTCAATGCGTTTTTTATAACTGTCGATTGAGTCTTTTACAGGCTTCAGCATTTCAGCGATAGCCGTCTTTCGCTCATCGAGATTGCCTTCAGCATCTTTTACCTGTGTTTCGAGCTGTGATTTTGCAAGATCGATGAATTGCTTATTATTCTGGGTTAATGCATCTGAGGCAGCTGATTTGAAAGTATCCAGCATGGCTTTTCGTACCTCATCCAGACTATTAGCCTGGGCCTCAACTTTCGCCTGTAATGCGCTGTTCTGACGACTCAGGATATTATTCTCTTCCGCTTTCAACAGTAATTCCTTATGGTGTTTAACCGTTATTCCCGACTTTGTGACAAGATAAGAAATCAGGGCACCTACAATCACTCCGGCAATAATATAAAGTAGAACTTCCATGTTTCAAGGTCTATTAGATTTCAAATTTAAGGAAATAACATTAAAAATTTATAAAAGTAACATTTAACCAAATTTAGTATCTTCGTATTTAATTCACTGAGTACATCAAACATTTAAAATTATGAAAATTAAAATTGCTGATTATCCAACCTTTGACAAATCGATTGATAAGGAAGAAACCCTCATTAAAACAAAGATATTATTGAAAGAGATCGGGAAGCTTCAGTATAAAATGTACGCTCAAAATAAATTCAGTCTGCTTATTATAATACAGGGCATCGATGCTTCGGGAAAAGACGGTTTGACAAAAAACATTCTCAGATACTGTTTCCCGGGCGGTTTAAATATTACCAGCTTTAAGAAACCCACAGAAGAAGAATTTGCTCACGATTTTCTGTGGAGAATACATAAATGTACACCTCGTAAAGGAGAGACAACAGTATTTATACGTTCCCAGTATGAAGACATTCTTGTGCCATCTGTGATGAAGTACATCCCTTCTTCAGTAATACAAAAGCGATATGATATCATAAATTATTTTGAAAGACTTGTTGAAAGCAACAACACCAAAGTCGTGAAATTTTTTCTGAATGTATCGAAGGAAGCTCAAAAGGAGAGGCTTGAAGAAAGAATTGAATTAAAGAAAAAACACTGGAAACATAAAGATGCAGACTGGGATACCCGTGAAAAATTTGATGAGTATAGTTCAGTTTATGAAAAAATTCTGAACAGATGTAATGAAGTGCCATGGCACATTGTCCCTGCTGACAAGAACTGGCAAAAAAATTATTTCGCTGCAGAAGTGGTCTATAATGATTTAAAGGAGATGGATCTTAAATGGCCACCTCTGGTAACTGAAAGGTTTAAGGAAGGAACCAGTAGGGACAGGTCGCGACCTGTCCCTACGCCCCTATCGTGAGATCCTATTTCAGATAAACCTCCAATACCGGTATTACTGTCTCAGGTTTCTGAACCGGTAATGAAAGATTCAGATCATTTGGCTGTTCATCCGATACTTTGAATTTGATTTCAGAAGCATCATGCAGAAACTGAACATACTTTACTTTATCAGCCATTCCGGATAACGTAACATTTCCAAGAGGATAGTCTAATAAATGTATATATAATCTTTTGGTAACCGGATTATAAGTCAGCAAGGTATTTGCAGGGGCTGTAAACCCAGCCGGAGCTTCAGTACAGTTGTAGATCGAGCGGTTATTGAACTTCATCCATTCACCCATCTCTTTAAGCCTGTCTTGCGCCCTGTTGTCGAAAACGCCTCTGGCAGTCGGACCCGTATTAAGCAATAGGTTGCCTCCCTTGCTTACCGATTCTATGAGAAGTTCAATAAGTTGACCGGGGCTCTTCCAGGTATACTCATCGCGATAATAACCCCAGGAACCTGAAAATGTCTGGCATGTCTCCCAGGGAACTCTCTTTCCGTTGATCTCGGGCCATTTAGTCACCTTTACCTGTTCTGGTGTAGTGAAATCCCATCCACCTTCAACATTTTTAAGATCAAGCCTGTCATCCACAATTATTCCGGGTTGCAGTGAGCGTGCCATCTTCAGTAGGTTTTCAGAATCCCAATCGTCGTGGCCCTTACCGTTTTTACCAGGAAATGAAAAGTCGAACCATATAATACTTATCTCACCATAGTTTGTAAGCAGCTCCCGTACCTGGTTCTTAATATATAACCTGTATTTATTCATATCCTTGCCGGTATTGAGCCTGGAATATGCACTATCAGAATCCTGCCGCTGAGGATGAACCCTGTCAATAGTATAATCGGGGTGATGCCAGTCAATGAGCGAATAATAGAAACCAACTTTTAATCCTTCAGCCCTGAATGCTTCAACATATTCTTTTACCAGATCTTTTCCATATGGCGTATTTGTTGATTTATAGTCGGTATATTTTGAATCGAACAAACAAAAGCCTTCATGATGTTTAGCAGTTAAAACTACGTATTTCATTCCGGCAGCCTTGGCCATCTTAGCCCATTCATGCGGATCCCACATATCGGGATTGAACATCTCAAAGTATTTCTGGTATTGATCGTTTGTCATTCGCTCCGCGTTCTTCACCCATTCATGCCGTGCAGGAAGCGCATAGAGACCCCAGTGAATAAACATCCCGAAACGGGCATCTGTCCACCATTTCATGCGTGCTGTTTTCTGTGATTCAGTTTCTTTCGGAAGCTGAGCTATTGAAAACTGTGTATTAAATAATACAGCACCTAATAAAAATACGATAAAAAGGCTTTTGGCTTTCATATTTACGATCATTTTGAATTTTAAGAGAATAAAAATCTGCTTAGTAAATATATGCAAAATTTCTAATGTCGAAGTTATAGAACTTTCGTTCTGGAAGATTTTAGTTTACGATTGGATTTCCCATATTGCAATTAATTTGAACATTCAAATTGCAAGAATGTTAATGTTACAACTTAAAGTGTTGAAGCTTTTACAAAATTAATGTGACTAAATGGATCAAATCCTTACCAGAAAAACCGTCTTAAGAGCTTTGGTGGTTATATTTTCTTTTCTTTCGGGCATTTCTTATGGACAGCAGACTCCCTTAATTACAGATTCTTACTGGGTATTTGTTCCGTACATTTATAACCCGGCAATTGTTGGAAGCAAAGACTTCCTTTCAATAGGTGCAAATATTTCTTTCAAAGGTTCCAGCAATACGCAGCTGCTAAGCGGAAACGGAAGGATCTCAAAAAGTCATAGCGGGTATTTCTCTTCTCCCCGTCTGACAAAATTTACAAATTTTGGGGTAGGCGGTTCAATATTTAATGATGAAAACGATTTATCACGTAATTACGGCCTGAGCGCTGCTGCTTCATATCAAATACCACTTAAGACAAACGAGCTTTCCTTTCTCTCGTTCGGTCTGTCAGCAAAAGAAACACACCATACAATATCAACTGATTCTATTGGAATTATTAATCCTGAAAGGAAAACATTTTATACTAATTTTGATTTCGGAATATACTATTACGGGACAAGCATCTTCGCTGGCATTTCTGGTGTAAATCTTCTTGGAAGTCCCTGGAAACCTGATACAGTGGGAATTTATGACGTTCCGGTTTCCAGGGAATATTTTTTTACAGCAGGTTTTAAAGTACTTTTGAGTAAATCGATGAATATAGTTCTCGAACCATCTGTTTTAATTTCTGCTACTGATTCAACATTTGATAAAATTACTGAAAACATTAACCCGATCCTGAAGCTTTATCTTGATAATTTTTATTTAGGAGCTTCATACCGGGGCAGTGGGAAAGTATCTGTTTTTGCACAATACAGATACCCTCATTTTTATATAGGAGCGTATTACGGATTTAAAAACAAAACTCCGTATTATAAAAATAAGCCTGTTGTGGAATTAACATGCGGGATCAATTTCCAGTCTAACAGGTTTAGAAATATCAGATCAACACACTGGTAGAGATATATAATAAATTTTTGCTCATGAAAAATCTTTTTAAAATAATATTTTGTATCTGTATGGTTTTACTATTGCCTTCATTAGCATCTGGCAATTACATCAATATCAGGTCGTTTAAAACCCAACAGGATACTACAAATCTTAATAATCAGATCCGGGTGGATTCTTTTCCGCTTCCAATAGTCCCACCAGCCTCGGGGGTTCAGTTTTTCAGGAATAAAATAATATTTCTCTCCCTTACTAAGAATGAAAGAAAAATGTCGGCCGACCAGATTTCTTTTGGTTCGGTAGATGCTTACTATGCTTCGATATTAGATTCAGTTACGGGAAAACACTATCTATTTTCCCAATCACATCCATTTTCATATCCCGCCGAAGCTGTGACCTTTAACCTTTCTTACGATACAATTTACTTCACAAATCTGGCAGATGATGGTAAAGAAAAAATCTTTATGGCAAAATATTCTGATGTCGTAAAGCCAGGAATAACTGATGTAATATTGCCGTTGGAATTTTGTAAAGGCCTGTACAATTACAGTCATCCTACCTTGTCTGCTGATGGCAATACAATGATTTTTGCCTCCGACAAAGAAGGTACCCTTGGCGGTATGGATCTGTTTATATCAAGGAGAATAAGTCACCGATGGACTACTCCGGAAAATATTGGAAGTTTAATTAATACTCCCGGGGATGAGTTCTTCCCTTTTCTTGATCAGGACAATAATTTATTTTTCTCCTCCAATGGCTTGAAAGGTTTTGGCGGGTATGATATATTTACAAGTAAGTTCAACGGTAAAGGATGGGATAAACCCGTCAATCTTTCAAACACTATCAATTCAAAATACGATGATATTGCCTTCACCATGAATTCAGTTGATGGTAAGTCAGCATTTTTTACCAGGAGATCCGGCAACAATGAAATGCAATTATTCAGAATCACAACAAAGCAAGAGAATAACAACCTTCTATCCGCTTTGAACGGGAAAACTGCCCCAAAATCACTTATTGCTGTAGTTACAAAAGAAGAAAAATCACAACCATCTGTTGATGCTCAGGAAATAACAAAACCAGTGGCAACCCCTGAGGAGAAGACGGTGAAGAAATCGACGACAATAAATACAGGTGCAAAGAGCACTTCTCAAAAGGCCGCAACTGCTAAAGAGCCTCCGGCACAGACTTCAGATAATAAGTATACTGCAATCAAGCCTGTTCTTCCTGTTTACGGCAGTCAGAAAGATATTGTCGTCTTCAGAGTACAGATCACAACATCACAGAAACCGATGAAAGAGAAGGAGATTGTGTTAAACAACAAAACATATCCACTGTTCGAGTATTATTATTTAGGTGCTTACCGCTATTGTATTGGAGAATTCACCACACTTCACTCAGCAGCAGAGTTACAGAATATCTGCCGGAAATCAGGTTATCCACAGGCATTTGCTGTTGCCTTTAAGAATGATACACGGCTACTGGATCTCAAGTCATTTAAATAGACAGAGTTAAATGACAATATTGAAATTTAAGGTATTTTATTAAATGAACACCATCTTATCTCTTACCACCTGTTCCTTTTCTGTGCCGTAAAGTCTTATCCCTATACTTGGTATTGCAAACTGAAAAATATCTGCGATAGGGAAAAAGACATCTTTGATATCCTCAAATTCCTTCATCTCCTCAAACTCATCAAGGGGCAGATACAGGTGAATAATCAAGACGTAATCGGGATCACTTATCCTGACAAGTACTTTAAGAATCTTTGCAAGCCAAAGTGAAGAAGAAGTATTGAAATACTCCATATTAAGCCTCAAGTTAGTGGTTGGCCTGGCGTGTTGTATATATTCAGATACCCAGTTAAGAATAGGTTCATAAACTTTCGCTGCATTCTCTGGAATAGATCTCCCGGAGAAAATAAAGTCACCTGTTAAAGTATTAAGTTCAATTTGTGGAGTTTTGGGTGTCTCTTCAATTATCAAACTCTGAAAATCTTCCATTATATCTGTTTTGATGACTTTAAAATATGAATATTATCTCACTCGAATACGAATCAAAAATATTACATACTTTAGCAATATTCTAAATCTTAATCAAATTCTGAATGTCGGTCATCAATTTAAAATACCGGTTCATAAACAATTTTAACTTCGCAGCGTTTTAGGAGGCAAATTTTCAAAAGAAGTTTATTAAAAATTGAGCCTTTAATATAAAGGTACACCGTAGAAAATAAACCGTGCAAATAACTAATGGAATTTTCATCTAAAATTTGCTATCATTGGTCAAAAAGCATACCTGTGGTTTTCATGGGCTATTGAAAGTACTTATTACATCTATCTATCTTATCTAGTGCAGGATACATTTGATATTTACCCCTTATAATTGAATTCCCTCAAAATCTTCTATAAATTTCATCATTTTTTGACAAAATGATCTTTTTATGTTATTAATAGGGCTTTACTAATGATATAATATAAATATTCATTGATTAGCTAAAATTTTAAAATCCCATCTTTCATACCCAACGGGGTTCAACCTATTGACAGAACATTTCATATTGTCTAATTTTAATCTTTGAAGTTATATTCAATTCAATGGTAGAAAGTATTTCGATGAACAAGGTTAATAGTATTAGTAATCAAATAACTAACACTCTGAAAAATCTGAGCGCTTCTCAGGATTTAATCAGGACCAATACTGTTAAGAAGGCACTTTCAACAGAAGATTGCAAAAACTTTTCAACTTATCTGGACCATCTCGGTTTGTCATACGAAACAAATGTAGTTGTTCTCTCCTCACTACATCATTATTATTATGATGCAGAAGAGATGACTAACGTAAAAACAATAATAAACCTGAAGGAGCTGAACCTTATTGAGGAGCTAAAAGATTTTCTCCATTCCAGTTTTCATATTCTGCCAACTGATTGTAATTTTATCGGTTGCTTTGTAAATAATAAAAAACAAGATGGTTTTTTATTAAGCACTAACCCAACAGACAACTATTATAAAAGGAATTCTGATGCTATTGAAAAAGGAATTGTTTCAAGTAGTCCTTTCCTTAACATGATATATAATATAATAGATTCCAAAACGAATAAGTATTTGTCCGAAAGGAGTGTATCTTTAATTTTAGGAGAACATGGCTTTAAAATAGTTGATTTTACTGAAATCGATGGTCTTACATATTTTTGTGCTAAAAGCCTGAGGATTGCTGAAGAATAAAAAAATTAAAATCGTTGTTCACGGTTTCTTATCATTTAATCAGAACAAATTATTTATGCTGTTTTACTGATTATGGATTTTATTAGTTATCTCAACCGTCATAATATAATTCCACTTTTAAAGAGGTGGAAGCTTTTAAGCATAGTGCTGGGCATCCTTGATATCATAGCTATTGCACTTGCATTTCAGTGGTCTTTTTATTTAAATTACCACACAGAGGTCACATTCTTTTTCTCACAAACACGAACACTTTATCTTTTCTTCCTGATATTGCCAGTCTGGCTTGTAATCTTATATCTCATCCAGGTTGCTGAAATCCCCAGAACAAAAAGATATGCTGTGTTATTCTACCAATATTTCCAGTCAACCGTACTGATAGCGATTTTCCTTCTCATATTCTATTTTGTATTTAAACTATATCTGATCTCACGACTTTTCCTAATAGAGTTCACACTGTTCGGACTTCTTTTCCTTTTCCTTGCCCGTTCTCTGGAGTATAAGGTATTTAAGATTTACAGGGCAAAAGGGTATAACTATATAAATATTGTGATAATAGGAGATGACACTTCTATTCCATTTATCGAGAGTCTGCTCTCAAATAAAGACTGGGGATACAGGATAATTGCAATTTTTACAGGATCGGCTAAGATCAAGGAAATGTATGAAAAAGCAATTATCCTGCTTCCTGATGAATACCTCGGTGTATTAAATGACCTTATGGAAGTTGATATAATAGATGAAGTGCTATACTTTAAATCAAAGATTATCCCTTCAGAGGTAAGAAATACTGTAAGATCGTGCGAGGAATTAGGTGTAGTATTCAGTCTGCATTATGCCGATCATCAGAATAACAAGCTTACAAATGCCATCAAAACGGAAGTAGGCAATCAGAAGTTTCTCACATTCATTAACATCCCTCATAACTCGTTTGCCCTTGCGATAAAGAAAATTATGGATATTTTAATATCAGTATTTATGATAATATGCTTGTCGCCTGTACTGCTCGCTCTTGCAATCCTGATCAAAGCAACATCAAAAGGACCTATCCTTTTCAAACAGGCGAGAGTGGGACTAAGAGGACGTCAATTCGGGTTGTTTAAATTCCGGACAATGATAGTAAACGCTGAAAATCTTAAAAAGGAACTAGAAGCTGAAAATGAAGCAGATGGGCCTGTATTCAAAATTAAAGATGATCCTCGTGTAACAAAAATTGGAAAATTCCTTAGAAAATCAGGGCTCGATGAACTTCCGCAGCTTTTCAATATTCTGAGAGGGGAAATGTCATTAATAGGCCCTCGACCCCCATTACCCAGCGAAACTATTCAATACAAGCGCTGGCAGTTAAGACGTCTTTCCGTAAAACCAGGGTTATCATGTTTCTGGCAGATTAAGCCTGATAGGAATAACATTAAATTTGAAAAATGGATGGAACTGGATTTAGCGTATATAGATAATTGGTCCCTTCGATTAGATTTTATAATTTTACTGAAAACTATAAAAACAGTATTTCTAAGAACAGGATTGTGATTTTTCATAAAAAATAACCTATGCTACAGAGATTTTTCCCTAGATTTTATAATGCAGCTGCCATTATAATTATGATTTTTATTGTGTCGTGTGTTCCAACACGTCAATTAACTTATTTCAACGATCTTAATGAACTTTCAGAACCGGATGTTAATCCCCGAACCCAGAAACTTATTATGCCCTTTGATAAGCTTTATATTAAGGTAATAAGTATTGACCCCCAAACCAACCAGATCTTTGGTACCACCGAGGAAATACGAAACGGCGCAAGTAATGGCATCCTTGGTTATCTGGTTGATGAAGCCGGGAATGTAAATTTTCCTTTTGTAGGCAATATAAATGTTGTTTCTCTTACCACAGCCCAGGCTGCTGATAAGATAGAAAAAGCCTTGAGCGATTATGTCTCTAAAACTTCAGTATCTGTTAAATATATTGACAATCAGGTAACTATTATGGGAGAAGTAAGAAGCCAGGGCGTTTATCCATTTATTCAGGATAAACTCAATATATATGAGGCTATAGGCATGGGAGGAGGGCTTACTCAATATGGTGACCGAAGAAAAATAATACTTATCAGGAATGAAGGAAATAAAATTGTCCATTACAGGCTTGACCTTTCAAATTCAAAGATCGCTGCAAAAGATTATTATTATATCCTTCCGAATGATGTAATTATTGTTGAACCATTGAAAGCACTCTCTTCATCTTACCAGAATATAACTTATACTACTATTCTGAGTTCAATAACTACTTTGATCGCAGTCATGCTGTTCACAAATGTTAAATTTTAAAATAATATCCTATAAATGTCAAATCAAAAAGAATCAAATTCCGAAGCATTTGTTCTAAAGGAATTTATTGGAACAGCTTTATCTTATAAATATCTTTACATAGCCAGTTTTCTGATTTGTATCGCAGCAGCTTTTGTAATAAACAAAGCTTCTCAGAAAGTCTACAGTGTAAACTCGATAATAGGACCAGTTGAAGACAAACGCGCATCCATTCTTGGATCAAATAGCATATTCAGCGGAATGGGTGAATTTACCCAGGGCAGGAATCTCGAAAACGACATTAACAGTCTTAATTCATTCAGCCTTGTTTCCACCACTATAAAAAGCCTGAATCTTGAAATCGGATATTTTACCGAAAAAAAGATATTATTTAAGAAATCTCATCAGATCTATCCGGGATCTCCGATCTCTGTAAACATCGATAAATCTCATATCCAGCCGATAGATGTGAAATTCTACGTTCAGATCCTCAATGACAGGACTTACAGGATTAGATCTTCCAGTGATGATGTCACGCTTTACAACTATGTAGACAACATGACAGTAAGCAATCATGAAACAATAAAGATTGATACGATCTGTAAGTTTAATGAAACTATTTCCAATCCCAGGTATAAATTTTCAGTAACATTTAACCGGGGACTTTATACTCCCGCAAAAGACGGCAGTCTTCTATATTTTGTATTCTACCACCAGGATCTTCTTGCAAATAACTACCTTAAAAGAATAAAAATTGCTCCGGTAAGTCTTAAATCTTCACTAATTAAAGTTTCTTTCCAGGGAGAAAATAGTGACCTGACGATCGACTTTTTGAATAGTTACCTAAAGTCGTATCTTGATGATGATCTTTCTAAGAAAAACGCAGTTGCAAAACATACAGTAAATTTCATCGACTCGCGGATTTCTATGATTTCTGATTCTCTCATTAAATCGGAATCAAAATTAAAAGATTACAGATCCGCCAATCAGGTTACAGACCTCAGTTATCAGGGACAACAGGCTTTGCAGGAAATGACCAGAATAGAAACTGAAAAATCATCTCTTCAGGTACAGGAACATTATTACAACTATATCCTGGAATATCTGGAAAAAAATAAAGATGGAGCGGGTCTTGCACCACCGTCTTCTTCAAATGTTGTTGATCCGATAATGAATACTCTGGTAACTGAATTTATAAATCTTAACACTCAAAGGTCAAGCATAATGGGTAATAATACAGGAAAAAATCTTTTCCTGGATCAACTTGACAAAAAAATTGCATTACAGAGAACAATGATTCTTGAAAATGTACGAAATAGTCTGAATACACTTAACCTTTCACAGAATGAGTTGAATTACAGAGCAGATAAACTTTCAAAAGAGATCTCTAAACTTCCGCGAACCGAGCTGAATATGGTTAGCATACAGCGGAAATTCAATCTTACAGATGCCATATACACATTCCTCCTTCAGAAACGGTCGGAAGCAGAAATTACTTTAGCTTCAAATAATCCTGATTATGAAATTCTTGAACCCGCAAGGGAAACTGCAAGCGTACTTATTCTCCCAAGAACAAATATAAACCTGTTCCTGGCAGTATTTCTGGCATTTATGTTTCCTACTGCATTCATTATCCTTAAGGACTTCTTTAACGAGAAGATAACCAGGGTACGTGATATTGAAAATATGTTAAACCGCCCTATATTAGCCAGCATTTTCACCAATACACAAAAAACTGAATCGGTTGTTAAGGAATACCCAGGATCACCTATAGCCGAGTCGTTCAGGAATCTTCGAAGCAGCCTTTTCCTCCGGTGCCGTCCAAAATCCTTAAA
>JBBRSO010000073.1:0-15223 GCA_038245405.1 Bacteroidales bacterium
AGACCAGAAGACCAGAAGACCAGAAGACCAGAAGACCAGAAGACCAGAAGACAAAAACAATAAACGACAAATGATATGAAACCACTTCAACTTTTAGCAATTTTTGTTATCCCTCTGGGATTAATTATTGCTGCAGTACCTCAGAATAAAACAAAACCTTATAAGCTTACAGCTGAAGAATTGCTTGGCGAAGCAAATACACGTACGCAGTATATTGCACCTGAAACTGTTGCCGATATGATCGTAAAGAAAGACCCTTCTTTCCAGCTTATTGACGTAAGAGGTCAGGATGATTTTGAAAAATTCAATCTTCCGGGATCGATAAATATACCGGTTGCTGATCTGCTTGCCGATAAATATGCCGATTTACTGAACCAGGATGTAAAAATGAACATCTTTTATTCCAATGGTACTATTACAGCAAATGAAGCATGGATGGTCACCCGACAGTTAGGATATAAAAATAATTATGTACTTGAGGGGGGGGTGAATTACTGGTTCGAAGCTATAATGAATCCGAAAAAACCTTCAACAACCAGACCTGATGAGGAATTTGCGAAATATGATTTTCGCTTAAGTGCCGGAAAAGCGCTTGGGGGTGGTTCGGCAATGCAACCTGTACAGAGTCAGAATACTGCTTCCTCCAAACCTGCGGTTCAGTCTCTTCCAAAAAAGAAGAAGGCTGCAGGAGGCTGTTGATTTACATAGATTTTGTTAATTTTATTTTTACCAATCTTATGGATTATTGATAATAGATTTCTATATTTGAATTCAAACTAATTCAATTTTAATATGAAAAACAAAATCTTAACATTACTTGTGATCTCATTTATATCTGTGCTTTCAGTTAGCGCGCAATCTAATGGAAAAAAGAGTCCTATGGGCACATGGAAATTCGACGCTCCATATGCTCCTGAAGGTTATGGCTCAGGGACAATAGTATTCGGCAATGCTGACCAAAAAAATACCGCAACAATGACATTCGGAGAAAGTGATTATAAGCTGACTGGCGAAAACGTGAAGATAAAAAGTGATAGCGTTTTTTATTCAGTGTTTATGGAAGGGCAGGATATCAAAGTACTTCTGAAAGTTGAGAATGATATGAAAATGACAGGAAAAGCTGTGTATTCCGAAGGCGAAGTTCCTCTTACGCTTACTAAAGTCGAACAGAAAACCAAATAATAACTGTGATATAATATAATCAGGTTAAGTTCTCCGTAATTTAACCTGATTTTTTATATGCGAATGTTTTCAACCTGAATTATATATCGGAACGTGAAGATATACTTGTTAATTCTTGTTTACTTCCTGAGCTTTGTTCAGGGTAAGTCACAAATTATTAATAAAGAGCCACTTAGCTCACGACAGACTGATTATATTATTTCAGCAGAGCTTAATCCGGATACAAGGATGGTAACCGGCACGATGAAGGCATTCTGGGTAAACAGTTCTCCGGATATTGTATCCGACATCCAGTTGCATCTGTATATGAATGCATTTAAGAACAAAAACACTACTTTAAACAGGGAATTGGGTGTCAGGAACTTGATAAAAGAGCCTGAAGCAGGAAGAATTGATATATTAAAATTAACCGACCGTTCAGGTAATGATCTGCTTCCATCGATGAAATTTATTAGTCCCGATGATGGCAATACCTCTGATCAGACAGTAGCGGAGATCCCTCTCCCAAAACCAGCCATGCCGGGCGACACGGTCTTTATTAATATTGATTTTGATACCAGACTTCCGGTACTTACAAGAAGAACCGGTTATAAGGATGATTTTTATTTTGTGGCTCAATGGTTTCCAAAGTTCGGGGTTTATGAGCAAGCCGGTATGAGATATGCTACCAAAGGCGGTTGGAACTGTCACCAGTTTCATGCAAATTCCGAATTCTATTCAAATCATAGTGTTTACGATGTAACAATAACTGTTCCAATAGAATACATTGTTGGGACAGGTGGGATGCTATTAAGAGTGGATTCGTCAGGAAAAGAGAAAAATAAAGTTCTTTCCTACCGTGCTGAAGATATTGTAGATTTTGCGTGGACAGCCTGGCCAGGATATGTAAAATATACTGATAAATGGAAGAATGTTGATTTAACATTATTAATTCCCGGTGAGAGATCAGTGCAGGTTGAAAGACAGTTTACAGCTGTAAAAAACGCACTTGAATATTATGAAAAATATGTTGGGCCATATCCGTGGCCTTATTTGACAATTGTCGATCCTCCTGTCAAGGGAGCACCATCAGGGGGTATGGAATATACGACTCTTTTTACCTCCACATCCTCTTACATGATACCGCAATTTATCCACATACCGGAAATGGTTACAATTCATGAATTCGGGCATGCCTATTTTATGGGTATACTCGCAAGTAATGAATTTGAAGAACCATGGCTTGATGAAGGAGTTAACTCATTCTGGGAAGAAAGGATTGTGGATCACTATTATGGTGAAAATTCGGGGCTGATTGATCTTCCTTGGTTTAATCTTGCTGACAAATCGCTGGGACGTCTATCCTATGTTCATTCCGAGGGGCGGCAACTGGTAAGCAATACTGAATACTCCTGGAATTATCCTCATGAAACCTACTCCATGATGTCATATGAAAAAACTGCAACATGGCTTTATACATTAATGGGAATTGTAGGAGAGCCGGCAATTAATGAAATATTCAGTGAATACTATAAAAAATGGGCTTTCAGGCATCCCTCAGGAAGAGATTTTATTAATGTTGTAAATGAAGTTGTTACAAAAAGACATGGAGATAAGTTCGGTAAAGATATGAACTGGTTTTTCGAACAGACAGTTTATGGAACAGGTCTCTGCGATTATAAGGCAGCCAGTCTCTCAAATGTCATCTCTGAATTTCCTGCCGATACTTTGACTTCAGCAAATTCATCTAAAAAGGGCCATAATGATAAAATGCAAAATTATCATTCTAAAGTAGAGCTGGAACGCTCCGGAGATGTGATGCTTCCTGTTGAAGTCCGCATTCATTTTAATAACGGCGATGAGATTAATGAAACCTGGGATGGCAGAAGCAGGTTTAAGGATTTTGAATATTCGGGCACCAGAAAAATCGAATGGGTAAAGATTGATCCTGATTTTAAGATCAGCATGGATATCAATTATATAAACAATTCAATCACAGAGAATCCCGATATGCTTCCTATGAGAAGATTATCAAACAGACTCTTATCATTCCTTGAGTTTTTTATAAGTATATTTTCATTATAATGACCCCCCTTCTGAAAATATTAAATTCTCTCATATCTGGCTTTTTGCGCTCCGGAAAAGCATGGAAAGGACTAATAATCGTGTGGTTTGTCAACCTTCTTCTTGTCAGCCTCGTAGTAATGCCAATGAAGGCAGCCTTTAAAGCAGGATTGGGTAATAGCACCATTTCTGAACAATTGAAAAATGGAATAAACGCCGAAGTCTTTGCCGATCTCAGAGCTAATGCCGGTAGTCTGGGTCCCTATTTCTCACAGGGATTAACCGTACTTGTTTTGGTATGCTTTTTAGTTAATGCTTTTCTCGCCGGAGGATTATTTAATAGTCTCAGAAAAGATTCTATCAAATTTTCATCACAGGACTTCTTCAGGGCATCTGCTGAAAAGTTCTGGTCTTTTACAGTTATCTCATTTATATTCAGTTTATTGATATTGCTATCGTTGGGTTTGATTGTTATTGTTCCTGTTTCTTTAATAGCGATATCGGAAAATACAACAGATGTAACCATATTTAATTCTGCCATTCTGTTATTATCCTTATTTCTGTTTGTAGTTATAATACTTTCAATCTCAGCTGATTATTCAAGAGCCTGGCAAGTGGCACGAAAAGATAAATGCAGTTTCAAAGCAATAAGTTTTGGTCTCAGGGAAACATTCCGCACATTTTATTCGTCATATCCGCTTATGCTTTTAATCATAATCATTCAGGTTTTTTATATGTGGTTGGTTCTAAAGTTGCTTCATGGTCTTAAGCCACAGTCGGAAGTGGGGATAGTCATCTTGTTTTTAGTATCTCAATTTCTTTTCATCCTGAAAATTTTTCTGAAAACAAGCAGATATGGAAGTATTACTGCAATGATGGAATCAAATAGTGCTAACCTCAACCCCTTATTTAAATTGGGAGAATAAGAATTATATGGGCGGCGAATTTTCGAAAGTAAAGCTGAATTAGGAAACATTCTTACCCATTATGAATAATATAATCAGAACCTTTTAGCTATCATGCTGTTATTTAGTTAATCTTTGAAATTAATATTAAGAGTCGTGAAAGTGATATGGAAGGTTATGTTCCTGACTGTATTTTTTAACCAAATTACCTCTGCTCAGAATTTGGACATAAGAATTCTCCGATCAATAAATTCACCACATCCTCTTCCCTCTGATAATATATTTCAATTTATTTCCAATTCAGATGTATGGCTTATTGTTGCAATACCAACTGCAATGGGAGCGACCAGCCTTGTTAAGCACGATAAAACACTTTTCAGAAATGCTGAAGTAGTTGTTGCGGCAACGGTTGTTAATTTTTGTATTACTTCAGGTTTGAAATATTCTATAAACCGGGCAAGACCATTTATTACATATACTGATATTCTTAAAAAATCCGGTGGTGGCTCTCCTTCTTTCCCATCGGGACATACTTCAGGTGCATTTGCAACGGCAACTTCAATAAGCATTGCTTATCCCAAATGGTATGTAATTGTACCTATGTTTGGTTGGGCAGGTGCTGTCGGTTATTCCAGAATGGACCTTGGTGTTCACTATCCATCAGATGTGCTTGCAGGCGCCGCTATTGGCGCCGGGAGTGCATGGCTAACTCATTATGTGAATAAAAAACTTCTCAATAAAGTCCATTAGACTCCCTCTGTCTCCCTCTCTCCCTTTCTCCCTCTCTCAGTCTCTTCGTCCCTTCGTCCCGCCATCCCTCTTATACGTATAAATACCCCTATCAAATAGGTTTTAAGCTTCTTTCATCAAATTTATGTTCATCTTATCTTTGTTTCGAGGGTAGAAATATTGTTATATAAAAAGCAGATGGGCAAGCTATTCGATTTATTACTGGAGGATATTAGGTTTGAAGAAGGTCTCAACGCTTGCATGAATTGCGGAGTTTGTACCGCAATTTGCCCTGCAGCAGAATTTTATAACTACGATCCGCGTAAAGTTATTGATGCCGTTCAGACGAAAGGAGATGATGAAATTTTGGAGCTGTTGAAATCAGAAACAATCTGGTATTGCGGAGAATGTATGTCGTGCAAAACAAGATGTCCGCGTGGAAACGCTCCAGGATTGGTAATTATGGCCTTAAGAGGATTGTCGCAGGACCTGGGATATTTTACCGAATCTGAAAAAGGAAGACAACAACTGGCGCTAAAGAGAACAATTGGCGACTGGATTCTAAGTACAGGATATTGCGTTTATCTCGACGGAATAAGTATGGCTATGCATCCCGAACAGGGACCTGTATGGGAATGGGTGCAAGAGAATAAGACAGAGTTATTTGCGAGATTAGGTGGAAATTACAAAGGTGACGGACCTGGAATACTGCGCAAGATCCCAGAGGAAACACTCGATGAACTGAAGAAAATATTTGAGGTTACAGGCGGTCTTGACCGATATGAAAAAATCGAATCGTTTTCAAAGATCAAGGCGGATGAAATGAATCTCAAGCTAACTGATGGAACTGATAATGAGTACTTCGATCATATTTATAAAATGAATAACGGCACCCACACAAGATAATTATGAAGATAGAGGGTAAACAGGCTATTTGGAGTGAATACCAGAAAGAAATTGCAGACGATAATTTCTTCTATGTAAGAAGTTGTATCCGACAGAATTTTTTCCCGGGTTCTGAGGTTGCATTTCTAAAGATCCTAAAAGATGAGCTTAAAAAAGATGTTTATGAGCATCCGTGTCACACGTCTTGTTCCGGTATAGGTTATCACAGTGATATTGTACCCGTAGAAACAGCTATGACAGTTGTTGCACGTCAGTTTGCGCTTATGACTGAGGCTGGCTACAGTAATTATGTGCCTTCCTGTATTACCTCATTTGGTCTGTATACTGAAATACTTGATACATGGCAACATTTTCCCAGGATAGAGGAAAAAGTAAGAGAGCAATTAATGAAGGCTACAGGAAGAGAATTTGAAAAGCCAAAGAACCTTGCGCATGCAAGTGATGTTATATATAAATTCAGAAAAGAAATTGGTGCAAAAGCCAAATACAAACTTATAAACAAGGATACAGGAGAACCGCTGCGTGTAGTTGATCACATCGGTTGTCATTATTCAAAAATGTTTCCGTCGAAGGGAGTTGGTGGGGCAGAATATCCTTCAGTTCTTAGTGGAATGATAGAAGAATGGGGAGGCCAGGTAATTGACTATCCCGAGAGAAGACACTGTTGTGGGTTTGGCTTCAGACAATACATAGTTCAGGCAAACAGGGGCTATTCTATGGCTTGCTCAAAGGAAAAATTTGAATCTATGAAGCCTTTCAAACCAGATATGATTATTACTAACTGTCCTGGTTGCCCTATGTTCCTCGACAGATGGCAGTATGTTATAAATGAGATGGAAGGCAAGAGATATGGACAGAACGGCGAAGGAATTCCGGTTTTTACTTATGAAGAAGTCGCTGGTCTTGTTCTTGGCTACGATCCCTGGGACCTGGGTTTGCAGATGCATCAGACTGATTGTGAACCTGTGCTGAATAAAATTGGAATTGAATATTCTCCTGAGGAGAAATTTAACCTCTCACCGGTTTCTGCATATTCTGAGGTGTAGTATATTAAATATCTGATATCGAAATGAATAAACATGTTGTTGTGATAGGAGGGGGAGTTGCCGGGATTGAGGTCGCCGGACAATTATCCAAAGCAGGGCTGGAAGTTAGTCTAATCGAGAAGGATACAAAAACCGGTGGTCACCTAAATAACTGGTACAAACTCTTTCCCGACAGAAGAAATAGTGATGAGGTTAGAAAATATCTTCACAAAATTATCGACAATAATGCTATTAAGATACTAACTAACACAACTATAGAAAAATTAAAGAAAGGAAGAGATCATTTCTCAATTACAACAAATAAGGGAACTGAGCTCACTGCTGATGCCGTAATTGTTGCAACAGGATTTGATCTTTTCAAGAGTGCACGGAAAGAAGAATATGGCTACGGCATTTACGACAATGTAATTACTTCAGCCGATCTCGAAAAGAAGTTTCAGGATGGCAAGCTTACTTTGAAAAATGGCAATCTTCCTGAAACTGTAGGAATAATCCATTGCGTTGGATCGCGTGATGAAAAGATTGGGAATTTTTACTGCTCAAAATTGTGTTGCGTTACAGCAGTAAAACAGGCTATCGAGATCCGCGAATCCCTTCCTGGTTCTAAAGTCTTTTGTTTTTATATGGACATGAGGATGGGAGGGGCATTTTATGAAGAACTTTATCGTGAGGCACAGGAAAAATGGTCTGTTAGCTTTATAAGGGGAAAAGTTTCAGAAGCAAGTGAAACAATTGATGGCAGGCTTTTGGTAAAAGTAGAAGATACACTTGCTGGCAGACCACTCAGAATGAAACTCGACTTACTAGTACTGATGGCTGGTATGGAAATGTCAGATGGGGGAAAGAAAATTGCAGAATTAAGCGGTCTGGAAACGGGGGCGAACAGGTTCTTCAGTGCTGCAGATAATCATACAGGCAGTAACACAAGTAATATTGAGGGTGTTTTTTTTGCAGGAACCTGTACCTCACCAATGAATATAACTGAAACTATTTCTCATGCACGGTCTGCAGTTGTTGAAGTAATTGATTATCTGAAAGATGGCAAGTAGTCTGAATAAGTTTGGTTTTTCCATTTCAACAGGTCGCCAGATCGACTATGATAATAATGTCAGAGAGATAGCTGATTATATTTTTAAAAATGAACCAAGTTTCAGACAATGCATAGAATGTGGTGGCTGTTCTGCTACATGCACCACCGGCAATTATACTTTATTCAGTCTCCGTGAATTGTTTATACTGATAAAAAGGGGAGAAACATCTGATGTAGGCAGGAAATTGAAAATGTGCATGCTTTGCGGAAAATGTATCCTGGTTTGTCCGAGGGGAGTGAATACCAGAAATGTTGTGACACTTGCCAAAGAGGCTTTTCAGAAATTAGATGAATATGCAATTTGATCCATTTGTAATACCTTTTAATATTGGCTTATATTCCATACTCATCTATGTTGTTACAAGAAGTGTAATCTGGTTCCGTGCCCTGTCGCGTCCTGATAAACTCAGACTCCAGCGTGGGTTCTTTGGTGCTGCCTTTGCCTTGAGTCTCAGGGAAATATTCATGGAAAGCCTGATACACAGAAGAATACTGAAAACAAACTTTCGTCTTGGTTACATGCACATGAGTCTCGCGTTCGGATGGTTCCTGCTTATCTTTTTTGGCACTATTGAAGCCGATGTGTTTGGCTTGAAACATCTTAATGCGCCATATAAATCAATATTTTTCAGATTCTTTAACCCTGAACATGGAAAGGATGGAGTTGAAGCGGCATTTGGCTTTCTAATGGATCTTATACTTGCATTTATACTTTCAGGGCTCTTTCTGGCTGTCATAAAAAGATTCTCTTCCAGAACAGTTGGAATGAAAAAAACAACACGGCTGAAAATTACCGACAGAATAGCATTAACATCATTATGGTTAATATTCCCCAGCAGGCTTCTGGCAGAAAGCTTTACAAGCGCTATTTATGGTAATGGAAGTTTCCTGACAGGATCATTCGGAGCATGGCTTGGGAAATTTCTTCCTGTGAGCAATCTGGCATATCCCTTCTGGTGGCTCTATTCAATTTCACTTGGTACATTCTTTATTCTTCTTCCTCTTACACGATACATGCATATTCCTACTGAGTTATTTCTGATTTTTATGCGAAACTCAGGAATAAGAACAGGCGACAAAGAAGGAACTTATACGGAAGTTCAGACCTATTCCTGCTCTTCCTGTGGTATATGTATAGATGCATGTCAGCTTAATTCATCAGCAGGAATAACAAATGTTCAGTCAGCCTACATGATGAAAGCAATACGTCATAATAAAGACACTTCAGAAATAGCAAATAACTGTCTTATGTGCGGCAGGTGTGATACTAAATGTCCAGTGGGAATTGAGTTGTCACCAATTAGAATGATACTGAGAAGAGCATCAGAAACTGTCAGAAACGGAAGAAATATTTTTAATCAGTATTTTCCTTCAGGGAAATCAAATATTCCTGAAAATACTTTGTTATCGACGAATTATAATTTTTTAAAAGAGCTGGAGCCTGAAAAAGCAGATGTGTTATTTTTTGCAGGATGTATGACTCATCTTACACCGGCTATAAAAAATTCAATGATCAAAATCCTTGATGCTTCCGGGCTGAATTATAAGTTCATGGATGAGGAAGGCGGCGTTTGTTGCGGACGACCTTTGATGCTGTCCGGACATGATAAGGAGGCGAGGGAACTTATTAACTATAATTCCAGGTTGATATGGAAATCAGGCGCTCAAATGCTTGTTACATCGTGTCCGATTTGTTATAAAGTATTTAAGGAAAGTTATTATCTCGATGCTGAAGTACTTCATCATAGTCAGTTCATAAAAAGACTGATAGATGAAGATTCATTGAAGTTTAATTTCCTTCGCAAAAAAGTAGTTTACCATTCTCCTTGCGAATTGGGAAGAGGATCGAAAGTTTACGAAGATCCTAAGTTTGTTCTTAACCATGTTTCGAGACTTGAAAAAACAAAGTATGAAGATTCTGAATCTTTGTGCTGTGGCGGGAGTCTGGCTAATATGAAGCTGAGATCCTCTGAAAGAACTAAAATTGCCTCAGATGCTGCGAAGGAACTTACAGCGAATAACCCTGATATTCTTGCTACAGCATGTCCTCTTTGTAAAAAAACATTCGCGGGAGTTACTTCAACAAGAGTTGCTGATATCGCGGAGATTGTTGCCGAATCTATAAATATGAAGCTTTTCCCTCAGATAAATCAAAAGAGTCTTACGAGAGTAACTGAAAAAGTAATTTGATTTCCCGGTTGTTGTCCATGATCGAAATACTTATTACTGTGAGTCTGGAATTGACTAAAAAGATTTTTAAAAATAATTTTTAGAACAATTCTTATACTGTAATTGTTTTTAAAACGTTAAATGTAATGTTAGAAAACAATCAATTAGGAAAAAATGAACAAGAAAATATTTGGGTTGATAGTAGTGGCTGGGGTTTTACTTTGTTCTTGTAATAATACCGGAGTGGATACTGAATCAGTGGGGAAGCCTGTTAATAATAAAATTTTACAACAAACAGATGGTACTATATCGTTAAAGGTTGATAAAGCTGATTGTTATCAGGATAAATCTAACCCTTATACAAACACTGCCGAGTGGAGTGTTTTTGTTTCAAAATCGGGTCGATTCGATGTTTGGATGTCAAGTGCTACAAAGGATACTACTGATCTGAAATATGACAGTTCGGTTAAACTCAGTATCCTTGATAACAGACTTGAAGCTGTTCCTGAATGTGATAAGATAGTCCTTAATTCTGTAGATGTAGCTTACCCTTATTTCAGAGCTGATTCATTTTTAGGATCATTATATATTCAGGACACAGGTCTGTATAATATCCAGATAATAAGTGAGAAAATCTTAGAAAAGCACAATAGGAAAGAAGTGGAAAATTCACAGCTATTATCAGTATCGCTGAAGCCTATTACCAGGTAATTAAAGCTCTTCAATCCATTTCCTGGCATTGACAAACGCCTTTATCCAGGGAGTAACTTCATCCTTCTTCCTGTCTGGAGGATAATAACCGCATTGCCATGGGAAATAGGAACGTTCAAGATGCGGCATCATAACAAGATGACGGCCATCATCCGAGCATAGTCCGGCTACATCATAATCTGATCCGTTGGGATTTGCCGGATATGTGTTTTTGCTGAATTTTAAGGTAATATTATATCTGTTCTCAGGATATGGCAGGCTGAATTGTCCCTCACCATGTGCCACCCAGATTCCAAGCTCTGAATTTGACATGTTCCCAAGCATTACCGAATTATTTGGCAAGATCTTTACTCCAAGAAACCCCGATTCAAATTTGTGAGATTTATTTACACGCAGTTTTGGTCTGTCTGTATGTTTTGGGTATAAGAGACCAAGTTCAACCATCAGCTGGCAACCGTTACATACTCCAAGCGACAGTGTGTCAGGCCTTTTGTAGAAATTTTCAAGTGCCAGAGCGGCTTTCTCATTGTATCTGAAAGCACCGGCCCATCCTTTTGCGGATCCTAATACATCTGAATTTGAAAAACCGCCAACAAAAACAATCATACTTATTTCACTCAGAGTCTCTCTCCCTGATATTAAGTCGGTCATGTGCACGTCTTTGACGTCGAACCCTGCAAGGTAAAGAGCATAGGCCATTTCCCTGTCACCATTTACGCCCTTCTCCCTGATTATTGCTGCCCGTATACCCGATGTAGTTCTTCTTTCGGGTGTGATGCCAAGTGATTTGAAGCTTCCTTCGAAATCAAGCAGATTGAAGTTCAGTTCATGGTTTCTGTAGTTCTTGAATCTTTCGAGTGCATTATCATTACCGCATTGCCTCCTGTCGAGAAGATATGAAGTTTTAAACCACTTATCCCTGAGCTCGTTGATGTCAAATGAAACCTTCTCATTATTATTAACAATATAGAGTGTTCTTTCTTCTGTGGGATGGCCAATTGAGAAATAGGATATACCGTTTTCGAGCAGGATCTCCGCAACATTGTCCTCTTCACTTACCTGAATTATGAGACCAGGGTTCTGACTGAAAAGAATACTTATTGTGTCAGTTTCGCTGATTGATGTCAGATTTACAGATAAGCCTCCTGATGTGTTGGCGAAACACATTTCCAATAAAGTGGTCAGCATACCTCCGGCTGATATATCATGACCGGCAATTATAAGTCCTTTTGAAATAAGATCCTGAACCGTGTTAAAAGCTTCTTTGAAATATGAAGGATCTGTTACTGTTGGCGCTTCCGTGCCCAGACGGTTTAGAATCTGTGCAAAACTGCTTCCTCCGGTTTTGAAACTGTCGCGGCTCAGATCAATGTATAAAAGGCTGGTGTTGGAGTCATTTACAATAACCGGTTCAATAATTTTCCTGATATCTCTCACTTCAGCTGCGGCAGAAATTATGACTGTGCCGGGGGAAAGAACTATCTGATCGCTGTACTTCTGAGTCATTGAGAGGCTATCCTTGCCTGTCGGAATGTTTATTCCCAATGCGATTGCAAAATCGCTTGTGGCTTTTACAGCAGCATATAGCCTGGTATCCTCTCCGGTATTTTTACATGGCCACATCCAGTTAGCAGAAAGGGAAACGCTTTGTAATTTTTGTGTAAGCGGCGCCCAGATTATATTCGTGAGAGCTTCTGCAATAGATAATACTGATCCTGCTTTGGGATCTATCAGGCCTGCAGCCGGAGCATGACCGATTGAAGTTGCCATCCCTTTTTTACCGCGATAGTCGAGTGTGATCGCACCAAGATTATTTAACGGCAATTGTAAAGTGCCGGCACATTGTTGTTTTGCCAGCCTGCCGGTAACTGATCTGTCTACTTTATTGGTCAGCCAGTCCTTGCAGGCAACTTCTTCAAGTTGTAAAACCTGTTCGGCGTACTCCTTAATCTTATCAAATGAATATTCAAGCTTTTTGTATTCATTTTCAACAATTATGTCATTTATAATTGTTTTCGGCGGATCACCAAAAAGTGATGATAAGGCCAGATCTATTGGTTTTTCATTTGTTACAGGATTCTCGAGTGTAAACTGCATATCGCCGGTAACCTCGCCAATAATATAAAAAGGTGCCCTTTCCCTCGCGGAAATTTTTCGGAGAGTTTCCACATCACTTTTCTTAATAATAAGTCCCATACGTTCCTGCGACTCATTACCGATAATTTCTCTTGCCGACAGAGTTGGATCTCCAACCGGTAGTTTACTTATATCAATCCTGCCTCCTGTAGCTTCAACCAGCTCAGATAAACAATTAAGGTGGCCGCCGGCTCCATGATCATGTATGGAGACAATCGGATTATTAACAGATTCGCTTAATGCCCTGATGGCATTGTACACTCTTTTTTGCATCTCAGGGTTTGCTCTCTGAACAGCATTAAGTTCTATTGAACTATCAAATTTTCCGGTATCAACTGATGAAACAGCACCTCCTCCCATTCCGATTCTGTAGTTATCACCTCCAAGAAGCACAATTAAGTCGCCCTTTTCAGGAATATCCTTACCACTGTCTTTTTTCTTGCCGATACCTATACCTCCGGCAAGCATTACCACTTTATCGTAACCGAACATTGTGAGATTCTCTTTATGTTCGAAGGTGAAAACCGAACCGCAAATCAACGGTTGGCCGAATTTATTGCCAAAATCGCTGGCGCCATTAGAAGCTTTGATCAATATATCTTCCGGTGTCTGATAGAGCCACTTTCTTTCAGGGATTAATTTTTCCCACGATTTTCCACCTTCTGTGCGCGGATAAGATGTCATATACACAGCAGTTCCTGCAATAGGTAATGCACCTTTTCCCCCAGCAATACGGTCTCTTATCTCTCCTCCTGTTCCTGTTGCAGCCCCATTAAAAGGTTCAACTGTTGTTGGGAAATTATGTGTTTCAGCTTTTATGGAAAGGACAGATTCATATTCGGTGATATTAAAATAATCGGGCTTATCCTGCGTGCCGGGTGCAAATTGTTCCACAACCGGACCCTGAACAAACGCACAGTTATCTTTATATGCCGATACCACACTGTTCGGATTTGTTTTTGTGGTAGACTTGATCATCTGGAATAGAGTCTTATCCTTTTCCTTTCCTGACAACACAAATGTTCCGTTAAATATTTTGTGACGACAATGTTCAGAATTGACCTGTGAAAAGCCGAAAACCTCACTATCGGTGAGTTTACGTCCAATTGATGTCGCTAGTTTATTCAGATACTCAATTTCATCTGCATTAAGAGCCAGTCCTTCTTTAAGATTATACATTCTGATATCATCAATATAGATGACAGGATCAGCCATTTTATCAATATTGAAGAGACTTTGATCCAATCCCCTGTAGAGTTTCTGAAGCATTGGATCGTAAATAGGTTTCTCATCTGATGTAAAATGATATTCCTCGATTCTCTTAATACCCGAAATTCCCATGTTTTGCGTAATCTCTACAGCATTGGTGCTCCAGGGCGTTATCATCTCTTTTCTGGGCCCAATGAAACTACCATGCAAATGATCGTCTTTCAGTAATTTAGCTTCACCAAAAAGCCATATTAATTTTTCAATTTCTTTTTCAGGAAGATTTTCTGTGGTGCCTACTGCAATAAGATTATTGGAAATACATTCAAAAAAGAGAATCATACTACTTACATTAATAGATTGGTAATTAAGGAATTATATACGGGAACCCGACGTAAAATGCAACGCAAAGATAACAAATAATTACCTCACACCTAACTCCTCACATCTTTCAAACCGCTTCTGATGAGTAATGCCTCAATCGAGGGTTCTTTCCCCCTGAATTTTACATAAAGGTCCTGGGGTTTTTCAGTTCCTCCTTTTTCAAGGATGTTATTTCTGAATGAAGCAGCCGTATTTATATTGAAGATACCTGTTTCTGTGAAATAGCTGAATGCATCTGCGTCAAGTACTTCCGCCCACTTGTAACCATAATATCCGGCAGCATATCCTCCGCCAAAAATATGTCCGAAGGAAGCGCTCATGTTAAGACCTTCAACAGTGGGGAATAATTCTGTCATCGCCATAGCTGAGCTCTCAAACTGTGAAATATCCATTTCAACAGGCTTTTCGATAGTGTGCCATGCCATATCTAGAAAGCCAAAGCTTAGCTGTCTGAAGCAAGCATATCCCTCATTAAATGTGGATGCTTCTTTGATTTTACGAATAATTTCTCCGGGAATTTTTTCTCCTGTTATATAGTGTGTTGCCCACGTATCGAGCCATTGTTTCTCGAAAGCAAAATTTTCCATAAACTGCGAAGGCAATTCAACAAAATCGCGTGCAACATTTGTCCCCGACAAACCTTCGTAAGTACATCGGGTAAGCATGCCATGCAGTGAATGCCCGAATTCATGAAGCAGTGTAGTCAATTCATTGAA
>JBBRSO010000074.1:0-15181 GCA_038245405.1 Bacteroidales bacterium
AATACTCAATAACTAATTTTCCAAGATTCATTAATTCTCTTCTTTGTTTTAAACTATGAGTTCCATTGGGTAATACATATCCCTGACGGCCATCGGCTCTTAAATACTGATGAGCAGCAATTACGCATGCGCCTTCCCAGGCAATCTTTTTTAAGGAATCGTCCAGAGGTATTCCACCCCTTGATGTTACTGTCAATGGCAGCATTTCAGGAGTATTGTGTTCCGTTCCAAACGTTATAATGAAACCCTTTTTGTGAAAAAATTCAACAAAATTCTTCAGGGTCGCAAGGTCATTCCTCCCGGGGATGAGTTCTATGCAACCAATCCCAAGCTTACTGAGCGATAGTAAAAGTTTTTCAGGATCAGCTTCATATTCGGTAAGTTTTCCTGAAGCATCGTCGAGTAAAACAGGATAACAGGGTATTCCGCCCGCTTTAGTGATAATTTTGATTATTTTTTTGAGTTTTAGAAATGAATTTTCATCTTCCTCCACAAATGCCGGTCCTCCGCTTTTCAGAAGGTTAGATCTTATCTCATTTTCAAGAGCCGCAGGATTTGAAAATCCCGCTTTTGATTTCTTTCCCCCATACAGGTTCTCAAGAAACCGTAGTTGTTCATCGACAGTGCCTGATGTTGCCAGAACAAGTTCCCTTAATGCTTTTGCCAGATGACGTTCGCGGACAAGCTCGTGAGCATATTCACTTTTGATTGTTTCATATGACAATTTCAGAGATGGCTTTTCCTTAACAATAAGCTGGTTCAGCTTGTATATCATAGCTTTAATTTGAAGCTGGCTGTCTTTCCTTACCGTGTTTAATTGTCTCTTCTGCACCCATCCTAACTGAAAGGGATAATCCAAGCCTTTCCCGCTAAAATAGATCCTGCCTGGATTATTCGGGTCATTTATTCTGATTCCCTTTTTTTGTTCATCTTTCAAAAGTCCGATAAACTCAATATTGAAAAGAGGAAATATCTTATTGATGAGGCATCCTTTATGAAATGCATCATAACCATCGGTAACATAAAAATCATTTATCCCCAGAACCGCAATTTTCTCTTCAGTCGCCATCTTAAATGCGACTTCAAGAGCTTTGAAGGCGCTGAAAGAATAGGGAGTATGAATATGACCATTTGCTTCCCTGTATTCCGGGAAGGAGTGTCCTTTCATCTCTTTGTTTAATATATCAAGTGTAGGGAATTCCGATAGGAAATTTTTCATTTAATCAGTTTGTTATTTAGAATGAGAAAATAGTCATTTGTTACCAGCTAACTGCTTTGGGAATGTTTAATGGTGGCAGGATTAATTTACAAGGTCGATAATTCCATTAAGCACATAATGCGGACGATAGGGAAACTGGTCGATGCCATTACGCTCAGTTATTCCGCTTAATACCAGCAGTGTGTCAATTTCTGATTCCAGGCCGCATCTGACATCTGTATCCATACGATCACCTATTACAATTGCATCTTCTCTCTTAATACCAAGACGTTTAAGTGCACTCCTCATCATCAGAGGATTCGGTTTTCCCACAAAATAAGCTTTTTTACCTGCAGCAATTTCTATCGGAGCAATAAGTGCTTTTGTAGATGGGGTAATACCAACTTCGATAGGACCGCTGACATCCGGATTAGTACCAATAAGCTTAGCGCCTCTGATTACCAGGTTTACTGCCAGTTCAACTTTTTCAAAATTGTAACTATGTGTATCTCCGACAACAACATAGTCGGGGTTTACGTTATTTACACTATAACCTACACTATATAAAGCATGTATGAGACCAGCATCACCAATAATATAAGCACTCCCGTTTGGTTTCTGATTTGAAAGGAAGCTTGCGGTTGCCAGGGCGCTTGTGTAAAAGTGCTCTTCACCAACAGTTATTCCCAGTCTTTTTAGTTTCTCATGAAGTTCTTTTGGAGTTCTTTCACTGGAATTTGTAAGGAATAAATATTTTTTCCCTGATGCTTCAAGCCATGCTACAAAATCAGTTACACCCGGAAGAAGTTTATTCCCGTGATAGATAACACCGTCCATATCGATAATAAAACCTTGTTTTCCCTTGATGTTTTCTACAGCCTTGTCCATATAATATTAAATTTTTGACAAAGATACCTATGTTTTTTTTCTTTCTTACCAATGACTGACAAAGACACCAAAGTTATTCATCACATACTTAAAAGTATTCATTTTCCAGCAGTTTTTATTATTGCTGGTATTTTTTGGAGATATATTTGCTATTTTTATGGCTCATGAATTTCTTAATTCCTGAGTAACTAACTATTTACAAATAATAAAGAACAAGTATGGAAGATCAAAAAAAGTCATGGTCGCGTCGACAGTTCATTAATTCTGGTGTTGCAGGTGTTGCCGGTATGATGATTCTGCCGAAAATCGCTCCTTCATTAAATTCTCCTGTAGTTGCTGATATCAGATTAGGATTTATCGGTATGGGTCAGCAATCAATGTTTCTGCTCTCCGGTTTTCTTCAGATCCCCGGAGTAAAAGTTCTGGCCGGATGTGATGTCTATGGTGTGAAACGCAAGCGGTTTGAAAAACGGGTTAAGACATTCTATACAAAAGCGGGTAAAGAAGCAAAAGTTGATACCTACGAAAAATTCGAAGATCTTCTGGCCAGACCCGATATCGATGCTGTAGTAATTGCTGTACCTGACCATTCACATGCAAGGATTGCAATTGCTGCTTGTAAGGCAGGCAAGGATGTTTATCTGGAAAAACCTATGACTTTCACTATTAAGGAAGGTCAGGAACTGAGGAAAGTAGTAAGAGATACCAAAAGAATCTTTGGACTAGGAAGCCAGCAAAGATCTTCAGCTGAATTTCAGCATGCTGTAAAACTTGTTCAGGAAGGTGCAATCGGAAAAATATCAAAGGTAAATGCTTTTGTAGGTGCTCCTCCAACACCATATAATCTTCCTGAAGAACCGATTCCTGCCGATCTGAACTGGGATCTATGGCTTGGATCACTTCCCAACCCGATACATTTCAATAATCAGCTTGACCCTCCTATAACAATTGAGCCAGAGCAAAATGAAAAGATTTGGGGTGCATGGCGTTGGTATAAGGAAATGGGTGGCGGCTTTACAACAGATTGGGGCGCACATATGTTTGACATTGCACAGTGGGGGCTTGGTATGGACAAGAATGGTCCCATTGAAGCATCACCAATAGGAGACGGTACAGAATTTATGTCGTTCAAATATGCCGATGGCGTAATTATGACCTCCGAACCTTTTGATGTAAAGAAAACAAAAGGCGTTAAATTTTGGGGAGACAAAGGTTGGATCGAAGTTTCAAGAGGATATTTTAAATCATCTGATGAAAAACTAGCCCTCCCTGAATCTGCAACTAAAGTAGAAGGACCTTACGAAACAAGAATTCCTCACCAGCTGAATTTCATCGAATCTGTCAGGCTTAGGAAAGATCCGGTTGTTTCCGTTGAAATCGGCCACAGCAGCTGTACTGTTTGCAACCTTGGTAATATTGCCTGCGAGCTTAAACGTACGGTAAAATGGAATCCAAAGACAGAAACATTTGTTGACGACACTGATGGTGCTGCAACAAAACTGATGCATTATGAATACAGAAAAGGATATAAACTCGTATAGAACTTAAATTTTGAAATCTATAAAAACAATATATTAGGATTGGATCCTAAACAAAAGAAGGAGGGTGTCTCAAAGAGGGACACCTTTTTTTGATGTTCATTTCTTTTTGCTCATCCAGGAAGAAATAATGAACCAGATACCTCTTCAGCAAAACTCAATTAAAAAAGCCGTCTCAATTATGTTATGAGACGGCTTCCTTTTGTTATTAGTTAAAGAAGGATTAATCTACTTTTTTTACCTTGATTGCGATCGGACCTTTTTCATTTTGTTCAATTTCAAATTCAACTGTCTGGCCTGCCTCAAGCTCGGTATGTGAAACCTCTAAACCTGAACGGTGGATAAAGATATCCTTATCATCTTCTGTCTGAAGGAATCCAAAGCCTTTTACTCTGTCATACCATTTAACAGTACCTTTCATAGTCTTAGATATTTTTTCCCTATCTGTAGTTATCTCTTCTGTTTCCACCACCGCCACTACCACTACCGCCTCTGTGGTCGTTGTTATCACCACCTCTGAAATTACTTCTTCTGTCAGTTCTTTCAATGGACTCATTAACGATAATGTTTCTACCACTAACTTCAGCACCATTTAATTCTTCGATAGCTTTCTTTGCTTCAGCATCATTCGGCATCTCAACGAAACCAAATCCTTTACTTTTCCCAGAGTACTTGTCAATAATGATTTTTGCGGATGTTACTTCGCCATACTCTTCAAAAATTTCTTTTAATTCTGCTTCACTCATTTTAAAATGAAGACTTCCTACGTAAATGTTCATAATTCAAATAATTAAAGTATTTATAAAACAGGGACAAAGGTCATACTTATTTTTGAAAACAAAAAATAAATAGCCATATTATATTGTATTTTAATATCTTTTTGGCAATAAGCCATTTATAATCACTATAAAAAGTTTCTTCCGTCAATTATTGACACTACTTATCTAGAACAGAAGTTCGTTTGTTTTTGTTCGTTCATAGAAGCAGAAATTTGAATAATTTGCCCTTCGTCTCTTAGTCTCTTCGTCCCTTCGTCCCTTCCTCCCTTTCTCCCTTTCTCCCTTTCTCCCTTTCTCCCTTTCTCCCTTTCTCCCTTTCTCCCCCTCTCCCTTTCTCCTACTTCCTGTTCCTGATATAAATATGCTTAATATGATTCTGCCCCGAGTCCCTCTCATCAATCTCAAAATCAAGTGATCGTATAAGTGGTGTCAGCTTTGGAAATCCAAAGTTTCTGGGATCAAAATCAGGTTGCTTTTTCAGGATCAGATTGCCTACATCACCGAGATAAGCCCAGCCGTTTTCATCAGCAATATCTGAAATTGAAGATGCGATTAATCTTCTGACCAGGTTGGCAGGTGTCTGTGGCTCCGGTTCAGTTGTCTTTTTCTTTCTAACGATTGGTTTACCTTTTTTTCTGACTTCCGGGACAGCTTCAATTGCGGGGGTGGATGAAGCGATAATTTCAAGATAGATAAATTTGTCGCACGAAACAATGAACGGGTATGGTGTTTTCCTCTCACCAATCCCAATAACTTTCATTCCTGCTTCACGTAGCCTGGTTGCGAGCCGGGTAAAGTCGCTATCGCTTGAAACAATACAGAATCCATCAACTTTTCCTGAATAAAGAATATCCATTCCATCAATAATCAATGCCGAATCGGTAGAATTTTTGCCTTTTGTATAACTGTATTGCTGTATGGGTGTTATAGCGTTTTCGAGCAGAACAGATTTCCAGCCTGCAATTGTAGGCCTAGTCCAGTCGCCATAGATCCTTTTAAATGTAGGTGTGCCGTACTTGGCAATCTCTTCAAGCATTCCTTTGACATTGCTATATGGTACATTGTCTGCATCTATAAGAACAGCCAATCTTAAATCATTTAATGTTTGCATAAATTATTTTTAAAATTGCAATTTAGTCTTTTTTCGCTTTGATTAATTCAATGATGTGATAATCATGCGATTATTTCTTTTTGCCTGTCATTTCGGCTATTTCAAGCCTGAGAATTGCTGTGCGGCTGAATGCTGATAAATCCCTTTCGCTTCTCCTCATTTTTGTGTTCTTAAAAGTTTTAGCTTTCATATATAGGGCATTTTGGAGAATGAGAAAGTGAAAGCTGTTCTCCGGAAACTGTCGCAATATAATCGCAGTATGTCATAACTTGTTATTCATTAATATTTTTCTCTGGTTTGTTTATTGTTTGTCAAGAAATATTCAATAAAAATAAAGAAATTTATTAACTTTGCTTTCGTCTTAAAAAAAGGTAAAACTAATCAAATCAATTGATATGGGAAAAGGTGATAAAAAATCCAGACGTGGCAAAATAATTCTAGGATCTTATGGAGTAAGAAGACCCCGCAAAAAAAACGACAAAGCAGAAGCTAAGCCTGTAAAAGCTGTTCATGTTAAAGAACCAAAGAAGAAAGAACCGAAAGAAGCAGTTGCTGTAAAGGAAGTTAAAGAAACAAAAGCCGCTAAAGTTACTGCAGAAAAGCCTGAACCCAAGGCTCCCAAAGCAAAAAAAGAAGTAAAAGAGGAGAAAGCTGAGCCTAAACCTAAAAAAGAAAAGAAGGCCTGAACTAATTAATGGAAATATCTTTTGAAGGCATTATTCTCAGACCCTGGAGTATAACTGACGCCCGGGACCTGGCTGTTAGTGCCAATAGCAAAAAGATTGCCGACAATGTGCGTGATGGTCTGCCTTTTCCCTATTCTCACAAGGATGCCATTGATTGGCTGAATATAATACTGCCTGAGAATTTTCCTCCCAGATTTTTTGCAATTACCATAGATAGTCGTTTAGCCGGAAGTATTGCAATCGTTTCAAAATCGGGTATCTATCGTAAAAATTTCGAAATAGGATTTTTCGTGTCAGAGGAACTCTGGGGGAAAGGAATAGCTACCAGGGCAATCAAGGCTATTACCAAATATGCCTTCGGAAAATTCGATATTATCAGAATATATGCTGAAGTGTTTTCTGATAATATAGCCTCCCGAAAAGCACTCGAAAGAGCAGGATATATTCTTGAAGCCACTATCAGAAAAAACATAATCAAAAACGAGATAATCAAAGACAGCTGTATTTATTCTATTCTTCGGGAACCCATTATAAATTAAAAACTTACACAGAGAGCCACAGAGGAGCACAGAGAGTTAATGCCATAGATTCGGGATCTATCTTCTAACGATAAGCCATTTATAATCCTCCGGATCTATCACAGCATTAATGATTACGGGTTCATTTACCGAAAGAGCTTCAATTATTGCTTTTTCCATGGATTCAGACGAATCAGCTCTTAATACTTTTATCCCAAGAAATGAATCGGTGCCAAACAGATCATCGTGATATAGTAAAGTTCCATATGCCGGCAATTCTTTCCATGATTGTTTTACTTTTATCAGGTTCAGCTCGCCATCAGAAAATACTACAATTATAACAGGGAGATTATATCTTTTCAAAGTTATAATCTCTCCTGCCATCATCAAAAAGCCACCATCTCCGGTAACACAAACAACGGTAGCATCCTGATTTGTTAATTGCGCCGCCATAGCTGCAGGTATTCCAAATCCCATTCCCGACCAGCCATTGGTCATAATTATTTTACCTTTTTCAAAAGTGTCCCAGAACTGACCAATCAGATGAAGATGAGAACCAACGTCGGCTGTGAGTATTGAATCTTCTGGTAATTCATCCCGAAGAATTTTTAATGCGGCTACCGGACCGAAATGGTTGTTGAATCCATTAAATACAGATGCCATCTCATCGCGTATTCCTTTAACTGCAGTTGAATCAAATATTAATGAACCGGAATTAATATTCCTGAGCAGAGGAAACCACTCATCTTTCGATCCGATATATTGTGTTACATTATGGTTTGAAGGCATATCTGTTTCGCGGGTATCGAAATGCAACAACGGAACATCAGGCATCCATGCTTCATAGTTAAATTCAACAGGATCATACCCGATTCCAATTACCAGGTCGGTTTTCTCATAAATGTCTTCAAGATAATCGCTTAAAGAATGAAATAACACTCCTGCATAGCATGGATGGTTGAAAGGGATCAGTTCCTTAGCCATCGGGGTCACCACTACAGGCATTTTATTTAAACTCAAAAATAAAAGTAATTCCTCTCTAAGTCCAAGCCTCGCTGCCGTGAGTCCTAATGCAAGAATTGGTCGTCGTGTGTTCTCCAGCAGCGAAATTACTTTCTGAATATTGTTCTGATAATAAGGTTTTTCAGTTATGTAGCCTTTTGGTGCTTCAATTTCTATTTCAATATACGCGATATCATCAGGCAGCCCTATATGAACAGGTCCGGGGTAAGATTCTTTACATAAAGAAAATGCTGATTCCATAATTTCTGCAACATTATCTCTGTTCATCCGAAATGTAGCTTTCGTCAATGGAACGAATAATTTCTGATGATCAATATTCATCTGTGTGGTACGGTGGTGAAACTTCTCTCCGATTTCGCTTGTAAAGACAATTACAGGGGAGCGATCAAGCAAAGCTCCACCAACGCCGGTTGAGATATTAGTGGCGCCAGGGCCAAATGTAGCATGACAAATACCCGGGATGCCTGTGATTCTGGCAGTTACATCTGCCATAATTCCTGCTGCAGATTCGTTTGAGGTGAGTATGAACTCAATTCCTTCGGCCTTGAATGCCTCCATATATGGAATTGAAGGACCTCCCGGGATCCCAAAAACATATTTAACCCCATGTGTATAAAGTTGATTTGCAATGTATTCTGCTATTGTCATTCTTTATGATTTTAGATATCAAACAAATTTATTAAATATTTTAATTATATGAGCATAACTACCCCGGTCCGGGATAATGTTTGACAAATGATTTTTTTATCGATATTTGAAGACTTATACAAATTATTTGAAGAACAAGGGAAATACGATATTCTGCGGAGCTTTGTTAAGCTGGCTTCTGATAAAGGACGAACATCCGGAATGGCTTACAATTGCAGGGATGGTAATTATAACTATATCATTGATAATGTACTATAAAAAACCGGGTAAGGTTATCCTGGTCAAGGAGAACTAGCTTTTATGAAAAGAAGACTCATCGCTGTAATCAGCTACGCAATTTTCTGGCTTGGGTTTTTCTTTGTTGCCCGTTTGTTATTTCTGGTCATACAGTTTAATTCATCGTCCCAAAACACTTTTTTAGGCCTTCTTGGAACTTTCCTTCATGGTTCTAATCTCGATATCTCTACTATAGGATATTACATGATCATCCCATTTTTGTTTCTGATACCCGGTGTATACTTTAATGGCGAATGGTATCGTGTTTTTATCAGGTGGTACACATATGTTCTTATTGTATTCTCCTCTTTGATTATTGTTTCTGATGCATTTCTTTATTCATACTGGGGATTCAGAATGGATTATACCCCGATGTTATATCTTAAGACTCCGGGTGAAGCGATGGCCTCGGTTAGTACACTGAAGATATTTTTCTATTTTATTTCGATCTGTTTAATGTCTTTTGTTATAATAATTGCTTACAATAAACTGATTGACAGATTATTCGGAAACTTTGAACGTATTTCTTTGTGGATCGCAGCAGTTCCGTTTTTTATTGTTTTGACAGTAGCTCTTATCATCCCCATAAGGGGTGGGTTTGGTGTTGCCCCAATAAACGCTGGTACCGTTTATTTCAGTAAGAATATGTTCCTGAATCACGCCGCAATAAATGCTGTCTGGAATGTAGGAACCTCTGCCTTTACACAGAAGCCTGTAAAAAATCCATATGAATTCGGAGATCTTAAAGAGGCAAAGACAATTGTCGACAGTCTGACAGCCGATAGTGGAATACCAGTTAAAGTATTAAATAATCCGAAACCGAATATTATTCTGATTGTCCTTGAAAGTTTCAGCGGTTATCTGATAGGCCCGCTTGGAGGTGATTCACTTGTAACTCCTAATTTCAACAGATATTCCAGGGAAGGCATTTTGTTCTCTGAATTTTACGCATCAGGAACAAGAACTGATAAAGCTATGCCTGCAATTCTTGATGGATACCCTGCTCAGCCTGCGCAGTCAATAATAAAGGAACCAAAAAAGAGCCAGACATTGCCAAGCCTGGTAAAGATTCTGAATAGTGAGGGGTATCATAGCTCGTTCTGGTATGGTGGAGAGATCAACTTTGCAAATTTCAACTCATTTGTAATCGGATCAGGGTTTCATGATATAATTACAAAAGACAATTTCAATACATCGGATTTTAATTCAAAATGGGGAGTGCATGACCATGTTCTTTTCAGGACTCTTGAAGATTCAATGAAAATTGTAAAAGAACCATTCCTGAAAGTTATCCTTACATTATCAAGCCATGAACCGTTTGACGTTCCTATGAAGCCTGTCTTTTCTGGTTCAGATGTTGGGGATAAATACAGAAACTCAGTTTATTATACAGATAAAACTCTGGGGTCATTTCTTGATCAGGCTAAAAAAACCGGGTGGTGGAAAAATACTTTGATCATTATGGTAGCTGATCATGCTGCCAGAATTTCTGATACAATGCCAAATTATAAACAAAATGTTTTTAAGATCCCAATGCTATGGGTTGGGGGAGCAGTGTCTGCAAAGGGGCTTAGGATAGAAAAGCTTGGCGGTCAGATTGATATCCCGCTAACATTGCTGGATCAGCTTGGATTTAAAGGAGATTTCCCTTTTGGCAAAGACATGTTGTCAGAGAAATCCAAATCTTTTGCATTCTATACTTACAATGAAGGATTCGGATTTATTACCGACAGCTCAGCTGTAGGCTTTGATTTGAAGAGCCGGACATCAGTATTAAGTGAAGGTAAGGATCCTGAGGCTGCTGAAAAGAAAGGGAAAGCGCTTTTACAGGTTTTATTCAATGATTATTTAAAAAGATGATTCACTGGTTTGACAAATGATAGATTACTTTCTGATTAATTGATTTAATGAAAAAGAAGATACCGCTCACAGTTATTATGATCGGGCTGGTGAGTCTTTTCACAGACACCGCAGGGGAAATGATTTACCCTCTTATACCTGTCTACATAGCAGCTCTTGGATCCGGCGCAATTCTTCTGGGATTGATCGAGGGAATAGCTGAAACAACCTCTTCAATGTTAAAACTTGTGATTGGAGTATTGTCTGACAAAATTGGTAAAAAAAAGTTTTACGTAGTCATGGGTTACGTAATATCATCGTTGGCGCGTCCACTGACCGGACTTGTTACATCTGCCTGGGAAATAATATTCGTACGGCTGTTTGACAGGGTAGGAAAGGGAATCAGAACTTCTCCAAGGGATGCACTTATTGCATCATCAGTTGATGAAAGCATAAGGGGAAGAGCATTTGGATTCGAACGTGCGATGGATCATACAGGTGCTGTTGTCGGACCGGTACTGGCAATAATAACCCTTCTGGTTCTATTTATAGGATTCGGTCTTAAAGACCCCTTATCGGCTTTAAGATGGACATTCATCCTGGCGATTATACCCGGGTTAATGGCTATTCTGACTCTTGTATTTTTTGTAAAAGAATCTGAATCACATGAAGGAAATGGAAATTCATTTTCATTTTCTTTTAAAAATATAGATAGAAACTTCAGGAATTATCTCCTTACAATGGTATTGTTTACGTTAGGGAATTCCTCTGATGCTTTTCTTCTGTTCAGGATTGAGGAAGCAATACAGAAAAGCGGTTCAGTGGTATCTTTTGTGAACAGCATACCAGTACTTCGAAACATGGTTTCAAATTTTGGTGACAATACTGCTCAGGCGACTATTATTAACATCCTCTTTCTTCCTCTCATATGGGCGTTTTTTCATGTTATAAAAGCGTCATTATCAACTCCTTTGGGCACACTTTCTGACAGAATTGGCAGAAAAATTGTTATTAAGACAGGGTGGGCTATATATGCCTTCGTTTATTTTTCTTTTGCTTTGCTTGTTTTTCTTCCTTCATCACTCCAGATTATTGCGACATTTGTTCTTTTTGCGATATACGCACTTTTTTATGCTTTTACAGAAGGCGCAGAAAAAGCTTTTGTAGCAGATCTTGTCTCAGAAGAAAAACGGGGAACTGCATTCGGTCTGTTTAATTTCTCAGTTGGTCTGGGAGCCCTTCCCGCAAGCATTATATTTGGCGTTATTTACAGCTACTTTGATAAGTGGTTGCCAGGGTATGGAGGCACAGTCGCTTTCACATTCGGTGGTTCCATAGCAATAATCTCTATGATTTTCCTCTCCCTGAAAGTCCATGAGCCGGTTAGAAATAATTAACTACAGTAACTTCGTAAGTCGAAATCCGTTAACCGCAGAGGTCACAGAGGAATACGCAGAGTTCGCTGAGAATTCAACATATTGACTCTGCGCCTCCCGATAGCTATCTGGACTCTGCGTGCTTTGCGGTTACCCTTCCCAGCTAACGGCTATATTTCTTTTTGTCTTTTTTGCCGAATTTGCTATCTCTTTTGTAGTCTCTTTTTTTACTTTCGGATCTGCCCTGACTTCTTTTCTCTGGTTTTCTATCTGACCATTTCGCAGGCTTTTTAGGTGGATATTCATTTCCAGCTTGCCAGGGTTTGTCAGTCTTTTCCTGGGCTATCTCCACGGCCACGCGCCTGTCTTTGAATGTTGTATCAGTCAACGCTGTAATAAGAGCATCGGCATAGCTGGCTTCCACTTCAAAAAAGGAAAATGTTTTCAGAAGATCGATCTGGCCAATTGGTACTTTTGGCCCTTTAGTATTTGAATTGACAAGTTCAATAAGCTGTTCCGGATAAAATCCGTCGGATTTCCCCAGGTTGATAAAGAGTCTTTTGTAATTACCAGTGTATTGATCACGGTCTCTCGGATCTTTCCTGCTTCTTCTTTCGCCATCGCCTCCGTCTCTTCCATATCTTCCTTCTCTTTCTGCCACAGGAGATATAAGATCTTCACCATCACGGTAATCATCAAGAAAACGATCAAATTCAAGAGAGACAACTCTCTTTAGTAATTCTTCTCTGTCAAGACCTGCAAGTTTTTCTTTTATCTCCGGAAGGAACTTTTCAATTTCCTTATGATCGGTTACAACGTTTTCCAGTTTAGTTACCCAGTTGAATAACTGTTTTCCGCAGATCTCAGTACCCGTAGGTATCGGAATAGCTTTGAACTGTTTCTTTACCCTTCTCTCAATCTGCTGGAGAATATGTCTTTCTCTTAGATGAACCAATGAAATTGATATTCCTGTTTTGCCTGCTCTTCCTGTACGACCGCTTCTATGCGTGTATACTTCTGTATCGTCGGGAAGACTATAGTTAATAACATGAGTAAGATCATCAACATCCAGACCACGGGCAGCGACATCAGTTGCTACAAGCAGCTGCAGATTCCTTATCCTGAATTTCTGCATAACAGCATCGCGTTGCATTTGCGATAGATCACCATGAAGAGCATCGGCGTTATAGCCATCATCGATTAGCTTAGATGCTACTTCCTGTGTTTCCTTTCGTGTGCGGCAGAATACTATTCCATAGATATCGGGTTCAAAATCGGCAATCCTCTTAAGAACTTTATATTTATCCTTGGCATGTATCAGATAATAAGCATGACTTACATTCTCGGCAGAAGAATTCTTGGTTCCTATAGTTATTTCGGTAGGGTTAACCATGTATTTTCTTGCAATTGATGCAATTTCAGATGACATGGTAGCCGAAAATAAGAGTGTTCTTCTTCCATCCGGAACTTCTTCGAGGATCTCATTTATACTGTCGAGAAAGCCCATGTTGAGCATCTCGTCTGCTTCATCAAGAATTACGGTTGTAACGGCTGACAGTTTTGCAGCTCTTCTTCCTATAAGGTCTATCAGTCGACCTGGTGTAGCAACAATAATGTGCACACCTTTTTTCAGACCCCTTATCTGGTTGTCAATACTTGCACCGCCATAGACTGCCAGTATTTTAAGTTTGCCCGTATGTTTTGCGTAATCGGTTAGGTCACCTGTGATCTGCATACATAATTCGCGGGTCGGACACAGTATAAGCGCCTGTGTTTCATTAATCTCAGTGTCGGTTGCCTGAACCAGTGGTAAACCGAAAGCCGCGGTTTTACCGGTACCAGTTTGCGCAAGGGCAATAATATCAACCTCACCACCCAGCATCAGGGGAATAACTTTTTCCTGAACGGGCATAGGGTTTTCAAATCCAAGTTCCTGAATTGCTTTCAGAATACCGGGAGTGAATCCCATCTCTTCAAAATTTATCATTAATATAATTTAAGATGTGGTTTCGGGAGCGTGGGATTTGTTATCCCGGCCGAAATGAACTCATATGCAGACTGGGCAAAGTGCCAAACAACGCTTCGTGGAAATCACCTTGTTAATTTGGGTGCGAAGATAAGTAAATAATTCTAATTGCAACATAATAAATGGCATAAGGGCTTTAAGCCGCAACGGCTCAACGGTTTCTTCGCACCATTGCGCCTTTGTTCCATAGGTTGTATCATTGCGATGTTGTGCAGTTGTGCCGTTGCGCCTTTGCGCCTTTGAGCCTTCGTGCCATTAAAAGTTTTCTAAAATACTTCGATAAGTTACTGGCAGTTAAAAACTAATTACATAAATTTACAATTATGTTATCGATACCGGTAAAAATATACTCAAAAGAGGATACCCCCCGCATAAGGTATATTGCCGGTATTATTCTTTCAGATATCCTTGGACTGAAGTGGGAATTAGTTACCGACAAACGAAAGTTCGGAAAAAGTCCTGTCATAAATTACTCCACAGAGAAAATCACCGGGGCTTTTAAAATTCTTCCTGAATCAATATTGTTTGAAAAAGGGGTCATTCCTAAGAAAGTAACTATAAGTGAATGGAAGGGGTTACCGGTATTTTTTCAGGTATCGGAAAGTGATCTCCCTTTTGATATTTTTGCTGCGGCTTTCTTCCTCGTTTCACGTTATGAAGAGTATATTGAATTTAAAGCTGATAAGTATGGAAGATTTCCTGCTGCACAATCAGTTGCTTTCAAAAACGGATTTCTTGATAAGCCGGTCATAGACCAGTGGTCAAAGGAATTTGCAAAATCTTTATTGAAGAGATTCCCGTTTCTTGTTTTTAAAAAGAACGAATTCCACTCATTATTAACAATTGACACCGATCAGCCATTCGCATACCAGGGCAGGAATCTGATCAGATCAATAGGCGGCATGTTTTATGATAAGACACAAACGCCGGTAAAGATGAATGAGAGATACCGTATAATGTCTAAGAGCGAAAAAGATCCATACGATGTCTTTGATTATATTCTTGAAAATATTCAAAAGAATGAAGTTGATACAAGGTTTTTCTTTCCTGTTGGTGATCGTTCGGAGTTCGACAGAAACCCTTCATGGAAAAATGAACAATACCGGCATCTGATACAAAAAATTTCCGGAAAATATAAGGTTGGACTACATACTTCATTCGTTGCCGGTGGTGATGGAACAATGGTAAGATCAGAAGCAATAAGGTTAAAATCAATCATCAATAAAGAAGTAAATCACAGTCGTTATCATTTTATAAGACTTTCAATGCCCAGGT
>JBBRSO010000075.1:0-15064 GCA_038245405.1 Bacteroidales bacterium
ATAAATAGATTATGCGATCTGCAGGGAAATTGTTCGCCTAATATCAAATATGACTTTACCACGGCATGGACAGAAACCGGAGATGTGATAATTACGGAGATCATGGCAGATCCTACACCTGAAGTATCGCTTCCGCCGAAGGAGTATATCGAAATCACAAACAGAACAAGCTTTTCATATAATCTGAAAGACTGGCGGTTGTCAACCGGGACTCAATCGGTCGCATTTCCTACAGTATCTATAGGTCCATCAGGTATTTATATTGTATGTGCCCCGGAGGATACCGTATTATATAAAAAATTCGGGAAAGTGATAGGGCTGAAACAGTTTCCCACACTCACCGATGCCGGAAGGATGCTCTGTCTTTCGGATAGCAAAGGAATACTGATGCACGTTGTGGAATACTCAGCAGAGTGGTACAAGGATAAACTTAAATCAAATGGCGGCTGGTCGCTTGAAATGATCGACACTGACTTCCCATTTTATGATAAAGAGAACTGGGCAGCTTCAGTTTCAAAATACGGGGGAACGCCGGGTATGGTAAATTCTGTTTCAGAAAATAATCCGGATCTTATTTTTCATGGCATTACAAATGTATTTGCCAGAGACAGCATCACAATAAATCTTATGTTCTCAGAGCCTGTTTTCGGTTTTAATCAGAAGTACGTCACTATTCCAGGCGTGGTTATTTCTGATGTACAAACTATTGACTCTCTTCACAGAAGTTTCTTAATAAAAGCTGAAACCCCTCTGAAAAGATCTGAGATCTATCAGTTAGAAATAAGGGATGTACATGATTTTGCCGGGAATAGTATTGAAAACAGGAAATTCAAATTCGGTTTGACCGAAATGGCGGCATCTGGTGACCTGGTGTTTAACGAGCTACTTTTTAATCCTTTTCCCGGGGATGCTGATTATCTGGAGCTGATAAATAACTCAGAAAAAATTCTCGATGCATCAAGACTGTTTATTGTCTCAGAAAGTGAAGCAACGGGTACCATTTCTGATCCTGTTCCTTTATGGTATGAAGGTAAATGTATTTTGCCCGGAGAATGTTTTGCTATAACCACAGATCTGAAAAGCATTACTCATAGATATTTTTCAGCTGGTCAGGAGCATCTCTTTGAGGTATCATCATTGCCTTCAATGCCTGACGATGAAGGTCATCTGATACTATATAACAGAGAACTTGAAAAGATAGATGAGGTCTCTTATAATGACGATATGCAATTTTCTCTTCTCTCTTCTTCTGAGGGTGTTGCACTTGAAAAGATAAATCCTGTTTCAGGGTCGATGGAAGGAGCAAACTGGAAATCAGCGTCTCAGACCTCTGGATGGGGAACTCCGGGTGCTGCTAATTCTGTTTTTAAAGAAATGCCGGAAGGTGAGGAGCCGGTGATCTTTTCTTCAACAAAAATCAGTCCCGATAATGATGGTAATGAAGATTTTCTGACAGTTAATCTTAATCTGTCAGGAACCGGGAATGTCGTCAATGTATCAGTTTATGATGAGGCAGGGAATTTTGTTAAAAAGATAGCTTCAAACTTTTTTGTTGGAGCGGGATCATCGCTTGTCTGGGATGGCACTTCAAATGACGGATCGCTGGTAAGGAGAGGCATTTATATAATACTAATTACTGCGTATAACGATGCCGGCAAAACACAGAAATGGAAGAAGGTTTGTACAGTTATAAGGAAAGGTTAAGGTTAAGGTTAAGGTTAAGGTTAAGATTGATTAAAAATTGTGATTATGAAATACAAGAGTTTTACTGAGATGTCAGTTTGGCAAAAAGCCAGTAACCTAGCAACTGATGTATTTAAACTTACCTTAGATCTTCCCAGATCAGAAGACTACGGATTGACTTCACAAATTAATAGATCATCCAAATAATTTGGAGCCTGTATATCTGAAGGGTTTGGAAGAAGTACTAATAAAGATAAAATAAAATTCTATGTTATTGCACGGGGTTCATCTTATGAGACTCAGAATCATCTTATTTATGGCAAGAATGTGAATTACTTCAAACCGGAAATAACTAAAATTCTTTTGAATGAATATGATAATATAATTTTTGAAATTAATAAATTAATAAAGTCACTGGAAGATATCTGAACCTCAACCTCAACCTCAACCTCAACCTCAACTTTACATACTTGAAATCATCTCCGTCATAATCGTTGTCATCCGCGACTCGGTTTTTGCAGCCTCATTTTGTACTGATTCGTGGGTTGTATATTCAATTTTCCCTTCTACACCCAGATCAGTTATAACACTTACCGCGAAGCATGGGAGGAGCATATGACGTGCAATGATAACCTCAGGAGTGGTTGACATTCCTACAGCATCAGCTCCAATAATTCTGAAATATTTATACTCAGCCGGGGTCTCAAAGGTTGGACCACTCGTTGATAAATACACCCCTTTATGAATTCTGATTTTATTTTTTTCTGCTATGAGCAGTGCTTTGTTGATCAGAGATCTGTCGTATGCCACGCCCATATCAGGAAACCTTGCTCCAATTCTGTCGTCATTTTGTCCGATAAGCGGATTTGGCAACAGGTTGATATGATCTGTGATGATCATTATATCACCGATCTGAAACGATGGATTTACTCCTCCTGCTGCATTGGAGAGGAACAGACATTTAATACCCAGGTACCTTAAAACCCTTACCGGCAGAGCAACCTGTTCATGATCATATCCTTCATAATAATGAAACCGGCCTTTCATTGCAATAATTTTCTTGCCTCCGAATTCGCCAAAAATAAGTTTTCCGGCATGCCCTTCTACCGTCGAGACGGGAAAGTTGGGGATATCCTTATAGTCAATTTCAATACGGTTTGCAATTTTTGAGGTAAGCTCCCCGAGTCCTGTTCCAAGAATAATGCCTGCATCAGGATTTACAATTCCTCTCGCCTTAAGAAAATCAGTTGTTTCGGTGATTCTTTCTAACATAGTTAACAATCAGATTATCAAACTCATCTTTATCTTCATTCAAAAAATTAATTCTTATAGGGATAAAGTAAAATGCCGATCTCATCGGCTCTGCAATATTAATAAATTCCCTCAACCTTACTGCATCTTTTTCAGTTGTAAAGAGATATCGTGTTTCAGCTTTCAATGAATTGAAAGCTGCCGAGATATCAGCTAGATCTTTTTCAATAAAATTATGATGATCGGGAAACGAAATATGGATTATCTCAGGATAGCTTTTTTGAAGATATTCTTTCAAAGGTTGAGGATTTGCCACTCCGGTAACGAGAACAATGCCGCATTCAGAACCCTGTTTTACATCATTGATATTTTCTATAAAGATAGGCTGAGGAGGATTATATCTGAAGGAAGTAAAGTACAGATTCTGATACGCTGATTTGTCGATTTCCTTAACAATTAATCTTCTCTCCATGGCTGAGATGTTTTCCGGACATTTGGTAATTAGAATTATGTCAGCTCTTCTTATGTTTTCCCTACCTTCTCTCAAATCGCCATAAGGGAGCATATGATCTCTCATGATCAGCCGGGAATAATCAGACAGCAGGATTGAATACCCCGGGGTTAAGCTCCTGTGCTGGAATCCGTCATCAAGGATGATAACTTCCGTTTCTGAAAAATCGTTGAGTATCTTTTGAACACCGTGAACCCTTTTCTCGTCAACAGCTACTATAATGTCATTGAATTTACGGCTAATCTGCAATGGCTCGTCACCAATATCATTTACAGTAGTTGAAGCAGCAGCAATCAGAAAACCTTTTGATTTTCTTTTATATCCTCTGCTGAGGGTCGCCACCTTAAAATCTTTTCGTAATAAATCGACCAGATATTCTGTATGCGGTGTTTTCCCTGTTCCTCCTGCTGTAATATTGCCTACGCATATAACAGGGAAAGCAAACTCCTTTGTACTTAGTATTCCCGTATTGTAAAGAAAGTTCCTGAAATTGGTAAATAAACCATATAAAAGCGAGAGCGGGTATAGTAATATGTTTTTCTTACGTTTCATAAATTGAGTTCAACGGTTAAACGGCTCAATGGTTCAACGGCTCAACGGTTCAAGGCCTTAACCCTTTCCTCCTTTGCGCCGTTGTGCCTTTGTGCCTTTGCGCCCTTCTTAGCGTATATCAATAAAATAGGGTAACCGTGCCTGAATCCCTGTCATTTCCTTAACTTCATGGATCAGATTGTAGATTTTTACCGATTCACCGAGTTCATTCTTCAGGATGTTAATTTTCATCTCACCGGTGAGTTCATTAAGAATTCTCGTATACGGATCTTCCAGTTCCGGAAGTTCTCTCACCGTATATGACTCGATATTAGCGAGTTTTGCGGCTCCGTTTATAGCTTCATTGAGGCCTCCCATTTCATCAATAAGACCAATTCTCATCGCGCTTGTACCGCTCCATACTCTTCCCTGTCCTATACTGTCTACTGTTTCTACATTCATTTTCCTTCCTGAAGCAACTTTACTTACAAAATCACCATAAATCTTTTCAATACTTGTCTGCATAAGTTCTTTCTCGTATGGATTCATGGGTCTGTATATGGTAGGAAAATCCGAGTTTTTATTTGTGTTTACAATTTCAGTTGAGATTCCTAGCTTTTTTTCAAGTAATTTGCTTGCATCGGGAATCAGACCGAAAACACCAATGGAACCTGAAATAGTCATTGGATCGGCATAAATTTTTGTGCCGGGTGCAGATATATAGTAGCCACCGGATGCAGCATAATTCCCCATCGATATCACAACAGGTTTCATACGCGAAGTAAGTTCAAGTTCCCTCCAGATTATATCGGAAGCGATCGCAGATCCTCCGGGAGAGTTTACTCTGAGTACTACTGCCTTATACGAAGTGTCGAGTCTTATTTTCCTTATCACATCAGCATAAAAGTTACCACCGATGTTGTTATTATTTCCTTTTCCTGTAACAATTGTTCCCAATGCATAAACCACTGCAATCTTCTTCTTCCCGGAATAATTGCTCTTAATTTCAGGGACTTTGCTGTACTTGAACATCTGAACAAGGTTGAGGTCTTTTTCCGGTTTTATGCCTGATAAAAATTTAAGAGTATCAATAAGTTCATCGCGGTAAAGCAGGCCGTCGATGAGCCTCGATTTAAGAGCACCGTCGGCGATATTACCTTCGAGGTTATCTGCGATCCTGTTGAGCTCATCGGCTGATAAATCCCTCGATATTGAAATATCTGAAATAACCTGTTTCCATATGGAGCCAGTATAGTCTTTTATCTGGGCTTTATTCGCATCACTCAATTTATCTAGTATGAATGGTTCAACTGCTCCTTTAAACTTTCCATGGCGTGTTACCTGGACCTCGACACCTATTTTTTCAAGTGCATTTTTAAAGAACATTACCTCGCTGCTCAATCCTTTAAAATCGACCATTGATGAAGGATTGATATATATCTTACTAGCAGCAGTTGAAAGATAGTAACACTCCTGGGAGAGAACATAATCAGAATATGAGATCACAAACTTGCCGCTCTCCCTGAATTTCTGCAATGCCTGGCGTATCTCTTCAGTGGTTGCCCATCCGGTTGGCTCTAACCCGTTTTCAATGAGTATCCCTTTTATCTTAACATCATCTGCAGCTTTCTCAATGTTCCTCAGAATTTCATTGAGCCCCGGAGCAGGGGAAATCGTCATGTTCACAAAATCAAATCCTTCAAGAAAGTTCTGGTTTCCGCGATCAGGAATCTGAACTCCAGCTTTTAATACAAGGACTGAATTTTCGCTTATTGAAACCGGTTTGTTTCCTGATGAAATAATCGCACTCAGACTAGCCAGCATTACTACAAAAAACAATATTGAAGCAATGATTATTCCTGTAATTGTCGCCAGGGTGTATTTGAGAAAGTTTTTCATTTTTAATATTTTTTGAGAGCAAATTAATAAACTAACTATGAAGATCCAAAATGCAGCGGGGTATTAATATAAAATTTTGTATACTATTGTCTATTGATTGTCAGATTTATAGTGATCGTTTTATGACGTATTATGTTATAGATTGTAATGAATTTGTAAAGGTATACATATTTAATACTTTTGAGAATAGATTGGGTTGATTATGAAGATAGTATTTCTTGGAATTGGAACAAATATGGGAGCCAGGGAGAGCAATATCGACCATGCTCTGGAAAAGATCGAGGAATACATCGGTCCTGTTCTGATTGCTTCCTCTATTTATGAAACTAAGCCATGGGGATTCAGGGCGAAGGGTGAATTCCTTAATCTGGTTGTTAAAACTGAGACAGAGCTTAGTCCTCATGATTTGCTTGAAAAGATTTTAAACATAGAAAGCTTGTTGGGAAGGATAAGAAAGAAAAGAAGATATTCATCACGGATTATCGATATCGACATACTTCTTTATGATGATTTAATTATACACGATCCCGATCTGAAGATCCCACATCCATTATTGCATGAGAGAAATTTTGTTCTGGTGCCGTTGTGTGAAGTAGCGCCAGCTATGGTTCACCCGGTCTTGAGGAAAACCTTCACATCGCTTCTTGAAATATGCGAGGACACCGGAGAGGTTAAAAAATATAAATAGCCGCTTTTCACAATATTCCATTATCAGCAAAACTGTAATAGTCTTTATCTGAGATTATAAGATGATCGAGAAGCTGAATATCCATTAAATTTCCTGCTTCTTTGATTTTCTGTGTAATTTTGGAATCTGCTTCGCTGGGGTTAAGGTTTCCTGAAGGATGATTATGGCAGACAATGATTCCTGAAGCCAGGCATTCCACAGCCTTTTTCATGATCATACGCACATCGGTTACTGTACCGCTGAGGCCTCCCTGGCTGAGCTTCATCCTGGTAATCACCTTATTCGACCGGTTCAGAAACAGGATCCAGAATTCTTCATGCATCAGATCGGAGAGTAGCGGCTGAAAAATATCTGAAACATCCTTTGAGCTTCTGATCTGAGGCACATACTCAACCTCAGATTGTTTACGCCGTCGGCCGAGTTCAAGTGCAGCAACTATTGTAACGGCTCTTGCGATTCCGATACCACGGATTTTTTTCAGATCGGCAATTGTAAGTTTGCCAAGGCTATTGAGATTATTATTCACAAGGCCTAATAATTCGCGACCGACATCCACGGCCGATTTGTCTTTTGTCCCGGAGTTGATCAGAATAGCCAGTAGTTCGGCATCGCTTAGGCTGGCAGTTCCTTTTTGAATGAGTTTTTCGCGGGGTCTGTCCTCGACAGCCCACTTGGTAATTTTTAATGACATCTAGCAGCAAGTTTGAAATGCATATGCAAGATAATCAAATGATTCTAAAATTCAAAATATAATTTAGGCAGGGATTTTGTAGGGACATGCCATGGCATGTCCCTACAACCGAACATTTGGAAAAATGTAGGGCCACGCCATGGCGTGGCCGTCACAGAAGGAAATCCTAAATAGCAAAAAAAAGACCGTACCTATCGGTACAGCCTTCTGAATATATCACTTGAAATATTATAAACTACTTACGTGCTTAACAATCGATGATTTCAGATTGGAAGCTTTTTTCTTATGTATAATATTCTTCTTTGCAAGCTTGTCGAGCATTGAGGTAAGTTTTGGAAGTAGAACAGCAGCTTCCTCTTTGTTGCTTGTACCGCGAATAGTCTTAAGAGCATTACGGGTAGTTTTTGCGTAATACTTATTATTCTCTTTTCTTACCTCGATCTGCCTGATCCTTTTTTCCGACGATTTGTGATTTGCCATGTATCTATGAATTATCTTCTTACTAAAAAAATTGTAGTCCATAGGGGAATCGAACCCCTGTTACCAGGATGAAAACCTGACGTCCTAGCCACTAGACGAATGGACCATGTAAAAGAACTGTAAAATGCGGATGCAAATAAACGATGTTTTTTTTGATCTGCAAAATATTTTCAATTAAAAAATAAATGACCTTGTAATAGTGGTTATTCAATCAGACTATTCATATCAAACCCGTCGAAATCGCCGGAGCTCATCAGCAGATACACAGGAGACTTATATTTTTCTGATTTAATTAAAGAGAACATTTCCATGCTATTATCGTAAACCATAATATTATTGCCGTCAAATGCCTCGCGCACAGAGTCCTTCGAAAGATTCATGAGTTTTTTCAATGCAATGGCATGAGGATTAAAATAAATGTAAGCAACTGTAGCGTTGGCAAGGGTTCCCTTGTAAAGGGGTAGGAAAGCGGAGTTGAGACTTGAATAAGTATGCAGTTCAAGACAAACAATAATTTCTCTTTTTGGATACCGTGCGGCCACTGCATCAACAGTAGCTTTTACCTTCGATGGTGAATGGGCGAAATCGAGGAATACCAGTCCGTTCTCATTTTCCTTTAGTTTCTGCAGCCTTCTGGATGTCCCTTCAAAACTGCTGATAGCATCATAAAAATCATTTTCCGTTATACCAATAGCAAGACAGACCTCTTTTGCAGCGGAGAGATTCTGCATATTATGTTCACCAAAAATCTTTACCGGTACAACTCGGTTGTGTGTAGCTGCGAAAAATCCTGTTTTATTCTGAAAGTAGCCATGAACCTTATAAGGTATTTTCCTGATATTTTCAGGCACTGAATCAGCAATTTTTTTTATTTCCGCATCCTCAGCAAAATAAATCAGTGATCCTCCTTCAGAAATCTTCCCTGCAAAAATCCGGAATTGCATGATGTAATTTTCGAAAGTGGGAAATACATTCATATGATCCCATGCAATTCCATTGATCACGGCAATATCGGGCATATAAAGATGAAATTTAGGTCGCAGGTCAATAGGGGAAGTGAGATATTCATCACCTTCAAATACTGCAATTTTTGCATCCTCGGATAGTCCAACCATTGCATCGAATCCGTCGATCTGCGACCCGACCATATAATCGAATTTGATGCCCACTGATTTTAATACGTGAAGTATCATGGCAGTTGTAGTTGTTTTGCCATGACTGCCTGCTATGACTATTCTTTTTTTATCCTTAGTCTGATCATAAAGGTATTCGGGGAAAGACTTGATTGTCAGGCTGAGTTCCTTCGCCCTGAGAAGTTCAGGATTATCAGCTTTGGCATGCATTCCAAGAATTATGGTATCGATATCCTTTGTTATGCTTTCAGGATACCATCCCCATTTTGGAGGAAGGAGCCCGTAGCTTTCAAGCCTCGATTTTGAAGGTTCAAAAATCTCATCATCCGAACCTGTAACTACATAACCTTTATTATGCAGGGCAATAGCCAGATTATGCATTACCGCACCACCAATTGCTATGAAATGTACCCTCATTTAAACGTCACAGATCTTTATGCATTTAAGCAATGACTCAATTTTATTCTTTTGGGCTGGGACAAATTCCTGTCCTACATATCCTTTATATCCTGTTTTTAAGAGTGCTTTCATAATTGCAGGATAATATAATTCCTGTGTCTCATCAATTTCGTTTCTGCCGGGGACCCCACCTGTATGTACATGCCCTATGTAGGGACTATATTTTGTCATAGTTTCAATAATGTTCCCTTCCATGATCTGCATATGATAGATGTCATACAGAAGCTTAAATCTTTCTGATCCTACCATTTCACAGAGCGCAGAACCCCAGGCAGTATGATCACACTGGTAATCCTTGTGACCATAGCTGTTCAACAGTTCCATAATTATTGTGACACCGTACTTTTCAGCTGAAGGCATTAACTTTCTTATTCCTTTTGCGCAGTTTATCATACCTTCGTTGTCATCCTGACCTTCGCGGTTACCAGAGAAGCATATCAGATTCGGTACCCCTGCAGCTGCAGCCTTTGGTATTTTATTCTCAAAATCAGCTATCAGTTTGTCATGGTTCTCCAAACGATTGAATCCTTTCGGAATACCCCAGTCGGTAGCATAACCAACTGCGCATTTAAGTCCGGCTTTTATAACAACCGGCCAGTCCTTTTCTTCAAGCAATTCGATTGACTCTATCCCCATGCTCTTGCACGACCTGGCAAAATCTTCCAGAGGTATGTCACCATAACACCATTGGCTTACAGAATGATGAATATTCCCTTTCAATGGTGTATCCTCTGAAACGGTACCTGCAAAAACACTATTTAAGGGACTTGCTGCTGTTATTGCTGCTACCCCGGCAATTCCTCCAATCATTTTTCTTCTATTCATGGTTTAACTGTTGAAAAATTCAAGCAAATAATGGAAATCTTTACAAAGTTATGAAATAATTGTTACAGCCACCATCAGCCGGATTTACCTCTGTTGCTCTTTGTGATTGTTAAACGTGTCTTCTTATCTACAAGTTATTGTTCTATATTTGTTTAATTAATTGTATACGAATACCGGGTGTTGATGCACATACCTTCAAGTCACGATTACCGGGACGGACATTCTATAGAGCTGTTTCAGAGTGGAGAGTCTTTTTTTGCCGCAATTGAAAAGGCTATAGATGAGGCACAGCATTTTATCCATTTTCAAACCTATATTGTTGATGATGATGAGACTGGCAGACATCTTGTCAATGCTCTGGTTAGAGCTTCAAAAAGAGGTGTGAAAGTTTATTTCCTTCTTGATGCATATGGAGGAACAAGTTTTTCTAAAGAGTTAATAAAGAAAGTTGAAGATGCAGGCATACTCTTCAGAAAATTTTCTCCCGGACTGATAACCAATCGTTTCCAGCTGAGTCTCCGACTTCATCATAAAGTACTGCTTACCGACGGCACTACTGTTATAATAGGAGGCATGAATGTTGCTGACCGTTATCGTGGTAAAAAAGGATCAACGCCATGGCTCGACTTCGCCGTTTTAGTTCGGGGACCGGAATGTGCTCACGTCCTGCTTATTCTCAAGAAATTATGGAACAAGACATTTATTGCGAAGAATGAACGCTCACGGGAGACAATTCATGATTTCAATATTTTCGATGAAAATATTAAGGTAAAAGTCCTGCAGAACAACTGGTCGAGAAATAAAATTGAAATCCTCAGAAGTTACCGTTCTTCGATCCGGCATGCCCAGAGCAGGATGATAATATTCGGAAGTTATTTTCTTCCTGGCAGAAATGAACGCCGGCTTCTAAGGGATGCAAGCAGAAGAGGTGTTGATATTAAAATAGTTCTTTCTGCTGAATCTGATACCCCTGTAGTGACACGCGCAACAAATTTCCTTTACGATTTTATTCTTCGCAACAATATTTCCATTTACGAATACCTTCCTTCAAATCTTCATGCCAAGGTAGCAACGGTAGATGGGAAGTGGACCACTATAGGGAGTTATAACATGAACCATCTCAGCGACTATGGCAGTGTTGAAATGAATGTTGATATTCTCGATGATAATTTTTCCGTGATGTTTGAAAAAATGCTCCTTACAATAATTGCAAAAGACTGCCGCCATGTAACATTTGAAGAATATCACAGACGTAAGACCTGGCTTTTTCAGCTTATCGAATGGACATCATACCAGATGATAAGAGGTCTAACGAGACTCATGTTTGCCAGGGCACCGAAAAAATCGAAACCGAAACTGCCCTGATTTAATTCCTTAGAATTGATGAAATCCCATCGACACGAATTCCAATACATTTGGTAATGCTGCCCTCCAGTAAACCCAGCTGTGTATACCATCGCGGATCCTGAATTCGTGAGGGATTTCTTTCTGACGCATTGCAATGTGAACAAGACAGTTTCCTTCATATAGGAAATCATCATCACCACAATCGATATACCATCTTACAGCTTTCTTCTGGTCATCAGGCATATTCTGAATCAGACTCAGAACACTGTATTTCCTGAAATAAGTCTCTTTGTCAGCGGCAGTAATCCCTTCAACTCCCTGCCAGAGCCTGTAGTCTTTCAAATCGTCGATAGTCTTAGGACCAGTAGCAGCGCTTAACGGACAGGCGGCTGAGAATAATTCAGGATGGTGCAGAGCATAAATGAAGGTTCCCTCTCCACCCATTGATAATCCGGCTATTGCACGGTACCTCTTGTCTGGCTTAATACGATATTCCTTCTCAATGAAAGGAATGAATTCCTGAAAGAAAAAATCTTCATAGCGCCATTCACCTTTCACATCATTAACATAACCTCTCTTGCCGGTGTTCGCATCGGGCATAATAATTATCATAGCTGTTGCGAGACCTGATTTAATAGATTCGTCGGCAATCCTGAGCACTTCGCCAAACTGAACCCATCCAGTCTGATCATCCCCAGCTCCATGCAGAAGATATAATACCGGATAACTTCGCTGCGAGGTATTATAGTCGGGTGGCAGGTAAACAGCATACTTCCTGTCCATTTTCAATATTTTGCTCGGGACTGTAAGATTGTCTTTCACTACTCCCGTCTGAGCAATCAGGATGAAGGAGAATGATAAAATGAGAGATAAGGTTATAAGCTTTTTCATGTTATGAATTTGAAAGATTTAAATTTGAATGAAAGATATCTAAAAATTTTGAATTATTTAATTATTCTTTATGGCTCTCGTGGCCATTGCGTCTTCTGTGTAACAAAAAAATAAGAACAGACGCAGAGTTACACTGAGAGGGCACAGTGAAGGCACTGAGTTATGAAGAGTTGGCAACATTTGCTACCTTTGGATGGTTAAAAAAGGAAATTTAAAATGAAAATAAAGCTCTTTAATATTGCCAATTTCAGAGTCGACGGTGGTGCAATGTTCGGTGTAATCCCAAAAGCTCTGTGGTCGCGTGTTTACAAGTCGGATCAAAATAATCTTATCAATTTATCCCTGAGGTCGTTGATAATCGAAATTGGAGATCATGTTATTCTGGTTGATACAGGCTGGGGTGAAAAGCAGGATGAAAAATTTTTCAGACATGTTTACCTGAACGGAGGTGATGGATTAATTGAAGGCCTGGGGAAAAATGGATATAAGCCTGAAGATATTACCGATGTGTTTTTGACACATCTTCATGCCGATCATTGCGGAGGGGGAGTAAAGAATGGTAATACAGAAGGTCGATATGAACTGACATTTCCGAACGCTACTTATTATGTAAGTAAGGCACAATGGGAGTGGGCAGTGAAAAATAATCTACGAGAGGCGGATGCTTTTCTTGAAGAAAATATTTTTCCAATCAAGGAATCCGGGCATCTTAACCTGGTGGAGAAGGAGGGTGAATTATTTCCCGGGTTTTCGGTTATGATTTGTTATGGTCACACCGCCGGACTCATGATCCCGCTCATCCAATACGACGATAAAACCCTGGCCTATACAGGTGACCTTATTCCAACGCTTGGTCATATCCCGCTGATCTGGAACATGAGCTATGATATCGAATCATTGAAGACTATTGAAGAAAAACAAAGGCTGCTTGAAGAGGCCCTTGCCAAAAGTTATATTCTTGTCTTTCAACATGATGAGAATGTTGAGTGCTGTAATCTGGAGATGACTTCCAAGGGAATAAGGGCTAAAGACAAATTTGATTTCTCAGAAATATAATAGCAGTACAACAGAGCAATCTTTAAATCGTATCAGGATGCTTCTAAAAACATTAAAGCATGCTCTAGATGTCAGATATTTTTTTAACTTGACCCCACAAAATAATCTTTATGAAACAATTTCTGTTATGGTTTTTCCCCGGACTGATAGTAGGGGTTCTGCTCATCCTCGGTGGTAACAAAGCTCTGCATTATACTTCAACAAATGAGTATTGTGTATCATGTCATATTCATCCCATGGCTGACGCTTCCTGGAAAAAATCTGTTCACTACGATACACGTTCGGGATTCAGGGTTGGTTGTGTTGATTGCCATCTGCCTCCAAAAGGGAAAGGCTATCTGTGGGCAAAAGGCACAACAGGCTTGCGCGATTTATGGAGCAAGTGGACCAAGGATTCGGCATCGTTTGACTGGGCAGAAAAAGGACGACTCGAAAATGCCAGAGGATATGTTTATGAAAGCAGCTGCATAAAATGTCATGAGAATCTTTTTCCGGCAAAACTTTCGAAGGCAGGGGAGGATGCACATCTTTATTATACACAGACAAAAAAGACCGATGAGCTAAATTGCATAAACTGCCATCTGAATGCCGGTCATTTTATTGAAGGTTATACTCATGGCAGTAATAGTACCTTCGGAAATACTTCAACTGTAGTAAAAGAAATTTTTACTGAACCTGCAAAGGTCAATGAATTTAAAAGCTTTACTGAGACTATTCCAAACTCGGCAGTGTCATTCAATATGGTTGCCATTCCTGCTGGTACATTTAAGATAGGAAGTCCGGTTACAGAGCCATTCAGGAAGGAAGATGAAGGTCCGTCTACCGAGGTTCAGCTTGATAAGTTTTTCATGGCAGAAATAGAAGCATCGTGGGATGAATATCTGGCATTTTATGTTCAGACCGCCGCAGAAGGAAGGTCAACTGATACAGAAGGCCTTCGAACAAAACGGAGTTCAGATGTTGATGCCATATCCGGAGCAACTCCTCCTTACGGACAACCTGATCAGGGTTGGGGCAGAGGTAAGAGACCTGCTATTTCTTTCTCTTTTCATGCTGCCGAGACATACTGCAAATGGTTAAGTAGAGTTACCGGTAAAACATACCGTCTTCCTACAGAAGCTGAATGGGAATATGCATGCAGAGCTGGTACTCAGACACCATATTTCTTCAAAGGTGATCCAAATAAATTTGAGAGAACTGGTTTAAGAGCCAGACTATCAAAAAATGATACCACGGTAATAAATTCATATATAATATATAGAGAAAACAGTTCTTCAAAAACGCAACTGCCAGATAAGGTGAAACCAAATCCTTACGGACTAAAGAACATGGCTGGTGATGTAGCAGAATTCTGTTCCGACTGGTATCAGCCTGATGCCTATTCAAAATATCAGGGGGTGATAAAAAATCCTAAAGGACCATCAGAAGGGAAAGAACATGTTATTAGAGGCGGATCATATCTAAGCGCAGCCGGTGCTGTGCGAAGTGCAGCCCGGGATTTTACAAAGACGGAGGCCTGGTTGAAAACGGATCCTCAGATGCCAAAGAGTATCTGGTGGTACTCCGATTGCTTCCATGTCGGTTTCAGAGTTGTTTGTGAATTTGATGCAAAAACCGGG
>JBBRSO010000076.1:0-14988 GCA_038245405.1 Bacteroidales bacterium
CGCTTTTGTGACAACAGACACCTTCCCGAATTTTGCAGCTTTAAGTGCGAAGGTAAGCCCTGCTATACCTGAACCTATGACAAGGAAATCAGTTTTTTGTTTCATGTTCCCTGAATGAAATGAGTGGCAAAGATACAAATTTGACTTTACGCCCCAAGCTCCTAAAGGTTTGTATAACACAAGTTTTTGAATTACTTTTGTCTTCCTCTAAAGTAAAAAACAAGTTATGGCTCAGGAAGATGTTTTTAAAAAACTGGTTGCACACTGCAAGGAATATGGATATGTTTTCCCGTCAAGTGAGATCTATGACGGATTAAGCGCTGTATACGATTACGGCCAGTATGGTGTGGAACTTAAAAACAATATAAAGAAATACTGGTGGGACAGTATGGTCCTTCTGAATGATAATATTGTTGGACTTGATTCAGCAATATTTATGCATCCTACCATCTGGAAAGCATCAGGCCATGTTGATGCATTTAACGATCCGTTGATTGACAACAAAGATTCCAAAAAAAGATACAGGGCAGATGTTCTTATTGAAGACCATCTTGCAAAGCTTGATGATAAGATAACAAAAGAGGTAGACAAGGCAAAAGAAAGATTTGGTGCAGCTTTTGATGAAAAAAAATTCAGGGAGACAAACCCGAGAGTATTGGCCAATCAGGTAAAAATTGATGAACTAAACGACAGATTCTCAAAGGCACTCAACGAATCGAACCTATTGGAACTGAAGCAGATAATCATTGATAATGAGATCGTTTGTCCTGTGTCAGGTACTCGTAACTGGACTGATGTAAGACAGTTTAATTTGATGTTTGCTACAGAGATGGGCTCAACATCAGAAGGTGCAAATAAAATTTATCTGCGTCCCGAAACAGCTCAGGGCATCTTCGTTAATTTTCTGAATGTGCAGAAAACAGGAAGAATGAAAATACCTTTTGGAATTGCGCAGATCGGGAAAGCATTCAGGAATGAGATTGTTGCAAGGCAGTTTATCTTCAGAATGCGTGAATTCGAACAGATGGAAATGCAGTTCTTTGTACAACCCGGTAGCGAGCTTGAATGGTTTAAAAAATGGAAAGAGGTCAGGATGAAATGGCATCAGGCACTTGGTTTCGGTAGTGATAATTACCGTTTCCACGACCATGTTAAGCTGGCTCATTATGCTAATGCTGCTACGGATATTGAATTTAAGTTCCCGTTTGGATTCAAGGAAGTTGAAGGGGTACATTCGAGAACTGACTATGACTTGAAACAGCATCAGGAATACAGTGGTAAAAAGATGCAGTATTTTGATCCTGAAAAGGGGGAATCATATATACCATATGTAGTAGAAACATCGATCGGAGTAGACAGGATGTTCCTTCAGGTCATATCGGCTGCTTATCAGGAAGAGGAATTAAAGAAAGAAGATGGCAGCACCGATACCAGGGTTGTTTTGAGGCTCCCTTCATTTCTCGCACCTGTCAAGCTTGCAGTAATGCCCCTCGTGAAAAAGGACGGTCTACCCGAGATAGCTGAAAAAATTGTACACGACCTTAAATTTGATTTTAATTGTCAGTACGACGATAAAGATTCTATTGGCAGAAGATACAGACGTCAGGATGCAATAGGCACACCATACTGCATCACAATAGATCATCAGACACGGGAGGACAGAAGTGTTACAATAAGATACAGAGATACAATGCTTCAGGAAAGAGTACAGGTAGAACAATTAGTTGAAATTATTAAAGAAAAAGTCTCGATTCAAAGCCTCTTGAAAAAGCTTTAGAATGAATAAAGTACTGATAATCACTTACTACTGGCCCCCTAGCGGAGGAGCAGGGGTACAGCGATGGCTTAAATTTTCAAAATATCTTCCTGAATTCGGATGGATGCCTGTCATTCTCACCGTGGATCCTGAATTTGCAGCATATCCGGTAACCGATTATTCCCTCATGGCTGATCTGCCTGATTCAGTAAAAGTTCATACAACAAAGGCTATAAATTATTTTAGTATTTACAGGAAAGACAAAACGGCAATCCCTTCGGCCGGTTTTGCGAATAACAAAGACAACTCATTTAAAGGGAGGCTCCTTCGCTTTGTACGTGGAAATTTTTTTATCCCCGATCCAAGAAGAGGCTGGAACAAATTTGCTTTCAGAAAAGCTTGCGAGCTAATCGATAGCGAAGGGATCAGATGTGTTATCACAACCAGTCCTCCGCATTCAACACAACTCATAGGCTTAAAGCTAAAAAAGAAATATAAGTCTGTTAAATGGATTGCCGATCTCCGTGATCCCTGGACAGACATATACTACTATAAACAATTCTATCCCACTCTTCTTTCAAAGGCTATAGACAACAGTTTTGAAAAAAAAGTTTTGCGAAATGCCGACAGGATACTGACTGTGGGCGAGTCGCTGAAAGAAATATTTTCTTCCAAGATAACCGGCCTGACAAACAAAACAGAAGTTATAACAAACGGGTTTGACGAATATGATTTTAATGGAGAACCAGTTGTCCGTCCAAAAAGATTCACACTAACGTATGTTGGTACTCTTTCGGATATTTATCCTGTTGAAGCATTGATCCCGGCATTAAATTCCTTAAAGGAAAAGGATTATCTACTACGTTTTGTAGGCACCGTTTCTGAAAAAACAGCTGCACTATTGAGATCAGGAATACCTGAAAAATCTTTGGAATTCATTCCGTATGTCATCCATAGTAAAGCAATAAATTACTTGATGAATTCATCACTTCTTCTTCTTATTATTCCATTGCACAAGAGTAATAAGAGCATAATTACAGGCAAATTATTTGAATATCTGGCAAGTGGAGTCCCAATACTTTGCCTTGGGCCTTTGGATGGCGATGCTGCAGTGATAATAAATAACTGCAAATCAGGAAAGACTTTTTCTTACTACGATATTGACAGGATCGCTGAGTATCTGTCAACTGTAAGTAAAAATCCGATACTATCTGATAAAAATGCCGTTCTGAGCTACTCACGCATAAACCAGGTAAAACGGATAGCTGAAATTTTAGAACAGAATTGAAACTTAATACAATCTGATGAAAATCCTCTTCATTCTGGAATCGGAATTTCCACCTGATGTAAGGGTCGAAAATGAAATGTCAGCCCTTACAGAGGACGGCCATGAGGTTCATCTGGCATGTTCCACAAGAAAAGGCAGAGCTGAAAATGAGAATTTCGGTGATGTCTTCGTTCACCGGAAAGAGATGTCAGCTTTCATCTATAAAAGCAGTGTCGGTTGTTTAAAGTTCCCGTTTTATTTTAATTTCTGGAGAAAATTTATTTTCAGCCTATGTTCTTCCCGATCATTTGATGTTATCCATATCAGCGATCTTCCGTTAAGCAGAATAGGGAGTGAAGTAAAAAGAAAATTTGGTACAAAACTGGTAATTGATCTGCATGAAAACTGGCCTGCATTGCTGAAGACTGCTCCCCATACTAATACACTTGCAGGGAGGCTGCTTTCAAATAATGAACAATGGGTTAAATATGAAAAGGAAATGTTGCCTCATGCTGACAAAATTATTGTCATAATTGAGGAAGCAAAAGACCGTATTATTAATCTGGGTATTGAACCAGACAAAATAAGCATGGTATCGAATACCATTAATTTTGAAGGACTCGATATTGAAATAAAAGAGAAAGTTCCCGGAACATTTACTATATTCTATGGAGGAGCGATTAATAGACACCGCGGATTACAGATTGTACTAGAAGCACTGAGCATTTGTTCATTAAAAAATATAATTATCAACCTATGGATAGTTGGCGATGGCAGTTACAGAAAAAATCTTGAAGAATTATCAGAAAAGCTTGGCATCGGCTCATTTATACACTTCTTTGGGCATAAGCGATACCGTGAGATGCTTGATATACTTGCAGAATCGGATACAGCCATCATTCCACATATCAGAACAGATAACAACGACGCATCGAGCCCGAATAAACTTTACCAGTATATGTATCTCAACAAACCAATAATCTCTTCTGACTGTACTTCACTTAAAAGGATAATTAACGAGACACATACCGGATTTATATATAAAAATGATTCTTCAGAGGACCTTTCATTACTCCTTGAAAGACTTTCATCGGACAGAAAATTCCTGGAGGCGATAGATAGTAATGGCAGAAAAGCGGTACTGGAAAAATACAACTGGAATATTGATAAGCAGAGGCTCTTAAATGCATACCGGGAATTATCAGTAATATCTGAAAAGTAAAATGAAAACTCTTGTCCTGATTACATCTCAATTCCCTTTTGGTACAGGCGAAACATTTATTGGCACGGAATACCCTTTGCTCGCAGTGAACTTCGACAAAATCATTCTGATTTCTCAAAATGTCACTTCTGAAAATAAAAGGCTGACTTCTGAAAATACAACAGGTTACAGGTATAGTCCGTCGACATCACTGTCAGGCTTTCTTCGTTTACCATTATTGCTAATTTCAAACCGGGGCAGGATCATAAAGCTATACGATGAGGAGATAGCTTTCCGTAAAGAAAAAAATCACGCTCTTACAATTAAAAATAAGCTTTCACTTCTTAAAAAAATATTAAAAGCTCTTCAATTAAGGAGCTACATAAAAGATGTTCTTAACAGGGAAGGCATAAAAGAATCGATTGTGTTTTATTCCTACTGGTTAAAAACAGGTGCTAATGCGATAGCTATGCTCGATTACAGGAAAAGCATTAAAATTTCCAGAGCACACGGAAGCGATATCTATGAGGAAAGAACGGAACAGGGCTATCTGCCATTACTTAATTTCTCAGCTTCAAATCTCGATGCCATTTTTTTCGCATCAAAAGACGGAATGGATTACATTAAGGAAAAAACCGGAAAAAGCGACCATAACTTTTTTGTATCGAGGCTTGGCGTACTAAAACCTGTCAGGAAGGATGAACCACTCAGAAGATCAGGCAGATATACAATTGTTTCATGTTCAAATATGATTCCTCTGAAGCGAATAGATATGGTTATCCTTGCTCTTGGTATGATAGAATCAGTAAAAGAGATCGAATGGATACATTTCGGCGATGGCATACTGAAAGGATCACTTGAACAACTTGCTAAAAACATCCTTCAACCTGTTAAAATAAAATTCCGGTTCATGGGACACGTCACAAATGAAGAGCTATTAAAATACTACAGTCTGCATCAGGTTGATCTTTTCATAAACACAAGCTCAACTGAAGGTATTCCGGTTAGCATAATGGAAGCACAGGCTTACGGTATACCAGTAATTGCAACCGATACCGGCGGACTGAAAGAGATTATCTCAAAGGAGACAGGCTCGCTTCTTCCGGTAAGTCTTAAGCATGAAGATCTTGCAAAGGAGATAGAGTATTATTTAAATTTGCCGGAAAAAGAATCAGAGATTATCAAAGTAAATGCATATAATAACTGGCACTTAAATTTTAATGCCCTATCCAACTATGGTAATTTTATAAAAGAGGTTAATAGTATCTTAGGCACAAGTAAATGATCGGCAAATTATGAAGATAGATTCGCAGGTTCTGAAATTTCTGAAGGGAGATTCATTTCAAACAAGTCTGAATGTTGAAATTGGAAAAGAAAGGCATGCAATGATCTCTCGTGAAGCGGTTATTACAGGGATCATTAAAAATACTTCTGTTATTCACATCGGTTGTTCAGACCATATTCAGGTAATAAATGACAAGATCAGAAATAACATCTGGCTTCATAAATTAATTACAGATAATGCCACGAACTGCATCGGCATCGATATTGACAAAGAGAGTATTGATTTTATCAGAAATGAATTAGGGTACCGGAATGTATTCCATGGAAATATACTCACCGATGAATTCAAAAATATTAAAGAAGGGAAATGGGATTATGTTGTTCTGGGCGAAATTGTGGAACATCTTGATAATCCGGTTAATTTTCTGAAGGTTTTCAAAGAAAAGTATGGTGAAAGTGTAAGCAGGTTTATTATAACAGTGCCTTCTATTTATAATATACGCCAGTTTACAAACATGATGAACTACAGGGAAGTGATCAATTCAGATCACCGTTTCTGGTTCACCCCATATACAATATCAAAAGTGCTGGTGTCGGCAGGTTATAAACCGGATAAGATAATTTATTCGAATCTTCAGAGTCTGAATATAAGAGATCTGGTTAAAAGAAAGATAAAAAGGACTCTAGGCCTTAAAGTCGCTTATCCATTCTACTATTTTAATACGCTCATCATAACCGGGGACATTAATGATTAAATCAATCAAGATATCACTAAAAGACACTATTATTTATGGTTTGGGCAACGTAGCCGTAAAAGTTGTCGGCTTGATACTCATCCCGTTATTTACCAACCCGAAGTTCTTTTCAACAGAGGAGTTTGGTGTTATGGGGATTCTTGAAATATCGGGTCTTGTATTGACAGCACTACTGGCTTCGGGCTTGCCGCAGAGTCTCACAAGATGGTTTTGGGATAAGGATCACAAAGACAATCAGAAAGGAATTTTCTTTATGTCGCTGTCTACCCAGGTCACCATTTCGTTGGTGTTTTGCCTTGTTCTTATTCCTCTTTCAGGTACCATCTCATCACTTATATTCTCCAGGCCAGTATGGGGGAAAGCGATAACTTACGTAATTCTTGCTTCCGGTATTCAATCAATAAATAATGTTATAAACACACTGATGAGGTTACAGTCAAAATCAGTGCTTTATACAATTACTAATCTCTTTAAACTCAGTTTTGTTCTTTCGATCACACTATATTTTATCCTCTCAAAAAAGATGGGTCTCGAAGGTTATTATCTTGCCCAGGTAATAGGTAATGCATTTATTGTACTGTTGCTTATTGGTTATACAATTAAAAATACCAGGGTATTTTTTGATAAGGAAATATTCAGGTCAATGAACGTTTATGGATTCCCGTTGCTTCTGGCAAATATCTCAGCCGCCCTTCTTACGGTTATTGACAGGTTTTCACTTAATTCACTAACGGTTCTCAAATCAGTTGCACTTTATACTCTTGCCTTTAAGATAACGAGTGTATTAAAGCTTGTTCTTGTTGACTCCATAAAGCTTGCCCTGGGACCGATGATGATAAAAAGGATTGGCACACCCGGCAGTCCAAGGTTTTATTCGAAAGTTCTGCTGTATACCTCGTTCATCCTCATGTTTGCAATTGTGGGAGTTTCACTATTCTCTTTTGAAATTATTAAAGTCATTGCGACTTCCAGAACATATTGGGACGCGGTAATAATTATACCTTTTTTATCCCTTTCAATATTCTTTGTTAACATGAAAGAGGTGACGGTTTATGGACTGCATATCGCAAAAAAAACGAGGATAATAGGTTTTATAGTTGTATTCTCAACGGTATTAAGCCTGGCACTTAATATTCTGCTGATCCCTGTCTGGGACATCACCGGCGCAGCGGTTGCAACACTCCTCTCTCAGTTTGTTTATTGGTATGCCTGTTATTATTATTCCCAGAAGGTTTATTATGTGCCTTATGAAATACGGAAGATAGTATTAATGTTATTTACCGGGGCTCTTCTGTCCTTCTCAGGTTTACTTATGAATAATTTGGACCTTCTTCCCAGGATAGCTATTAAAGCTGCTTGTCTGCTCAGCTTCCCGTTCATCCTTTATCTCTTCAGGTTTTATGAGCCAATTGAGTTACGATCCATAAAAGGAATTGCTGTTAAATGGCTTAATGTTAGAAACCTGAAAAAGAATCTTGCATCTATAAAGGGGTTGTCGGACACAGAATAAGGTGAAATGATCTTCAAAAATCACAAAACTATTGATATCATGTCTTTGAGGTTTAATAATCATATCTATTTACATATTTTTGTCAAAAGTTCAGGTTCTTAATCATAAATTCATTGAAATGCAAGTAAAAGACAATATCAAACCCTTTCTTCCGCATCTGATCGCTATTATAATTTTTATAGTTGTTTCCTTTGCATATTTTTATCCTGTCCTCGAAGGCAAAGTTCTGAAAGCCAACGATTCCACAGTCTCAAAAATCAATTCGAGGGAGATTCAGGATTTTCGTGAGAAGAATGGAAGAGAACCACTCTGGACTAACTCCATTTTCAGCGGTATGCCGGCATATCTGATCTCAACAAAATACCCCGGGAACCTGATAAAATATGCTGATAATTTACTCAGGATCTTTAATATGCCTGTTTCTGTGTTATTTCTTTCTATGCTTGGATTCTATATCCTGCTGCTCATATTTGATGTGAGTCCCTGGCTGGCGATAGCAGGTGCTTTGGGATATGGACTTTCTTCTTTTTTCTTTCAGATTCTTGGAGCCGGACATAATACCCAGGCAATTGCCCTTGCTTACATGCCTCCAATGATCGGGGGCATCTATTATTCATACAGAAAGGACGCTATTAAAGGAGCGTTATTTACTGCATTTATTCTTGCACTTGAAATCCAGGCAAATCATGTTCAGATTACCTATTATGCGATGATCTGCCTTTTGATTTTTGTGATAGCAGAGTTTATTTATTCCCTGAAAAATAAAACTATAACGAAATTCATGAAAACCTCGGCATTGCTGGTTATTCCTTTTGTAATAGCAATCGGAATAAACTTTGCAAGCCTCTATACTACATATGAATATGGGAAATTTTCCATCAGGGGGAAATCTGATCTTAATGGCGAAAATAAAAGTACTATTGCAGGCCTGAATAAAGAATATATAACCACATGGAGTTATGGAGTTGATGAAACATTTAATATACTCATCCCAAACTATAAGGGTGGTTCAAGTCGTCCGTTTGACAGAAACTCTGAGACTTTTAAGGCTCTGGCACAGAATAATAATCAGGCAGCTATAAACCAGACTCAGAAATACTGGGGTACCCAGCCAGGTACTGATGGTCCGCATTATGTTGGAGCGATAGTATTTTTTCTGTTTGTTCTTGGGCTGATACTCATAAAAGGCCCGGAAAAATGGTGGCTGCTTGCTGCAACAATCCTGTCAGTTATGCTAGCCTGGGGTAAAAATTTCATGCCTTTCACAAATCTTTTTATTGATTATTTTCCGGGCTATAATAAATTCCGCGCAGTAACAATGACTCTTGTTATAGCAGAATTTTGCATTCCGCTTTTAGGATTTATTGCGCTCAGGGATATCTTCAGCGGAAAGATTTTGAAGAATGAAATTATTAAAGGATTGAAGATTGCCTCTGGTATTACCGGTGGTTTCATCTTGCTGGTATTGATCATTCCGGGGTTTGCCGGTTCCTTTCTTGGCCAGGGGGAAGATCAGTATCCTGAATGGCTGAAAAGCGCACTGATCATCGACAGGAAAGGGCTCCTTAGAAGCGACGCATTCAGATCTTTGATTTTTATAGTCTTATCAGCCGGAGTGATCCTCGGATTTATTCATGAAAAGCTGAAGAAGGAATATGCAATTCTGGCAGTCGGGCTGCTTATTGTTCTCGATCTGTGGATAGTAGACAAAAGATATCTTGATGCAGATCGATTTGTAAGGGCTGCACCTGCACAGAAATCCTTCTCTCCTGAAACAGCTAATGCCTTCATCCTTCAGGATCCCTCAAATTACAGGGTACTCAATTTCCAGAACCCGTTCAACGACAATTCTCCTACATCCTATTTTCACAAATCTATAGGGGGCTACCATGGTGCAAAAATGATGAGATATCAGGAGTTAATTGACTCGTGTATTTATCCTGAGCTAGCCGAGTTTAGCGCTGCTGCACAAAAGGCTAAATCAATTGAAGAACTGCAGAAATCACTTAACGATACACCGACTCCGGTGCTGAATATGCTAAATACCAAATATATTATTTTTGACATGAATTCGGTGCCATTATTAAATCCCAATGCACTGGGAAACGCGTGGTTTGCAGAGAGACCCGTTATAGCTGAAAATGCGAATAATGAGCTTTCAATTGTCAGATCTTTCGATCCTTCAAAGGTAGCTACTATCGACATTCAGTTTAAAAATCAGGTTTCAAAAACTTCTTACCCTGTCGCAGAAACTGACAAAATAGAATTGAAATCATATCAACCTGATGAACTCCTTTATACGTCTCATGCAAGCGATGAAAAACTCGCTGTTTTTTCGGAAATCTATTACCCAAAAGGATGGATATGTTATATTGATGGAAAAGAGAGTAAATACTTCAGAACTGACTGGACTCTCAGAGGCATGATTGTCCCTGCCGGTGACCATGAAATAAAGTTTATCTTTAAGCCTGCTTCTTATTATACAGGGAATAAAATTTCACTGGCAAGTTCCGTTCTGCTTATACTAATGTGTGCGGGCTACTTTATTGCAAAATTCAGAATGAAACCTAAGGCGGAATAATATGGTGCATCATGAGGTATGCCCTCAGTGTTCTTCTGAAGATATCACCTTACTCTTCAGGTGCACTGACTATTTTACCAGTAAAAAGATATTTCCTGTTTTCAGATGTACAGCCTGTGGTTTTACATTCACCCAGGACTCCCCTGAGGAGAGTGAGATTGGCATGTATTATGAATCTGAAGATTATATCTCCCATACTGATATGGCCAAAGGATTTTCAAATAAGCTGTATCGTATTGCCAGAAAAATAATGTTAACACGGAAAAGGGATCTGGTGGAGAAGATCACAACACTTCAAACAGGCAGAATTCTCGACATTGGCAGTGGAACTGGCTACTTTGCATCAGCAATGAAGGAATCCGGCTGGGAAGTTAAAGGGATTGAGATCAACGAAAAAGCGAGGAATTTTGCATCGTCACATTTTGACCTTGACGTCATCTCTCCCAATGACATGCCCTTGTTAAAAACCAACAGCTACGACTGCATCACTCTATGGCATGTACTGGAACATTTTCATGATCCTGTTAAATATCTCTCGGAAATAAAAAGAATATTAAAACCCCGATCGGCTTGTATTGTTGCTTTGCCAAACTTCGATTCATTTGATGCGAAATACTATAAAAGTGCCTGGGCAGCCTGGGATGTGCCAAGGCATTTGTGGCATTTCAATCCCTCAACATTCAGGGTCCTTGCAGAAAAAGAAGGCTTCAGCTTTGAGAAGATCACAACGCTTCCTTTTGACGTGTTTTATATATCACAGTTAAGCGAAAAATATAAAGGCGGATTAATGGGATTCCTAAAGGGTATTTCAAAGGCATCAGTCTTTTCCTGTCTTGCTCTTTTTAAAAAGGAGAGAACCAGCTCACTAATTTACACTCTGAGGAAGACAGACATTTAGTATCTGTCGAGCCACCTGTACCTTCGTAAGTTGTCACCAAATTTGACGGCAACAGTGATCTCATGAGTACCATATGTTATTCTTTGAATTTCCTGCATGGTGAAATCAAAGGCATAGCCAAAGAAAATATTCTGATACTTTACACCCACATTCGCTATTATTGCTCCGCTTGTCCTGTAAGCCAGACCTGCCCAGAATGCCTGATCATAAATATAGGTAGCGCCAATATCAGCCTGAGGCTTTAGTTGTTCCGACATCTTGAGAAGGAAAGAAGGCTGAATTATTACATCCACACCTTTGTAGAAATCGTAAGAGCCGAATAGGTAATACTGTCTGTTCATCGAATAATTTTTGTATGCCAAACCCCCAAATTTAGCCGAGGCTTCAGAAAGCTGATCGGCTGAAAATCCAAAATTGTATCTGGCATTAAGGATTGATACACCGAAGGATACATCGGGCACAAATATCCCATGTCTGAGATTATTGTTAAGCCATGGTTCGTTGGGATCTTCAAAATTTATCTGGTTTGCATCAATCTTATAATAATATCCTGTTAAGGCAAGTCCGAAGGAGAGCTGCGTGCTGTGTTTCAGCCACATGTGGTATGCATAGGAGGCCTGAAATCCTGTTCTCTGGACTAATCCATTGCGATCGCTGAAGACATATCCTCCAAAGCCAACTTTCCCGTCTGTCCTGGGTCGGAAGACTTCACGTTTTATACTTGTTTGTTTGAGTATAAAACTTTTCTTAAGCACTCTTGTCTGCCAGCTGAAAGAGAATGTGCGTGGAGCGCCCGAGTACCCGACCCACTGCTCCCTGGCTGTAAGACTTATACTGGTATAACCATCATTGCCGGCAACTGAAGGATTAATCAAAAACTTATTATACAGGTACTGACTGAATAATGGCAACTGCTGACCGAAAGCAAGACTTCCAGTCAGAATGAGTAATAATATGAAAACCAGTCTCCTCAAGTGCACTAAATGTATTATTTTTTTATCTAACTATCGTCACGGTACCAACAAATGGCTTCGATCCGTTGTGTAAATCAATTATATAATGGTATGAATCCATAGGCAGAGCTGAACCGTTGCTCCTGCCATCCCATGGCCTCGGATAACCTTTTTCTGATCTCCAGACAGACTGCCCCCAGCGGTTGAATACTTTCACTTCCATAGCCGGATAAAGCTCAGTCAAACCAATATTCCACACATCATTAATCAGATCACCGTTAGGGGATATTGCATTCGGAATTACAAGACAGGTTTCGCTCATGGCTTTTACGTATTCTGATTTAACTGCAGAACAACCATTCAGATCTGTAACAGTAATCTCATATTTCCCTTCCGTAATATTTGTCAGATTTCCGACTGTTGAGTTATCTGACCAGCTATAGGAGTAGTTAGTTCCGCTTACTCCTCCCGTTACACTGGCGTCAATTCTGCCATCAGGTTTGTCGGGGCATAATGGAGGAGTAATATTGAAAGTTATCTTTAGCGAATCAGGGTCAGTGAGTGTTATTACTGCGCTTGCATTACAGTTATTGGCATCGGTAATGATCAGATGATAATCCCCTGCATGCATATTTGTCCGGGACTTCCCAAAGTTCCCGTCATCCCAGAGATATTTGACAGTATTTACCTGATTAACAGGATTAACTGTAATATACCCTGAACTGTCTCCTGCACAGTTTATATTATATCCTCCGGCAGTGCTCTCAGACAGATCATAATCTATTGTAAGTTTTCCAGGTTCAGACAAAACAAATGTTTCAGTGGCTTTACACTCATTACTATCGAGTATCAGCAAAGTATACTGACCTGCCCTGAGATCTGATATGCTCTTTTCTTTTGGGAATACGCCCGTGCCTAACCAGGTATATGTAAATGGAGCCAGACCTGTTGTAGGCTCTACTTGTATAAATCCATTGCTCAGACCGTTACAGCTAATATTAAATCCGTTGTAATCCGACAATTTCTTTGTATAATTTAGATCAGGAGGAAGTTTTATGGCAGCGGTGGTTGTTTTGATGCATCCGTTAAAATCTCTGACTATAACTGTATAGTCGCCGGGTGTCAGGCCGGCAAGATCTTTCGTAATAGCTCCGTTTGACCAGGAATAAGTATAAGGTCCGATTCCTCCGTTTACATTAAGATTGATAGAGCCATCATTAAATCCGGGTGACTTGCAGGTAATGTTGACCGGTGCCAGCTGTATTACAAATTCAGGTGGTTGTGTTAAAACTATATCTTTAGCAACAATACAGTTATTTAAGTCGGTTACGACAAGGTGATATGAACCTGCTGTAAGGGAATTCTGATCTCTTTGTCCGGCAACTATACCCGACCCATTAGCGGTGGTCCAGTTATAAGAATAAGATCCGTTACTTCCCCCTGAAACAGCCAGGTGAATCCATCCGGTATTTGCTCCGAAGCAGTTAATGTTGTAAGCTCCGTCGGATGATACAGATAAAATGGTTGAATAAATCACCAGGGTTGTAGGTTCTGTAAGAATAAATACCGGCAAAGGAGTCAGAACGCATCCGTTCTGATCTCTCACCGAACAGGTATAAGATCCTGCTTTCAGACCTGTGAGGTCTTTTGATATTGAAGTAAACCCGTTCGGACCAGTCCAGGAGAAGAGATAATTTCCAGAACCTCCTGTAACAGTAATACTTATAGATCCATCATTTCCGCCAATACATGAAATATTGAAGTTGCCGTCAGGAGATAGTGATTTTTGTGAACTCGCCAGCTGCATTCCAGCAGGTTCAGTTATAACTACACTCTGAAGCATTGTGCAACCAAGAATATCTTTAATCTCTAGATTATATATTCCTGTTATAAGATGATCAATATGGTCGGTGTTTATTGGTCCGGGAATTACCCCATCTGTTGTATACCACCTGTAGGTATATGTACCTCTTCCCCCTGTCACCGGTTGAACAACTGAAGCTGAGCCGTCATTATATCCTTTGCACGAAATATTAAATCCTCCTGCATAAGATGATTTTATTATAGGCGCTTCAATTGGCGGAGGCACTCTGAAAACTATTCTGCTGAGGTTCTCGCACCCATTTTTATCCTTTATAAAGAGGCTATAGCTTCCTTCTCCAAGATTTGTAATCGTTCTGTATGTGCCAGGATCCGGGGGATTGAAATTACCGGAAAATACTCCGTTAAATATTGTATCAGCATCATTTTTTATAATCCAATAGGAATAAGGCGGAGTAATGCCGCTTGATACTGAAGCTATTATAGTTCCGTCGGTTGATCCTACACAACTTATATTAAAATTACCGGGTGTGATCACTGCTGCCTGTATTGTAGGCTGCGCTGTATATGGGACAATAGTTTTTGAGTCTATACTATGGCATCCCAGATTGTCTGTTACTTGCAAGGTATAATTCCCGCTTGACAGATTTTCAATTGCCAGAGATTCTGTATTGTGATAACCGAATGGTCCATCCCAGATAATCTGGTATGGATTCGCTCCTTTTGAAATGATAGCTTCAAGTGCAGCCAGACCTGTCCCCGTTGAGCAGGTAAAATTCTTTGTTACAATAATACCCCCCACCCGAATAGGTAGTGCATGAACTTTAACCTCACTCGCCACGCTACTTCCAGGCAAGCATATGGCATTATCAACCCTGGGTATAATGATGTAATTAACCGATTGTATATCATCGGAATTATTTTGGAAAGAACTGCTTATTTTATAGTTAAGCGGACGATTA
>JBBRSO010000077.1:0-14894 GCA_038245405.1 Bacteroidales bacterium
GAGATTCTCAAAACCTGGGATGAGAATGATACTTTCAACAAAAGTATACGTGAGTTAAACGGAAAGGGTGAATTTGTGTTCTATGAAGGACCTCCGTCAGCAAACGGGATACCTGGTATTCACCATGTAATGGCCCGAACGATCAAAGATGCTATCTGCCGTTTCAAAACACAGTGTGGTTATGAGGTGAAACGTAAAGCAGGATGGGATACCCATGGCCTGCCGGTTGAGCTTGGTGTTGAGACTGCCCTCGGGATAACAAAAGAAGATATCGGGAATAAAGCATCTCCAAAATATATTTCAGTAGAGGATTATAACAAGGAATGCCGGACTGCGGTTATGAAATATACCGATCTGTGGGAAGACCTTACGCGTAAAATGGGTTACTGGGTCAACATGGAAAACCCTTATGTTACTTATGATAACCGCTACATTGAAACACTCTGGTGGCTTCTTCAGCAACTCTATCAGAAAGGCCATCTTTATAAAGGCTACACCATTCAGCCTTACTCCCCCGCTGCAGGCACAGGCTTAAGCTCACACGAACTAAACCTCCCGGGCTGCTACCGCGATGTTAAGGACACTACATGCATAGCTCTCTTCAAACTGAAAAAGGATAAAAAATCTGAATTCCTTTTTGAAAAAACTGAAACTGCCGACATTCACATAATGGCCTGGACCACAACGCCATGGACTCTTCCTTCAAATACTGCCCTGGCAGTAGGTAAAGAGATAAAATATATAAAAGTACAGAGCTTCAACCCATATTCAGGAGAGCCGGTCACAGTTATTATTGCCAAAGATCTTCTTAATTCACTATTCCCCGAATCGAATGCGGCTCTTGAATTTGCAGATTATAAACCTGGTGATAAAAAAATCCCATTCAGGGTAACAGGAGATTTCACGGGTGCAATGCTTGAAGGTCTGGATTATGAGCAGCTTATCGACTGGATGAATCCTGGGGAGGGTGCCTTTAAAGTACTTACAGGCGATTTCGTAACAACAGAAGATGGTACAGGAATTGTTCATATTGCCCCTACCTTCGGAGCCGACGACTACCGTGTTGCAAAGGAAAATGATGTCCCACCCCTTATGGTGAAAAGGAAAGACGGCTCATTTGGACCGATGGTCGACAAAAGAGGCTATCTGGTTCCTGTAGCGGATCTTGATGAGACATTTGTTAATCAGAGTGTAAATAGAAAAACATATGCGTCTTTTGAAGGTCGCCCTGTTAAAAACGAATACGACTCATCCCTCCCGCCTGAAACGGAAACAATAGATGTTGAGATAGCAGTGATGCTCAAACAGCAGGGGAAGGTTTTCAGGATTGAGAAGCATATTCACAGCTATCCTCATTGCTGGAGAACCGACAAACCAGTTTTATATTATCCGCTCGATTCATGGTTCATACGCACTACTGCATTCCGCGAGAGGATGATAGAGCTTAATAACACCATAAACTGGAAACCACAATCTACCGGAAGCGGCAGGTTTGGTAAATGGCTCGAGAACCTGGTGGACTGGAATCTATCCCGCTCACGTTACTGGGGTACACCTCTCCCTATCTGGATAACCGAGGACAAAAAAGAGGAAAAATGCATAGGCTCTGCATCAGAACTGAAACTCGAGATTGAGAAAGCAATCAAGGCCGGCTTCATGAAAAAGAATCCGCTTGAAGATTTCAAAACAGGTGACAATACTGCGGCGAATTACCAGCATTTTGATCTTCACAGACCTTTCGTCGATGAGATCTACCTTGTTAGCGATACCGGCAAAAAGATGATCCGTGAGACGGACCTCATCGACGGATGGTTCGATTCAGGCGCAATGCCTTATGCACAGGTGCATTATCCTTTTGAGAACAAGGAGAATTTCTATACCGAGCTTTTCCCTGCCGATTATATTGCAGAAGGTGTTGACCAAACGAGAGGATGGTTCTTTACCCTTCATGCAATAGCAACCATGATCTCCGATTCCGTTGCTTTTAAAAACATAATCTCAAACGGACTGGTTCTTGACAAGAACGGAAACAAGATGTCGAAGCGACTGGGGAATGGCGTTGACGCATATTCTGCAATTGAAGAATATGGTTCTGATCCGCTGCGCTGGTATATGATCACAAATTCACAGCCATGGGACAATCTCAAATTTGATATTTCAGGTGTTGATGAGGTAAAACGGAAGTTCTTCGGAACCCTGTACAATACCTACTCCTTCTTCTCATTATACGCCAACGTCGATAATTTCAGATATGCTGAAAAAGATATTCCTGTTAATGATCGACCCGAGATCGACAGGTGGATAATCTCTCTGCTCAATTCACTGGTAAAAGAAGTCACCGATTGCTATAATGACTACGATCTTACGCGAGCAGGACGCGCTATCCAGGATTTTGTATCTGAAAACCTGAGCAACTGGTATGTCAGGCTCAACAGGAAACGCTATTGGGGAGGTGACTATGATAAAGATAAGATTGCTGCCTATCAGACTCTTTATGTTTGTCTTGAAACAGTCAGCCAGCTTGCAGCGCCGATAGCACCGTTCTATATGGAAAAACTTTTTACCGATCTTAACGGTATCACCGGACGACATAAAGAGAACTCTGTCCATCTTGTTCTTTTTCCTGAATACAATAAGGCACTCATCGACAAAGCCCTTGAGGAGAGAATGGATATTGCACAGAAAATTTCTTCAATGATACTAGGGTTACGTAGAAAGGTCAGCATAAAAGTCCGTCAACCCCTTGCAAGGATTATGATTCCTGTTGCTGATAAGTTTTTCAAAGAGAAGTTTGAAGCCGTAAAAGATCTCATCCTTGCGGAGGTAAACGTTAAAGATGTTGAATATATCGATGATACTGCTTCAATACTGGTTAAGAAGATCAAGCCGAATTTCAAGACCCTTGGGCCGAAATACGGCAAACTGATGAAGGAGATAAGCAATCATATTTCCACTCTTACAGCGCAGCAGATAATGTCGTTTGAGGCCGACGGACAATATTCTTTCCATATAAACGGAGAGCAGATAGTGCTTACCACTGCTGATGTTGAAATTGTATCCGAAGATATTCCCGGATGGCAGGTTGCTAATGAAGGCAAGCTTACTGTGGCCCTCGATATAACTGTGTCGGACGAGCTGCGTTATGAAGGCATTGCCCGTGAGTTCGTGAACAGGATACAGAATATCCGTAAGGAAAACGGGTTCGATGTAACTGACAAAATCACTGTTCTGATTGAAAACAATAACGCAGTGAATGAGGCTGTAAAACGTCACTCTGGGTATATTGCATCACAAACACTTGCTACAAAAGTCGAGCTCTCCGATACATTTACCGAAAATGTAAAGGATATCGAGATTGATGAAGTTGTTGTAAAAGTTGAAGTGAGGAAGAACTAGGACATTTTACCTCATCCCCCTGCCCCTTCTCCAGAAAGAGAAGGGGGTAAGAGCCTAATGATTAGATTATTACAAAGTCGAAAATTTCCCATCATTTTTTCAAGGAGGGGTGGCCCGGAATCCAAATTTTATTTTATACAGAAATCTCTATCTCCGGGACGGGGTGGTTGATTATATATCATGATCACCTTTTATTATATTTGTATAAAATACTCTACCTATGAAACGAATTTTAGTAACGGGAGGTGCCGGATTCATCGGATCGCATTTATGTGAAAGATTACTCGATTTGGGAAACGAGGTAACCTGTCTGGATAATTATTTCACAGGGTCAAAAATGAACATAATACATCTGATGGCTAACCCTTATTTCGAGCTGGTAAGACATGATATTACCACTCCTATATACATTGAGACAGATGAGATCTATAACCTCGCATGTCCTGCTTCTCCGGTGCATTACCAATATAATGGCATCAAAACCATCAAGACATCCGTTATGGGAGCCATAAACACACTAGGGTTGGCGAAAAGAACAAAATCAAAAGTACTGCAGGCATCAACAAGTGAGATTTATGGAGATCCTGAGGTTCATCCTCAACATGAAGCTTATTGGGGAAATGTTAATCCCCTGGGTCCGCGGGCCTGTTACGATGAAGGGAAGAGATGTGCTGAAACACTATTTATGAATTATCACACGCAGAATAATGTAAGAATTAAGATAGCCAGGATATTCAACACCTACGGACCCAAGATGAATTCAAATGACGGTAGGGTTGTTTCCAACTTTATTGTTCAGGCCCTTAAAGGTGAAAATATAACGATCTATGGCGACGGATCACATACCCGCAGCTTTCAGTATGTTACCGATCTCGTTGATGGTCTTATAAAACTGATGGCTACACCCGATAGCTTCACGGGTCCCGTTAACCTTGGCAATCCCTGGGAGATTAAAATCAGTACCCTGGCTGAAAAGATCATCAAGCTTACCGGATCGGATTCAAAAATCGTTTATCTTCCGCTTCCACAGGATGATCCCCGTCAACGCAAACCTGATATTACACTCGCAAAAAAGGAGCTGGACTGGGAGCCGGTGGTCGATGTCGATGCGGGGCTTAGGATGACGGTGGAGTATTTCATGAAAGCACTTAAATAGAGAGGGGGAGAAGGGGAGAAAAAGGGAGAAGGGGAGATTAAATACTCCACTTTCCCGGATGACTAATCATGTTTACTATTTTACCAATAACATTTTCATAATCATTAAATAGTTTCTGATATATTGTATTAGAAATATACTCACATTCAAGACAGTAGTCAAGCCATACCTGTGATTCAGCTGCTTCCGCTTCTGAATCAGCGAGTTTTGCAACAAAAGCCTTTTCATATCTTCTCTTTCTAAAAGCTTCAGCAATATTTGCTGATACGGACCTGGTACTTCTTCTAATTTGTGAAGTCAAAGAAAACACTTCATCTTTTGGGAAATTTTTAGAAAGATGAAAAATTTCCATTGAAACTTTAAATGCCAGTTGATAAACATCAAGTTCTTGGTGGGATCTTAAGATTTTCATATTAATAATTTTAGCACGAGACAATCAAATTTAATAAACTTAACAATCAAAATCAAATTTTTTAAATAAAGCATTCTCCTCTTCTCCTCTTCTCCCCTTCTCCCATTCATTCTTCCAGATAAATATCCAATCAATAGTCTCCGATAGCCAATTAACTGATATCTTTGGCTTATGATAGATCGCTCAACAGTTGAACGTATTCTCGATGCTGCTCAGATAGTTGACGTGGTACAGGAGTTTGTACCCCTGAAGAAACGTGGTGTGAACTTTCTTGGGTTGTGTCCTTTTCATAATGAAAAGACTCCGTCGTTTACTGTATCACCTTCAAAAGAGATCTTCAAATGCTTTGGCTGCGGAAAAGTTGGCAACTCTGTCAACTTTGTAATGGAACATGAACACCTCACCTACCCGGAAGCTCTCAAATACCTGGCAAAAAAATACCATATTGAGGTAATCGAAAAGGAGCTGACCCAGGAGGAGCTTGAAAAACAGAATGAAAGGGAGAGCCTGCTGGTTGTTTCATCATATGCATCGCGTCAGTTTGCTGAAAATCTTTTTCACAGCGACGAAGGGATGTCTGTTGGTCTCACATATTTCAAGGAAAGAGGATTCAGACAGGAAACACTCAAAAAATTTGAGGTAGGATATTGTTTTGAAAAACGGGATGCCTTCTCCAAAAAGGCACTTGAGGACGGGTATAAGCAGGACTTCCTTGTGAAGACCGGTCTTTCGATACAGCATGAGGATAGAGTGTTTGACAGATTTGCCGGACGTGTGATGTTTCCGATTCATTCACTATCGGGTCAGGTGTTGGGTTTTGGCGGACGAGTACTCCGGACAGACATTAAAACCGCAAAATATCTGAACTCCCCGGAATCGGAGATTTATCACAAGAGCAGGATCCTCTACGGGATTTACCAGGCACGTAAAGCAATTTCTCAGGAGGATCGTTGTTATCTAGTTGAAGGCTATACCGATGTGATGTCGCTACACGAGGCCAATGTGGAGAATGTGGTTGCATCGTCGGGCACATCCCTTACACAGGAACAAGTAAGACTGATCAAGCGTTTTACCCAGAATATCACAATCCTTTATGACGGTGATGCTGCCGGGATAAAAGCGTCATTGAGAGGTATCGATCTGGTGCTGGAAGAGGGGATGAATGTAAAGATCGTGCTTATCCCCGATAAGGAAGACCCTGATTCATATTCTAAGAAGGTAAGCAATGAAGAGTTCCTTAAATTCCTGAAGGAGAATGAGACTGATTTTATCAGATTCAAGACTCAGCTTCTGCTCTCTGAAGCCAACAACGACCCGATAAAAAAGGCTGAACTCATACGTGATGTGGTGAAATCAATTGCCGTTATTCCTGAAGCGATCAACCGAACGGTTTATATAAAGGAATGCAGTGTTGTACTTGAAATAAGTGAACCGGTCATTTATAATGAGGTAAACAAGCTCAGACATCAGAAGAACTTCCAGGACCGGAACAAATATCCGAGCCTTGAAGACCTGCCGGTACCACCGCGTGTAAATTCAATACCGGTTATTCGTGAAAACAATTCATTTTATGCTGAAAAAGAAATCATCATGCTACTCTTGAAATATGGAGGCCTGGAGTTTGAACGAATTGTAAATAAGGAAGATGGCAAGGAAGAAATGTTAACTGTATCAGATTATATTGTAAAGGAAATTGTATCTGATGATCTTAGTTTAGATGATGAAGTAACTTCAAAGATCTTTGCCGAATTCAGGTTTCATGCCGATCAGGGACTTATTGCCGGTGATAAGCAATTCATAAAGCATGCTGATCCTGAAATTTCCCAGCTCTCAGCGGAACTGCTGGTTGAAAAATATGAACAGAGCCCGTACTGGAATAAATACATTACTCCGGAGAGACCAGAGGATAGATTAAAAGAATGGGTTCCTGATGTAGTCTTCAAGTTTAAAGGAAACAAGATTATAGCAATGCAAAAAGAACTGATATTACAGATGGAGGAAGCGTATAAGGCAAAGGATAACGAGAAAGTTAGTCAACTGCAGAAACGTCATGCCAACCTGAGTTCTGTCCTCAACATTATCTCTAAGGAGCTAGGAAACAGAATAATATTATAAGTTATTGATGTCATTTCTCAGGTTTAATATTTATAATTACATTTGGAAGCAACATAATTGAAACCGACATGAAAAGGCACATCCACCTCCTTACTCTGCTTCTGTTACCGCTTGCCTTTTCCTGTAAGAATACAGTAAAGGATAATCAACCATTTGTACCTTCATTTTCAACCTTCTCTCCTGATTCTACCAAAAAAAATCCGGCTGAGAAGAATGAGATTTTCTATGGAGTACTTACTCCTGTGGAAATGAGCACTATATTCAACCGGCTTGGAATCACTTATAACAATGCTGCCCTCAATCCGACATCCAACCGCGATCAATATCTGAGCAGCTCAAAAGCAGCTATCAACACTGGAGTATATGGAGTTGATTTTGGTTATCTGAAGGTATTTGGAATAGGCCAGCAGATGATAAATTATATGGTGACGATCAGGGAGATGAGCAATAAGCTGGGGATCCCCGACACTTACCTCACCGAACCGATCAAAAAAATACAGAGCGATATATCCGACCCCGATACAATCCTTTTCCTGATGGGTGATGCTTTTACAAAAATGGAGGGCCATCTCCGTCAGGGAGGCAGGGAGAGTACTGCCGGACTGATGGTAATGGGCGGCTGGGTGGAAGCAATGTATATTGCAACACAGGTTGTTTATAATTCCGAAAAACCTGATAGTGAGGTTATAAGAAGAATTGCGCAGCAAAAATATACTCTCACAACCTTGCTAAGTTTTCTGAAAAATTATTATGATGATCCTGTGGTTGTCTACTACTCAAAGAAACTAAAATACCTCAAGAATTATTTCGATTCATTTGATATCTATTTCAAAAAAGGAGATCTTGAAATTGATACCGTCAACCAGGTACTGCGTTCAAGCGGAAGTGAGATGAATGTTACGGTTGAAACCCTGAATAAGATAAGAGATTACGTTGCCAAAATCAGGACGGAGATGGTGACACCTTAATAGGGTACAGGGTGCAGGGTGCGGGGATATTTAACCGCGGGTTACACGGAGAACACGGAAAAGAGGCACGGAGAAGAAGTATATTTATTTTGTATATTAGTTTCTCCATTCTGACCTATGGTGTAACCAATTACTTCCTGTAATGAAAGCTACAAAACTTATTCCATTTCTATTTATTATTCTTTTTATAACCTCTTGTGTTTCAAAAGATAATAAATCATTAAAACAATCAACCGGGCAATCTTACGGAGCTGTAAACATTCCACTTGATAAGGGATTCAGCGAATTCATCACAGGATATTCTTCAGGTATAATTCCTTCAAATTCCGCTATTGAGATACGATTCAGTCCGGAATTCGCAGCAAAAGCCAATAAATCTGCTTCCGGATTATTTGTTTTCGAACCTTCAATAAAAGGAAAAACAGAATGGAAAGATGAAACAACACTTGTTTTTACCCCATCGAGACTCCTCGATCCGGGAAAAACTTATACTGGCGGACTAAATCTCTACAAACTTTCGGAAGTTAATGAAAGATTGAAAGTCTTTCCATTAAGAATACAGACACTTAAAAAAGATTTCCGGGTCACAACGGGTACGCTTGAATGTACACCCGAAGGCAATAGCTATCTGCTACATGGACAGCTTGTAACAACCGACTATGTTGAGCCCGGTGAAGCGGAAAGCTATATGACAGCAAAACTAGGCAGGAAAAGGATGGAGATAACCTGGGATCATTCGGAAAACCTTATCCACAAATTCACAATACCCGCTATTGAAAGAAGTGCAAAACCACAGGAGCTCCTGCTGGAATGGGATGGTTCCTCAAGAGGTGTTAAACAAAAAGGTGCCACAACCATAAATATACCTGCTGCCGGAGAATTCATTGTAATAGATGTAACAGCAGTGCCCGGTGAGAATCAGAGAATAGATGTGTTGTTCTCAGATCCTGTAGATGCGTCGCAGGAAACCGATGGACTTATTCAGCTTTCGCCTTCCACTGCTTTTACAACGACCATCAGCTCGAATATTATAAGTCTTTTCCCCACCAGTCCATTGCTGGGAAAAGTTGATCTGAATGTCGAATCGTCGCTAAGAAACAATAAAGGCGTAACACTCTCATCATCATTCGTTAAGCAGCTCGATTTTACATCGGTCGCTCCTGCTGTTCTCCTCGAAGGAACCGGTATAATCATACCTGCTTCAAAAAACCTTATCTTCCCATTTAAAGCAGCCAACCTGAAAGCTGTTGATCTTAAGATCATCAAGATCTTTGATAATAACCTGCCTTATTTTCTCCAGGATAACGATCTGAATGGGAGTAATTCAGTGAAGCGCTTTGGCCGACCGGTTTATTCAGGGAAAGTGGAACTGACAACCGGTACAGGAATGAACGCAGGCGGATGGAACCTCTACACAATAGATATCTCCGACTATATTGAAGTAGAACCAGGTGTACTCTATAAAGTTGAGCTTAGCATGAGAAGATCCTATTCTATCTATACATGCAGTGGGTCGACTGAACCCGGCAGATACGAAGAAGCCCTTCAGCAGGCTGAAGAAAAAAGTCGTGAATTCTGGAATGACCCTGACAATTATTATGAGAACAGCGAAGATGAGATCTATTATGATTTCGGATTTGACTATGACGATCGCAAAGATCCATGTAAGGATGCATACTTCAGTCCCGATAAAAGAGCCACAAGAAATATCCTTGCCTCAAATCTTGGTCTGATAGCAAAAAAGGGAGATGATAATATTCTTCATGTAATGGTGAACGATCTCCTGACCGCCCTCCCTGTTGCTCAGACTACTATTGATGTGTATGATTTACAAATGCAGCTGATCATATCAGGGTCGACAGATCAGGATGGAACCGTTGCTTTGCTCTGTGAGCGGAAACCATTTCTTGTAATAGCAAAAAAAGATAAGGACAGGAACTACCTGAAAACCAACGAAGGTTCCGCTCTTTCGCTTAGCTCCTTCGACGTTTCCGGCACCAAACCAGAAAACGGGATAAAAGCTTTTATATATGGTGAACGGGATGTGTGGAGACCAGGTGATTCGATATTTCTTTCATTGTTTATAAAAGACATGAAGAGCAATCTTCCCGATGGCCATCCTGTTCAGTTCGAACTGATAAATCCGCTTGAGCAGAGAGTCGATAACCAGATTCAGAAACCAAACGGTACAAATCTTCTGGTCTTCACAACAAAAACTTCTGCCGGGGCTGTCACAGGAGACTACAAAGCACTGTTCAGGATTGGAGGTGCAACTTTTACAAAGCGTGTAAGAATTGAAACTGTTAAACCGAACAGGCTAAAAATAAATCTCACCTTCAAGGGCGATATTCTGGGTGGATCAAACCCGATCTCCAAAGGGAGTTTGAACGTTAAGTGGCTTAACGGAGCTGTAGCAAAGAATCTTAAGGCGTCAGTTGAATATCTTCTGAAACATACAAAAACAGAATTTGAAAAGTACGGGCAGTATGTCTTTGATGATCCAATTAATGAATTTCATTCTGAATCTGTCAAATTTTTTGATGATGCTGTTGATGAAAATGGAAATGCAACTGTAACGTTTGATGCTGGGAAAGACATAAATGCTCCCGGGATGCTGAATGCCGTATTTACAGTAAAAGCTTCGGAACCCGGAGGCGACGAGAGTATCACTCAAACATCATATAAATACGCACCATATCCTGTTTTTGCCGGGATAAATATTCCCGGGCTTAAAGGAAAAAACAGAATGCTGTTTACAGATGCCGATAATGAGGTAAAGCTGGTTACCGTTGATGAAAATGGGAAACCGGTAAGATCAGAAGTTGAAATAAACATCTATAAAATTTCTTACAGATGGTGGTGGGAAGCTGATGAGAAAGATCTGGCTTATTATATTTCAAGCAACAATTACAAACCGGTAATAAAAAAAACACTTACCACCTCAGGAGGGGAAGCTTCATTCACCTTTAACATTGGGAAGAAAAACTGGGGCCGCTATCTCATCAGGGCTACTACTCCGGGAGGTCATTCAACCGGAAAAATACTCCTTGTAGACTGGCCATGGGAATATGGTGCAAAAGGAAATACCGAAGGAGCAACGCTTCTTGCAGTGAATACAGATAAGGAGAAATACAACCCGGGAGATGAGATAAAACTCACATTTCCGGCTCCGGAAAATGCCAGGGCAATTGTTACACTTGAGAATTCATCAGGCGTAATTGATGAAATGAGGATCAGCACTCAGAAAGGCAACACTGTTGTTTCCTTTAAAGCCAAAGCGGAAATGGCGCCTAATGTTTATGCATATGTCACTGTTATCCAGCCCCATGCACAAACAATCAATGATATGCCGATGAGATTATACGGTGTAATCCCTGTAATGGTGGAGGATCGCGAGACACGGCTTGCTCCCAAAATTGAGATGCCCGACGAGATCCGATCACAGAAGCCTGTCGAGATCAAAGTAAGTGAAGCAAACAAAAAATCAATGACATATACACTCGCAGTTGTTGATGAAGGCTTGCTCGATATCACCGGCTACAAAACACCTGATCCCTGGAAATACTTCTATGCACGCGAGGCTCTGGGTGTTCAGACATGGGATCTTTATGATTTTGTACTCGGGGCTTTTGGAGGAACACTTGAACGCGCATTTGCAATTGGCGGCGATGAGGCAGTAATTGATAAAACTGCAAATAAGGCAAGGCGATTCATCCCGGTTGTGAAATTCCTCGGACCATTTACACTCGAAGCAGGCAAAACAGATACACATACATTAGTTCTTCCGCAATACACCGGGTCGGTAAGAACGATGGTAATTGCAGGAAGTGAAAGAGCATTCGGGGTTGCTGAAAAATCAGTATTTGTAAAGGATCCTCTTATGATCCTCGTTACCGCGCCACGTGTTATCAGCCCTGGTGAAAAAGTTGCACTTCCTGTCACTGTTTTCATACAGAAAAACGGGATAAAGGATGTTATAGTAAAGGTTGAAGGAAATGATCTTGTAAGCTTCGATCAGCAGACAATAAATATCCCGGTGTCGGGTGTGGGTGAAAAGGATTCAGAATTTTCATTTACGTCAGGCAGTAAAACAGGAATTGCTAAAATAAGTGTTACTGCCAGCGGTGGCGGTGAAACAGCCACATATAATATGGAGCTTGAAGTAAGAAGTCCGAATCCCCCGGAAGTGCGTTCTGAAATCAAGCTTCTCAGAAAAGGAGAAAAGTTTGAAACCTCATTCAAACCTTTCGGCATTGAAGGATCAAACTCCGCAGCATTAGGCGTTTCCTCTCTCCCATCTATAAACCTTGAAAAGAGACTCGATTATCTGCTCGACTATCCATATGGCTGCTCGGAACAAATAACCTCAGAAGCTTTTCCCCAGTTATGGTTGAGCGGACTAAAACCCAATGATCCCAATATTGCAAAAAGTGTAACAACGAATGTCACAGCAGCAATAAATATGCTGATTTCGCGTCAGATGGTAAATGGAGGAATCGCCATGTGGCCAGGCTCCACCCAGCCTGATAACTGGGTTACATCCTACACCGGACACTTCATTACCGAAGCGGAGCGTAAAGGATACAGTATCCCTTCCGGTTTTAAAAGCAAATGGTTAGGTTATCAGAAGAAGACAGCCCAGGGCTGGCGTTATGATGCAAAATTTAAAGAAACTGCCAATGACCAGGCTTACAGGCTCTTCTCTCTTGCCCTCGCCGGACAGCCGGAAAAAGGAGCAATGAACAGGTTAAGAGAAACTGCCGGCATACCCCAGTTGTCAAAATGGCTTCTTGCTGCAGCATTTGCTACAACAGGGCGTAGCGAAGTAGCCGGCGACCTGCTTGATATGAGGAATCTTAATATCGAATCGGAGTATAACAGCTATTATTACGGAAGTGAACTGAGAGATAAGGCAATAGTTTTGTACACCCTCACCCTTCTGAAAAAAGATGATCAGGCTGTCCCTTTGCTGACAGATATTTGCAACAAATTCAGTGGTACCGACTGGTATAGCACACAGTCACTGGCCTGGGGCTTGTTTTCATATATGAAATGGATTGAAGCTTTGCCCGGAGATAAGGACAGTCCTGCTAAAATTAAGATTTCATATAATGGCGCCAAATCCGATCAGACAGTTCTCTCTAAACAAATCTGGTCAAAAGATCTGAAAGTGAACAATGATAAAAATTTACTTACAGTCGAAAACACTTCCGAAAAAGCTCTTTATATAACTCTTATAAGAAAAGGAGTTCCTCTTATCTCAGATGCCGCACGCGAGGAAAAAGGCCTGAGTATGAAGATTGATTATCTCGGTCTTGATCTGAAGCCTGTTGATCAGAAGAACCTTAAACAGGGCTCTGATTTTATGATGATTGCCAAAGTAACAAACAATACTTTTTCTGCAATCGATAATATAGCTCTCACAGAAATGGTTCCATCGGGGTGGGAGATTCAGAACACAAGACTATTTGAGGCAGATTATGGGATCAAGGAAAGCACATCTGATTATCGCGATTTCAGAGACGACAGAGTTTATACATTTTTCAGTCTGCCGCAGGGACAGTCCAAAACATTTGTGCTGATACTGAATGCTGCCTATAAAGGAGATTTTTACCAGCCCTCAGTTTGGTGCGAAGCCATGTATACCCCTAATTGCTATTCAAGGATTCCAGGAAACCAGGTAAAAGTAACCGGACAGTAAGTTGAATAAAAAGCTCACGATATTCCTTTTTGCAGCCGGGGTACTTGTTACTCCGGTTTTGCTATCACCTATGCCCCGGTTCAGGTCACCCCTGTCGACTGTTGTTGAAGCCGCCGATGGGAGCCTGCTTGGCGCAAGGATCGCGGATGACGGTCAGTGGCGCTTTCCTGCAGCCGGAGAGGTTCCTGAAAAGTTCGAAAAATCGCTTCTTACATTTGAAGATCAATGGTTTTATTATCATCCGGGGATAAATCCGGTATCTATTGCAAGAGCATTCAGGAGCAATATCAGGGCAGGCGAAGTTGTAAGTGGTGGAAGCACAATCACTATGCAGGTAGCAAGAATATCGCGGGGTAATAAATCAAGAACTTATGGTGAGAAGTTTATTGAGATGCTCTCCGCTTTTAAGCTTGAGATTTTCAAATCAAAAAAGAGTATTCTTAAACTCTATGCTTCAAATGCACCATTTGGCGGGAACACCGTAGGCCTCGATGCAGCCTCATGGAGGTATACAGGAAAACCGTCGGAAGATTTGTCATGGGCTGAAGCAGCAGCGCTGGCTATCCTCCCGAATTCTCCGGGGCTAGTCTTTCCCGGAAGAAATCAGAAACGTCTTAAGACCCGTCGTGATGCACTTCTCAAAAGGCTTTTCGAAAGAAAATTTATTGATTCCATGACACTGGTTCTTGCTGTCGATGAGCCGTTGCCGGGTGAACCAAAACCACTGCCTTCAAAAGCACCTCATCTGACCGATCATTTCTTCAAATTCCGCAAAGGTGAGATAGTAAAGACAACCATCGACCCTGTGCTTCAGGAAAGGGCATCCTCAATACTCAATACCCATCAGAAGAATCTGGCAGAGAACTTTATTTTCAACTCGGCATGCCTAATACTGGATGTTGAAACCGGAAATGTTCTTGCATATGTAGGCAACAGCACTCTCGAAGAAACACGAATCCATGGCGGCGACGTTGATATCATCCGGTCCTTAAGAAGTACAGGAAGCATACTGAAACCTGTTCTTTATGCAGGAATGCAATATTCAGGTGACATTCTCCCGAATACTCTCATTGCCGATGTGCCAACCCGCTTTCCAGGTTTTTCGCCTAAAAATTTTGACAAGAGTTATAGCGGAGCTGTGAGCGC
>JBBRSO010000078.1:0-14769 GCA_038245405.1 Bacteroidales bacterium
AGATAACATCCAAGATCATAAATTTGCCAATTGAAAATAAAATAAATTATGAAAAAGCTTAATATTATTGTCAATGGAGGTACAAAGGGAATAGGTCTGGAAGTTGTTAAGTTTCTGGCCCGGGATCTGAGTAATCAGATCATCGTAACAGGGAGAAACGAGAAGGTACTTTCCAGTCTGGAAAATCGATATAGTAATGTTAAATGTTTTACATTAGATATATCTACATTTAAATCTGATGATAAGTATTTTATGACAATTATTTCTTCTCATTTCAAAGAAGTAAACATTCTCATTAATATCGCTGGCTACCTAATTGCAAAAGACTTTATGGAGACCTCTGAAGAAGATGCAAGAATAACAATGGAAACTAACTTTTTTGGTCCTGCCAATCTCATCAGGAGTTTGAAACAGATGATGCCGGAAGGTTCACACATTATCAATATATCAAGTATGGGCGGGTTTCAGGGAAGCGTAAAATTCAGAGGACTCTCCTATTACAGCGCTTCAAAAGCTGCAATAAGCTGTCTTACAGAGTGCCTCGCCAATGAATTCTCTGAATCAAAAATAAGTGTTAACTGTCTTGCTCTGGGTTCTGTACAGACTGAGATGCTGAATGAAGCCTTTCCTGGTTATAATGCGCCGGTGAAAGCAGATGAAATGGCGGAATTTATAAGTGATTTTGCTCTGAAGGGACATAAATTCTTTAACGGGAAGATTTTGCCGGTGGCTATGGGAACTCCGTAACCACCACGGACTGGGATGAAAAGAGTATGCCTCTAGTGGTTACTTGTATTCCTTTATCTCAATCTTTCCATCGAGTGCGAGTAGTCCATTAAATGCCAGCGCCTTAAGTTCATCTTCGCCCGGATATACAACAACTTCAGCAATAAAACTGATCATCCTTTTTATGTTTTCCACAAATGAGACTTCATGTGCCATTCCACCGGTAAGAATTATAGCGTTTACATCACCATTCAAAATGGCAGCCATTGCTCCAATTTCCTTTGATATCTGATAAATTGCTGCATCTCTGATCAGAATCGCTTTTTCATCACCATTATCTGCCATTTTGCATACATCAATAAAGCTATTGGTACCAAGATAGGCCACCATACCGCCTTTTCCTGTTATCATTGATTTCAGTTCGTGTTGAGAGAACCTTCCGCTGAAACATAAATCAACCAACTGTCCTGAAGGCAGTCCGCCAGAGCGTTCAGGAGAAAATGGTCCGTCACCGTCAAGGGCATTATTCACATCTATTACTCTTCCGCGTCTATGTGCTCCAACACTGATGCCGCCACCCATATGAGCAATTATCAGGTTCAGATCCTCGTATTTTACGTTCTTTGAGGCAGCATATGAACGCGCCACTGCTTTCTGATTTAATGCGTGAAATATGGATTTTCTTTCAATTTCCGGGCGACCCGTAAGACGTGCAACTGCCTGAAGCTCATCAACAACCACCGGATCAACAATGAAAGCCGATGCACAACAAAGTGATGATGCAATATCATCAGCAATGAGTCCACCCAGATTACTCGCATGCTGACCAAGTAGTCCGGAAGTCAGATCGTCTTTCATTCGCTGGTTCACTTTATAAACACCCGATTCAATTGGTTTAACAAGACCGCCCCTGCCAATAACCGCGACAATCTTTACCATGTCGATTTTTCGTTCATCCAGTTCTCTCATTATCAGGTCTTTCCTGAAATGAAACTGGTCAGATATGTTCCCAAATTCGGCTAAATCCTTAGAAGAATGTCGGAGTGTTTTTTCAAAAATCAAATTTTCCTCTTCGAACAAAGAGAACTTCGTAGAGGTGGAGCCAGGATTAATTGCCAGAATTAGTCGGTTTGTCATAATTGGCTTCGTTTTCAGATTGTTCCTGCAAATAACAGTTACGCCATCATGCATGAAAGTGCTATACAGAAATATTTTGAGTTCTCGCTTTCGCTTCTCGACATTACAACAACAGGCTTCTCGGTTCCCTGTAATAAACCTGCCAATTCACCTTTGGCAAAAAGCATCATTCCTTTGTAAAACGGATTGCATGCTTCCAGTGAAGGAAACAGCAGGATATCAGCTTCGCCGTTTACAGGTGTCTTTACACCCTTTATCTCAACACTCTTCTTATCGCAGGCCAGAAAAATATCGAGCGGGCCGTCCATGTCACAATTTTCTATCTGTCCGCAAGCAGCCATTTTGCGCATTACCGAATAATCGGCTGAATAGTCGAAATGACGGCTTATCTTTTCAGATGCCCCAATAAGCGCTACTTTTGGTCTTTCGATGCCAAACTTTTGCGCCATTCCGATTGCATAGCGCGCCATCGCGACTTTCTGGTCGAGATTGGGAAATGGGATTACCGCCGGATCAGTAATAAAAAGAAGCTTGTCATATTCAGCGATCTGTACAGCGCAGACATATGTGAGAACAGCGCCGGGTATCATTATCCCCTTCTCTTTATCCATTATGGCTTTCAAAAATTTATCTGTGCCAACAAGACCCTTCATAACAATATCAGCTTCGTCTGATTTTGCCATCCTCACTGCTTCAGCACAGGCAATAATTTCGTTCTCAGCCTCAATTATTGTAAAGTTTTTATTGTTAATGGAATTATCCCTGCAGGTCTTTATGATCTCCGATGATTTACCTATCAAAAATGCCTCAATTAAGCCCTTTTTAACGGCTTTGTCGATTGCCCCTATACTATTTACGTCCTGAGCCCATGCAACAGCAATACGGTGCTTCTTTTTAAGCGCAAGCACCCTTTCCTCCATTTGTAATAGCGTTCTGATCATATTTATTTATCTGCACGCAGCGGCCGCGAGGAGTATACTATCGAATTTTGCCTGCTCCGAATCGGATCTTGAAGTTAGAACTATGGGGACAGAAGCTCCCAGTATTATTGATGCAACTTTGGCTTTAGCAAAGAAGACAAGAGACTTGTATAGTACATTACCAACCTCAATATCCGGCATCAGCAGAAGATCTGTGTCGCCGGCCACTTCACTCCTGATCCCCTTAAGTTGTGAACTTTCAAGGCTCACAGCATTATCGAATGCAAGCGGTCCGTCGATAATACAATTCTTGATCTGATCACGCTGGTTCATTTTTGAGAGAAGGGCAGCATCAAGAGTAGCCTTCATATTCTCATTTACCATCTCAACGGCTCCAAGTACTGCCACTTTTGGCATCTTATATCCAAGCCTGTTAAGACAAGCAACAGAATTATTTACTATAGCTATTTTATCCTGAAGAGATGGTGCAATATTCATGGCAACATCAGTAACGGCAATTACTTTGGGGTAAGTAGCTACTTCAAAAAGTGCAAAATGAGACAAAAGGTTTCCCGTTCTCAGACCCCATTCCTTATTGAGAGCGCATCTGAGAAGAGTAGCTGATCCGATCTTGCCTTTCATAAGGATGTCTGCCTCCTTTCTGTTTGCAATTTTTACAGCAATCTCGACAGATTTTTCAGGATTTGTTTCATGTATGATCTTGAGACCGGTAATATCAAAATTACTTGCGTCACAGATAGCATGAATTGCAGCTTCATCACCAACAAGAATTGGAAGAATAATATTTTCTTTCCATGCTTTAATTACCGCTCCCAACGAATGGTGATCTTCGGCCGCCGCCAGAACTAACTTCTTCCCGACGCCATCATTAATCAGACGTCTGAGGTCATTCATATTTTTTAACACCATACGATTGGGATTTTAATTAAACTTTAACTATATGCTGTGCTGCAATTTCCTGAGTTTCAGTGGCAATTACAAATTCTTCATTTGTGGGTACTATCATAACAGTTACTTTTGAATTTTCTTTACTGATTATCAGTTCTTTGCCTCTGGCACCTTGGTTCACCTGTTTATCAAAATCGATACCCATATATTCTAATTCCTTACAGATGTTCTCCCTGGTTTCAGATCCGTTTTCACCGATACCTCCGGTAAAAATCAGCAGGTCTACCCCACCCATTGCAGCGGCATAAGCTCCAATATATTTCTTAACACGGTATTCGTACATCCTAAGCGCAAGCAAAGCTCTCTCATCTCCTTCTTCTGCAGCAGATTCTATCTCTCTCATATCTGAAGAAATACCTGAGATCCCCAGCATTCCGCTGTGTTTATTAAGAAGAGTATTCAACGACGAATAATCGATTTCTTCCTTCTCCATTATTAACGTAAGCGCTCCTGCATCAACATCACCTGACCTGGTTCCCATTATCAGACCCTCAACAGGTGTCAGACCCATGGACGTATCAAGAGATTTTCCATCTTTTATAGCTGTTATAGAAGCGCCGTTGCCAAGATGGCAGGTTATGATCTTCTGGCTATTATAGTCAAGGTTGAGGATTTCGCATGCTCTTTTTGAAACATAGCTGTGGCTTGTCCCATGGAACCCGTAACGTCGTATGCCATATTTTTTATATAATGAATATGGAAGTGCATACATAAATGAATAATCCGGCATTGTCTGGTGAAAAGATGTGTCAAATACACCTACCTGAGGCACATTTGGCAGAACGGTTTTCATTGCAAAAATACCCTTTAGGTTTGCAGGATTGTGAAGCGGGGCAAGATCTGAGCAATCTTCTACTCCCTTTATCGTAACGTCGTCAAGATAACAACTTCCTTTAAAAAGTTCTCCTCCGTGAACCAGCCTGTGTCCTACTGCTTCTATTTCATTCAGATCCTTTAATACCCCTCTCTTTTTGCTTTGCAGTATTCCGAGAAGATATTCAATACCTGTCTGGTGATCAAGAATTTCGCCCTCGAGCTTCACCTTATCACCATCGAACCGTTCATTCTTAAGGAAGGACCCCTTCAAACCTATTTTTTCAACGATCCCTTTGGCCAGCACAACTCCTGAGGTCATATCGAACAACTGATATTTTATTGATGAACTACCGCAATTAAGAACTAATATTTTCATTATGAAATAGTTTATTATTTAAATGTAAATGATTCAGAGCTGTGATTACTCTTTCATGAAGGAATTATTTGTAATCTTCACCCCATCTTTATTATATTCATAGAATCCTCTGCCTGTACGTCTTCCCCACTGGTTTGCCCTTACAAGTTTCTTAAGTATTGGTGAAGCTTTGTATTTAAGATCTCCAAATTCATCATATAGGTTTTCGCACCACCTGAGTATCTTGTCGAGACCGATCTTATCAGCCATCTCAAAGGGGCCGAGAGGAAGACCGAATCCTACTTTCATGGTCAGGTCTATATCCTCCATTGAGCCTACTCCTTCCATAAGTATTTCACAGGCTTCATTAATGAATGGTACTATAAGCCTCGTGCTTATTATCCCCGGAGATTCTTTCACCGGAACAACTTTTTTGCCAATCAGGTTGGCAAACTTGATTGAATTATCATATGCTTCCTGTGAGGTATAAAGGCCTTTTACAATCTCCACTACCCTTGCATCAGCTTCGGGAGTAAGGAAGTGAAAGCTAAGACAACGGTCTTTATACTTAAGATCAGCAGTAAGTTCCGTGATAACATGTGTTGAGGAGTTTGTGGCAATAATTGTATCTCTGTCAACGTACGTCTCAATTTTCTTCAGTATTTCAGATCTTTCATCGTGTGTCCTGTCTCTGCTCGATGATTTTATAGCTTCGATCACAATATCGCAGCCATTAAGACTTGCATAATCAATTGTCCCTTTGATTCGTGATAAAATGCCAAGCTTTTCAGAATTTGTCATACCCCAACGTTCAATCATCCGGTCAAGGTCTCTTGCCATATCGATGAATGCCTGGTCTATTTTTTCCTGAGTAAGATCAAGAATTATTACATCAAGACCTTTTGAACTTACCATTCTGGCTATATTCTGGCCAACTGAACCAGCACCGATTACACCAACTCTCGAAAACAAGGTTTTTGGTTTATTATCTTTTGATAGTCCGTAATCCTCCAACCTTTCAATATTTTCTGCCATAAACTAATATTATTTGTAACCTTGTGTTTAAAAATTATTTTTTCATACCAGCAGCCTGGTTTGAAGTAATTGCTATCATGCTTACAATATCACTCACCGAACACCCTCTTGAGAGATCATTTATTGGCGCGGCCATACCTTGTAAAATTGGTCCTATTGCTTCAGCATGCGCCAGCCTCTGTACCAGTTTATATGCTATATTTCCTGAATTAAGATCGGGAAAAACAAGGACATTGGCTCTTCCGGCTATCGGGCTGCCGGGTGCCTTACTTTTACCAATTGCTTCAACAAGTGCAGCATCAGCCTGAAGCTCGCCGTCAATCTGGAGATCAGGTGCCATTTCTTTTGCTATTCTTGTTGCATTTACTACTTTATCTACCATTTCATTTTTCGCGCTGCCTTTTGTTGAGAAACTCAGCATTGCAACCCTTGGTTCAATTCCGGCAATAGCCCTGGCTGTATGTGCAGATGCAATGGCAATCTCTGCAAGTTCCTTTTCGTTAGGATTTGGATGAACAGCACCATCGGCAAATATGATAATACCATTTTCACCAAAATTCTTTTCAGGGAGTATCATAATGAATGCACCTGAAACTACTGAAATCCCAGGCGCCGTTTTTACATACTGGAATGCGGGTCTGAGTACATCGCCTGTGGCATGATCAGCACCGGAAACTTCTCCGTCTGCATCTCCATTTTTAATCATTAATACACCAAGATAAAGAGGATCTTCAATTAACCTGGATGCTTCTTCCCTGGTCATCCCTTTGCTCTTTCTCATCTCTACCATCATATCAATATAATGGTCTTTTTTTGTATGCGATTTGGGATTTACTATTGTTGCTTTTGAGAGATTTTTCAAACCCAGCTTTGCTGCATGTGAATTAATTTCAGATGGATCACCTATAAGTATTATCCGGGCCAAATTTTCCTTTAAAGCAATGTCAGCTGCTTTAATTGTTCTTTCTTCATACCCTTCCGGAAGCACAATCCGCATATTGTGTTTTCTGGCATTTTCTTTGATGCGATCTAATAAGTCCATTGTGTATCAGTAGATTAAAAAGTTCAAAAAATTTTTACTAATGTACGAATAAAAAGTTCTATTAAACAATTCTGCATGGTATGATTAAAATCAGTATTCTCTCAGATTAAAAAATATAAGTCAAATTGCAAACACAAAACCTATGAGTCAATCATTTTCCTAAATTTACAACCAAAAATAAAGCATTTAAATGGAAATGTTAAACACTAAACTCGATAACCTTGGCAGTAGTCTGGAAGGAGATCTTAAATACGACAAATCAACTACAACGATCTACTCCACCGATGCATCTGTATATAAAGAACAACCTGTAGCTGTCATCTGGCCAAAATCTTCAAACGACATCAGGAAGATTCTTGAATATGCCAGACAGGAAAAAACTTTCATCACTATGAGAGCAGGAGGTACTTCTCTTGCCGGACAGGTGGTAAGCTCGGGCATCATTGTAGACATTTCAAAATATATGAATAAGGTCCTCGAGGTTAACAAAGAGGAAAAATGGGCACGTGTAGAACCGGGTGTCGTACTTGATGAACTGAATCTGAAACTGAAGAGCTTTGGTCTGTTTTTTGGTCCGGAAACATCCACTTCGAACCGGTGCAATATTGGAGGAATGGTAGGGAATAATGCATGTGGCTCACATTCTGTTATCTATGGCTCAACCAGGGAACATACTCTTGAAATAACGACACTTTTAAGCGACGGTAGTGAAGTGGTTTTTGGTGATCTTAACAGGAAAGGATTTCTGGAGAAATGTGAACTTAAAAATCTTGAAGGAGACATTTACCGTAACATTTATAATATTCTGGATGATAAATCCAACCAGGAAAAGATCAGGGAAGGATATCCCGACCCGAAAGTAAAAAGAAGAAACACAGGCTATGCAGTCGATCTCCTTCTTGAATCCGATGTGTTCAATGAAAAGTCACAAACCAGATTTAACTTCTGCAAACTGCTTACTGGATCAGAAGGAACACTCGCAATTACAACTGAGATAAAGCTTAATCTTGTTCCATTACCTCCTGTTAATAAGGCACTTGTATGCGTTCATCTCAATAAAAAGAACGATGCCTACAAAGCAAACCTTGTTGCTTTAAAATTCAAGCCATCCGCAGTTGAGATGATGGATGACAGAATTCTGGAGCTTACCGAAGACAACCAGAGCCAGAGAAATAACAGGTTTTTTCTTGATGGTAAACCTGCGGCAATCCTGATAGTTGAATTTGTAAGGGAAAAACAAGAAGATATCGACATCGATGCTGCCAATATGATTGCAGCGCTTAAAACTGCCGGATACGGCTACTCATATCCTGTTGTAAAAGGAAAAGATATCTCCAGGGTGTGGGATCTCAGAAAAGCAGGTCTTGGGGTGCTCTCAAATATGAAAGGTGATCCAAAGCCTGTTACTCTTATTGAAGACACTGCGGTAAGTGTAGAAGCACTACCCGAGTATATTGAAGAGATTGAGAAGATTCTCGCCAGGTACGGTAAGAGCTCTGTATATCATGCTCATATCGGGTCAGGTGAATTGCATATCAGACCAATATTGAATCTAAAAGATCCGGAAGATGTTAAGCTGTTCAGATATATAGGTCTGGATACTGCCAGACTTGTTAAAAGATTCAGAGGCTCATTAAGTGGTGAACATGGTGACGGTCGCCTCAGGGGAGAATTTATTTCAATCATTATAGGAGAACACAACTATAACCTCCTGAAAAAGATAAAACAATGCTGGGATCCATATAATATTCTTAATCCCGGTAAAATAACCGATACTCCTCCTATGGACAGTAGTTTGCGCTATCTGCCAGGCGCTCCCACACGTGACATAAAAACAATTTATGACTTTTCATCAAGTGAAGGCTTCATAAGAGCTGCCGAACGATGCAATGGGTCAGGAGATTGCAGAAAATCGGCTGTTATCGGAGGTACTATGTGTCCAAGCTTTATGGCAACCGGTGATGAATATAAAAGCACAAGGGCCAGGGCAAATGTTGTACGCGAGTTCACAAGCAAAGATGGTGACCCATGGAATCACAGGGAGATCTACGACATCCTCGACCTGTGTCTGAGTTGCAAAGGATGTAAAGCTGAGTGTCCGTCGAGTGTGGATATTGCAAAGATAAAATCGGAGTATATGCAACATTGGTACGACAAGCATGGTATACCATTAAGAACCAGACTTATTGCATATATATCTTCAATCAATAAGCTGGGATCAATTGCTCCTGCTGTATTCAACTTCTTTGTAAAGAATAACTTCACTTCTGGCATTGTAAAAAAGATGACAGGTTTTGCGGCGGAGCGTTCAATACCGGTACTCTATAAAACAACTTTGAGAAAATGGTCAGATAAAAATCTTCATAAAATCAATCCGTCGAATCCTACGAGCACCGTTTGTCTGTTCATCGATGAATTCAGCGATTACAACGACACTCAGATCGGTATTGATACAATAAAGCTGCTTACAGCTCTAAATTACAAAGTGGTCACAGCGCACCACACGGTGAGCGCAAGGACATTCCTTTCAAAAGGACTCGTTAGGACTGCACAAAAGAAAATCCGGAAGAATATTGAATCGCTCGCAGGCCTGATAAGTAATGATGTTCCACTCCTTGGTATCGAGCCCTCTGCAATACTTGGTTTCAGAGATGAGTATCCAGAGCTGGCAGGAGATCTAAAAAAACAGGCAGAACACCTTGCTGCCTACAGCTATATGATCGATGAATTCATTACAAAAGAGTTCAAAGCAGGTAATATAGATAAAAATCTTTTTACCGATGAAAAAGTTAATGTTCTTTTGCACGGCCACTGCCAGCAAAAAGCTGTTGCCTCTACAAAGAGCACGATAGAGATGCTCTCGATCCCGGTTAATTATTCCGTTAAGGAAATACCATCAGGGTGCTGCGGGATGGCAGGATCATTCGGATATGAAAAGGAGCATTTTGAGTTATCAAACCAGGTTGGAGAACTTATATTGTTCCCGGAGGTCAGGAATTCGGACTCTAAAACGATAGTATCAGCTCCCGGAACGAGCTGCAGACACCATATCAAAGATGGAACAGGGAGGATTGCGTTGCATCCTGCAGTAGTGTTGTATAATGCATTGAGGAAATAACATGAGGGACGAAGGGACTAAGGGACTACGAGACGAAGGCACTCAGCATCAAGCCACCCAGACTAACCTAAATTCTCCATAGTTCTTAACAATGTTGCTGCCCAGGAGTAGATATTATGCCTCACAATTACAAGCCGCATCTGGATCATCCTCTCGGTCTGTTGTTCTTTTGGCATCTCAAGTGCCTCTTTAATTGCATCAGCAGATTTCTCTATATCATAAGGGTTTATAATTATTGCTCCCTGTAATTCCTGTGAAGCACCGGCGAAACGGCTCAGGATAAGAGCACCGTCATTCTGATGTCGTGATGCAACGAATTCCTTTGCTACCAGATTCATGCCATCATGCAATGAAGTTACCATACAGAAGTCTGCAGAAGTGTAAAACGGCGCAATTTCTTCATGGCTGTGATGACGTATCAATAATAGTATTGCTTTCCAGTTTTTCGATTTAAAACGGATATTGATCCTTTCAGCTTCTCTTTCCACTGAGCTGATTGTATCGGAATATGTCTTAAGCTGGGTACGGCTTGGTGCTCCTATCTGCACAAAAGTAAATTTTCCTATATAAGACGGATTCTTCTCAAGGAATCTTTCAATAGCAAGAAATTTCTCAACAATTCCCTTAGTATAATCAATCCTGTCGACACCAACACCTATGTAGTGTGAAGTTAGTCCAAATTCGCTCAGCAGCTTTGAGGGTTTAAGTTTCAGGGTATTGTTATCATAATTTTTTAATGTGAACGCAATACTTATTGGAAATGGCTTGACAAATGTTGTCCTGCCAGCTTTTTTAACCGAAAAATCTTCCCACAATACCCTGGCTTCCATTGCATTATTGACAGTCTCAAGAAAATGGTTACAATGATATTGTGTATGGAATCCTATAAGATCGGCACCAAGCATACCCTGCAGTATTTCTCTTTGCCACGGGCAGATACCGAATGACTCGGGGTTTGGCCATGGGATATGCCAGAAGATAGCAACTTTTGCTTTTGGCTTTTTCATCTTTATCAGCTCCGGGACAAGCGCAAAATGAAAATCCTGTATCAATATAAAGGGTTCTTCTTCATTTTTGGATTCTTCCAGGACTGCCTGTGCAAAATCCTCGTTAACTTTTTTATAATACAGCCAGTCATCATTCCTGAATATCGGCCTGGTATGTGCAATATGGCAAAGAGGCCAAAGTCCTTCATTTGAGAAACCATAATAGAAATGCTTGTCCTCCTCTTTTGTAAGCCAGAGCCGTCGCAGAGTATATTTTGGTTCTTCCGGGGGCACTTTAATCTTGTCATACCTGTCTACAGTTTCCTTATCGGCATCACCTGAACCTGAGGCAATCCATAATCCGCTGCAAGCCTTAAGGATAGGCTCCATAGCGGTAATCAGACCGCTGGCGGGAATGATACACTTGATTTCTTTCCCATTATGAATATGCATGTACGGCTCGCGATTGGAAACAACAATAAGCATTCTGTTATGCAGAAGGTTTTCCATTTCTACTTTCAGTCTCTCGGGAGTCCAGATAGCTTCTGCACTGGATCTCAACCGGGCTTCTTCTTCAGCAGTGGCCTTTGCTTCGTTCATCACTTTGGCCATATATTCTATCTCACGATGTAAAGGATCAAGAATATCAAGATGAGGTTCGGGTTTAAGATCTTTGCCGGTGCGCACCGCTTTTGCCCAGTCTACTATTTTCTTGATCTGCCGGAATATACCCCATCGGATAAGCAACAGAGTAACCAATGAGACCATAAAAGCCTGAACAAACCATCCTATGAAGTTTCCAAACCATATGGTACCAACAATCTTATCGATATACTCTGCATCGGCGTAAAAAATAACTGCACTTTCAGTGCTGTCAGGATATCTGACAGGAATGATATACTGATAAATTTTCCGGCCGTTTGATTTAAAAAAATTGCCGAGCGAGGTATCTGAGACTATTGATCTTGAAATGTATGCCTTTGAATTCTGAATAAAGCTCCTTGCCGTGCTGCTGTAGAGAATAGTGTCAATATTAATGTAATACGCGATTCCAAGAAGACTATAATCCTTTATGATACTGTTTGCAAACTTTTCGATGTTTTGCTGTTCTGGCTTATTAAAAAACAGTCTGTTATTCTTAACAATCGCTTCAGAAACCATTGATGTCCGGGTTTTTAGCTCTCCTTCCAGTTTGGTCTTTTCAGTTGAACTCTGAAAGAAGGCAAAGCCAACAGCAACCAGGATAACTGAAAATATTATTGAGAGGATGACTGGCAGTGTGAGTCTCATACTAATAATTGTTTCCCAATCTGTTTGTCGCCTTCCTGTATTTTTCGTTCATTTCAACTTCTACACTGTGGTTCATTTAACAAATATTAGTACTCCGAATGGCTTATTGTTGTGGCGAAAGGACATATACTATAAACAAATCTTATTAATAATTGTTTTGAAATGATACTCCCGATGATCATCCTGCGTTATGAATCAACAATGAATTGTATATATGAATAATCTGAATTACGGTGTTATAGGTAATTGCCGGAGTGCAGCTCTGGTGTCGGACAAAGGAAGTATAGACTGGTGCTGTTTGCCTGATTTTGATTCGCCTTCAATATTTGCCAGGCTCCTGGATAATAAGATTGGTGGTCACTTTAGTTTCGATGTAGGTGATGAATATGCTATTTCTCAGAAGTACATCTACTGGACAAATGTATTATGCACAGAATTCCGGTCCGATAAGGGAACATTTGAGGTTATTGATTTTATGCCCAGGTATAAACTGACAAGAAAGGACTACTTTGCTCCTGCGGAGATATATCGTTATATAAAACATATTTCAGGAGAGCCATCTTTCAGGGTCAGGTATCATCCGGCTTTCAATTATGCAAGGGAAGAAATCGCCAATGTGATTGAAAACGATTATATAAAAACTTATTCCAAAGAAAAACCCACTGATTGCATATATCTTTACACAAGTCTAAAAGGAAGTGATGTACTTGATTCAGAAGAAGTAACCATCACAAACCATCAATTTCTTCTTCTCTCATATAATCAAAAGCTAATTGAAATAGATATTCGACGGGTTTACATGGAATTCCAACGAACAAAAGTGTATTGGCTAAACTGGACAAACCGTTCAAGAAAATATGAAAAATATGCCGAGGAAATAATCAGAAGCCTCCTTGTTCTTAAAATAATGTCATTCCAGGCATCCGGTGCGGTTTTAGCCGCTTTAACAACCAGTATACCAGAAACCATTGGACACGTCAGGAACTGGGATTACCGCTTTTGCTGGCTTCGTGACGCATCAATGTCAATAGATACCCTGCTGAAGATGGGTCATTATTATTCAGCCCAACGCTTTCTTATCTACCTGAAAGGAATCCTTAAATCAAAAAACGATACTTTCCAGGTAATGTATGGGATACGCGGTGAGCGTGAGCTTACTGAATTTGATTTACCTCATCTGGCGGGTTATGAAAATTCAAAACCTGTAAGAATCGGAAATGCAGCTTTTTACCAGAAACAGAATGATGTATTCGGGTATCTTTTGAATGTTATTCAGCAGTATTACGAGTATTTTCCCGGAACACTCGATGAGATTGAAGATATATGGGAAATTGTCAGAAATATCTCATTTACTGTTTCAATACAATGGGAAAAACCAGATAAAAGTATATGGGAATTCAGGACTGACGAGAAACATTTTGTATTTTCAAAGGTGATGAGCTGGGTTTCTATGGACAGGGCTTCAAAAATAGCCAAAATCCTCAATCAGACTGCTTACTATGAAACATGGAGGGGCATTGCTAATGATATAAAAGAAGATGTGTTTAAGAATGGATGGAATGAAGAACTTCAGACATTTACTCAGACATACAGTAATACGGACCTTGATGCCTCCCTCCTTCTTATGGCTGAATATGGATTTCTTCCTGCCAGTGATTACCGGTATCAGAAAACTGTACTGGCAATAAAAAATACATTGCTTTATAATGGATTGGTGTACAGATACATAAACCCAGATGATTTTGGCAGACCGGTTTCATCTTTTACAATTTGTACCTTTTGGCTAATACAGGCGCTTTTCAGAATAGGCTTGGTGGATGAAGCTAAAAAAATCTTTGAAGACCTCCTTGCATGCGGCAATCATCTTGGTCTCTATAGTGAGGATATCGATTTTACCACAAAGAGGCTGCTGGGAAATTTTCCACAAGCATATTCACATCTGGCATTGATAAATACAGCTACAATGTTTTCTGCAGAGAAATTTATTCCAAAATTTATCAAACCATAATTTACTGGTTTAGAGTTAATCGTGTGCTTCTTTTCCCTCACCCAGCACCCCATAGCCGTCAACTTAAGATGTAAAATACAGAATTACAATCGGTTAAATTTCCCCTCCTTTCAAAGGAGGGGTGGCCCGGATACGAATTTACGGAAATACTAAAAAATTGCTTCCGGGCCGGGGTGGTTTAACTAATCGCAAATGGTTGAGGAATAACTCGACTTCGGCTGAAGCGATTTTTATTGTTCACAGAAAAAAATAATAGTGGAACTAGATGGGAATATTCATGGTGAATATTACATGATAGAAAAAGATACGATAAGAGATCAATATTTTGAAAACCTGGGTTTTACTATTTTGAGATTTGAAAATCGGC
>JBBRSO010000079.1:0-14624 GCA_038245405.1 Bacteroidales bacterium
AAATAGTTACTATATTTTGAAGCGGATACATTAAATATAATAATACGACAGCCTACTATTCATTGGCTTCGCTTGATTTGTGCGAATAGTATATACAACTTTCAGGAGGCAAATCGCAAAAGATTGGCAAGTTGCTTTTCCAGCGAAGGGTGAGTGGCAACAAAGAAGCTTGGATAATTACCAACCCAACTGATACCGACGTGACCGAAACCATTGATTGCAGCAGCATGAAAAATCTGGAGCTTTTAAATTGGCGACACTTGGCAGCATGCGTATTATCGTGATCTCCGAAAGTTTCGTATTCGTTCGGAGATTGCCAATCTGGAAACACCAATGGCATTCCTAAAACTGACTCCCCGCCCCAGAAGAAAATCATTTATTAGCAGTTTATTGAAGCACGCGAATACCCTGAGTTTTCCCCGTTCCCCGAAATTCTTGTCATTGTAGTGCTTAAAAAAGTTTAAAGGGTATAAAAAAGATTGTTGATCCATCACGTGCACACTTAAATCAAAAATATTCGCGAAATGCAATTTAATTTCCGCAATATTAAATACGATGTGCTTTTTTTGTTATTAGGTTTGTGAATGGAAAAATATCATTAACTACTTATTCCGGATTTAATCTAACTAATCAACCAAATTGATTAATCCGGGGATGCATTAAAAATGGAACTGGAAGGTGTTCCGTAACCTAAAGGTTCTAAGAAGTTTTCGAGTTATTAAACTATTACTAATTAAAGAAAAAAACTATGAAAAAAAAACGAGATGTTTTATTCCCGCTTGGGGATGAGGTGAGAATCCAGGTTAGGAAGGTTAAACTAACTGTGATTTTATCTTTTATTGTTTGTGTTACATTCGGTAGTGTTAATTCAGAAGTTCGCGACAAGTCAATCGGTCAGGTCGAAAAGGTTGCTATCCCGGGATCTTTGCAACAACAAAAACTCTCCGGAACAATCACTGATGCCACCACTGGCGAACCTGTAATTGGAGTCAATGTAGTTATTGAAGGCACAACCATTGGTGTAGTTTCCGATGCTAATGGAAAATTTACCATTGAGATAGCAAAATCAGACGGAGTATTGGTTGTATCTTTCATAGGCTATAATTCAGAGCGGATTATTGTGAATGGCCAATCTAATCTGGAAATTAAATTAGTGCCAGACATTACAAAATTAGATGAGGTTGTGGTAGTTGGTTATGGTACCCAAAAGAAAGCAACTTTAACAGGATCTGTTGTTACTGTTAAGGGGGAGACTATTATTCAATCTCCTTCGACAAACATTACCAACAACCTGGTAGGACGATTACCGGGACTGACTGCAGTTACACCAAGCGGTGAACCTGGCAATGATGCATCTATTTTGCGGATACGTGGCTCCAATACACTGGGTGACAATAGCCCTCTTATTGTTGTTGATGGTATTGCCGGACGTAGCATGCAACGTTTGGATCCTAGTGATATAGAGAGTGTTACTGTATTAAAAGATGCCTCAGCAGCCATTTATGGCGCTCAGGCTGCCAACGGTGTAATTCTTGTGACTACCAAACGTGGTAAAGCAGGAAATACAGTCATTACACTTAGTCTCAATGCCGGTTTTAACAAACCTACGGTACTACCGAAAATGACTAATGCTTTTGAATATGGAACACTGCTGAATGAACTGGATGTCTATAATGGTAGGACTCCAAGATATTCCGCTGATGATCTACAGAAATACAAGGATGGTTCTGATCCCTGGAGCCACCCCAATACTGATTGGTTTGGTTCAGTTATAAAACCTCATTCAAGTCAGAACCAAGAGAATATAAGTGTCTCCGGAGGTAACGACAAAATGAAATACCTGCTTTCTATGGGAGCCCGTTACACAGACGGTTTTTATTATAACAGTGCAACTAACTTTAAACTCTACAACTTCAGGGCCAACATTGATGGTAAAATTTCTGAAAACATAGACCTTTCTTTTGATTTTGCAGGACGCGAGGAAATTAAAAATTATCCGACACAAAGCTCCTGGGAAATTTTCGGAGCACTGTTAACTGGAAAGCCTACTATACCTGCGCACTGGCCGGACGGTAGTCCAGGACCTGATGTCCAGAACGGTTGGAACGCAGCTGTAACATCTACAAGTGCCACGGGGTATAACAAGACTAAAACCTATGTTATTGAGAGTAACATCAGGCTTAACATCATCATCCCCTGGGTTAAGGGGCTGTCGCTACAAGGAAATGCTTCATTGGACAAGCCCTTCTCATTTAATAAATCTTTTGCCAAACCCTGGTATCTCTATTCATGGGACGGAAACCCGGAGCATATTACTAAACCTGCAAAACGCGGGCATGATACGCCAGAACTGCGTGAAAGTATGGATGATGCACAGACAATCACTTTGAATGCGCTGGCAACATATGAAAACAAATTTGGTTCGAATAATTTGAAAATTTTGGTAGGAACTGAAAGGCAGACTTACAAACAGGATAATTTCAACGCCTACCGCAGGAACTATCTTTCAACTTCAATAGATCAGCTCTTTGCTGGTGGTGATGATCTTTACAAATCCAACGGCGGGTCAGGTGATCAGAATACTCGTTTAAACTATTTCGGACGTGTGAATTATGATTACAATAATAAATATTTGTTAGAATTTGTGTGGAGGTATGATGGCTCCAGTAAATTTCCTGCAGGGAAACAATTCGGTTTTTTTCCTGGAATATCAGCAGGATGGCGTGTGTCCGATGAAGCTTTCTGGAAGAACAATATATCATTTATCAATAACTTCAAACTGCGTGGTTCTTGGGGCAAAACCGGTAACGACCGCATTGATCCTTACCAGTACCTCGCCACATACTCGTACTATAACGGAGGTTCCACCACATTCTCACCAAATACAACTACTGAACAAAAAATTCTTATTGAGGGAGTGGCCCCGAACCCCAATATAACATGGGAAGTTGCCAACCAGTCAGATGTTGGATTTGATATGGGTTTGTTAAATAACAAATTATCAATACAGGGTGATTATTTCTATTACAAACGAACTGATATTTTATGGTGGAGAGATGCTTCGGTACCTGGTTCTACGGGTCTCAGTCTTCCAAGAGAAAACATTGGAAAGGTAGCCAATCAGGGGTTTGAATTAGTGGTTTCATACGGAGATAACAAAAATGAATTGAAATATAACTTTTCGATTAACGGTGGTTATGCAAAAAATAAAATACTGTTCTGGGATGAAACTCCGGGGATACCGGAATGGCAGAAATCAACGGGTCACCCAATGAATGCTCCACTCAGATATGAGCGGATTGGTATATTCAAAGATGCTTCCGAAATTGACAGTTATGCTCACCTTTCAGGAGCCCAACCGGGAGATCAAAAATACCTTGATAAAAATAATGATGGAGTGATTGATGGCCTCGACCAGGTAAGAATTGACAAAACAAATATCCCAACCTTTACGGGAGGATTCTCAACCAACCTGCAATATAAACAATTTGATCTCTCCTTTCTTATACAAGGGGCAACCGGTGCTGAGACCGGGATAGGTTGGGGAGTCGGTGATTTTGGAAATTACGCAAAAGATTACTACGACAACCGCTGGACGCCGGAAAATCCAAATGGAAAGTATCCAAGCCAGAGACCAAATTCTGCTCCCTATGGCAGTTCTGAGACAATGAAAAATATGGACTATGTGCGGCTGAAAAACATGGAAGTTGGTTATTCACTTCCTCCGAAAGTAACTAAGGCATTGAGAATTAATAAACTAAGAGTTTACTTAAACGGTCTTAATCTTGTGACATTTTCCAGGATGATCAATTTTGATCCTGAAAGCCCTTCAGAGAGTTACAATTACCCCCTTCAAAAAATCTTGAACGCAGGTCTTACATTAACTTTTTAAATGATTAATCACTATGGAAAAGTATATTAATAAATGGATTATTATTATTGTTATGATAATCGTATCATCGTGCACGAAGCAAGAAGAGTTTCTTACACTGAAACCATTAGATAAATACTCTGATGAGGATGTCTGGAAATCACCTTCTTTGATGGAACTTTATGTGAATGGAATGTACAGGGGAGCAAATGGTGTGCCATTTAGCTGGGTTGGAATGTCTGCTTATACTGATGAAGCTAGCTCGGCCAACGATGCTGGTCATGTTCTTTTATTCAATCAAAGTCTCATTACACCTGACAACCTTCAGGGCTGGGATGCTGAAGGCTGGTTTTTTCATACGCAGCATTACCGTTGGAATGATCTGTATTCCGAGGTTCGCAAAACAAATGTTTTCTTATCAAAGGTAAGAAATTCAACCTATGCTTCCACTGATACTGCACAGGTAAATAACCTAAAAGGTCAGGTTTACTTTTTAAGGGCCAACCTTTATCATTTTCTGATTGCTCTATATGGTGGCGTCCCAATTATTACACAACCGTCTGGTTTAAATGAAGATTATTCTGTGGCCAGAAATTCTTACGCTGATTGTATCACTTTCATTACACATCAGCTCGATTCAGCAACTATGTTCCTGCCTCTTACAAACAGCTCTTCAAACCAGGGACGTGTTACAAAAGGTGCTGCAATGGCTCTTAAGGCAAGGGTTTTGCTTTACGCTGCAAGCCCTTTGCACAGCAAACAATCCGAATATGCCCCTGGTTATTCCAAACCTGAACTACTGGGTTATGTCGACGGTGGTAACGCTGCCCGCTGGCAGGCTGCCAAAGATGCCGCCAAAGCAGTTATTAACCTTGGGATTTATTCACTGTATAAAGGAGAACCATCCCCAGGTGACTCTATTGCAAAAAACATTGCTGAATATTTTTATACGCCTTTTACACCAGAGGATATATTTGTACAATATTCCACAGTAAAAACCAACGAAGACTGGGGTTACAACCTGGGCCAATTTAACGGACCAAACGGCTACCATTGCTGGGGAAACCAAGGGCCTCTGGGTGAATTTGTTGACGATTATGAAATGAAAGACGGCAGCGCTTTTAACTGGAATAATCCTGTTCATAAAGCAGCGCCTTATTCCAACAGGGATGCTCGATTTTATGCAACAATATTTTATGAAGGCTCTTCATGGAGACAGCGTCCGGCAGACGTGGTTGATATTGATCCGTTTAATAAAATTCAGACAGGTAATGTAGTTGATCCTGCCGGAAATGTACTCGTTGTGGGTGTTGACACACGCCAGAGTATCATTGAACCCTGGAATGGATCATTTACAAATTATTTTCTCAGAAAATACATGGATCCGACTGTTGATCCTTTGTACTATCAGCAGATTACCACTTTCAGGCATATTCGTTATGCTGAGGTTCTTCTAAATTACGCAGAAGCTTGTGTTGAATTGGGACAGGATGCTGAAGCTCGTACGTATTTGAATATGATTCGAAAGAGAGCCGGTCAACCTGACATTCCTGTTTCTGTGACAGGCGATGCTTTGAGGCAGAAATGCCATCATGAAAGGAAGATTGAACTTGCATTCGAGGATCAAAGGTTTTTCGATGTCAAAAGATGGCTGATTGGCGCCGAAGCATATAAGCCCACACTTGGTGCCAGCATAAAGTATGTAGTCGAAACAACTACAGACATAAATGATTATACACGTTTCTACAATGGTACAGGATCCCGGAATGACAAATACAGGAAAGCCGATGGTACTACATGGGGTACTCCTTCCTATAGCTCAGAGGTTACAACTGGCGATCCGCGTGCATGGATTGACAAGGCTTACTTTTTCCCAATCATGCGAGATGAAACGAATAAGAATACCAAGCTGATACAAAATCCGGGGTATAATTAGGATTATCCCTGACCGCATTATAGAAAAGGCAAGCCCTACGCTTGCCTTTTCTATATTGCTATATTTCAGCCTGATAGGCAATAGCTACACCAATTTATTATTAGGCTCTGGCCTGCATTGTAGTCTGCTCTTCGCGATTTCACACTCTAACCTTGAGTTCTGGCAAGGATTTAGGTTATTTAATTCTAATATATTAAAAGTAAATCAAATGGTTAAAAAATCAATAATCATAGGTCGTCAAACATTTAAGTTCCTCAGTCAACAACTAAAGAAAATATTGCTATTTTCAGTCTTGTTGATGTTTTTTTGTCAGGGTATTATTTGTCAGAACCGTGACAACGGTTTCGGACAGCCGCCAGTCCCCCCCATTGATGGTGCCAAAGCCTTGGTCGTTAAAGGGATATGGCCTTCACCTCCTTCGACATCTCCTGTGACATACGATCAGCACAGCTTTAAAATAAACGGACAGCGTGTATTACTTACAAGCGGAGAATTTCATTACTGGAGACTCCCGGCTCCCGGACAGTGGAAACGTGTTTTCGAAATAATGCGTGCCGGTGGTCTTAATACTGTAAGTTTTTATCTTAACTGGGCTTATCATTCTCCTTCTCCGGGAGTTTACGACTTCACAGGCATCCGCAATCTCGATCGCTTTTTGAGAGATGCAGAAGAAGCTGGCCTTTATGTGATAGTGCGCGCAGGTCCTGCTATATATAGTGAAACAAATGGTATGGGCTATCCTGGATGGCTGAATGGCACAACAGCTACATATAGGTCACTCGATCCAGCGTTTCTTACCGCCGTACAACAATGGTATAATGCAGCTTTGCCAATCGTTGCCAGGCACCAGCTTCATAAGGGAGGAAAGGTTATTATGGTACAACTTGATAATGAAATTGTAAACGGAGACCCTGCATATCTTACAGCACTTTACCGGATGGCACGTCAAAGCGGTATTGAAGTGCCATTATTCCATGATCCTTCCGGAAGTCAGGGAACATATACGCGTGTTGTAGACTTTGAGGCTTATAATGCTTATCCAGCAACGTTAGATTGTACCCATGCATGGAGCATGTCCGATTTATCAGGTTCTGAAAAGTTCGAAAAGAATCTTCGTGAAAATACAGCGAATGCACCTTTCCCGATTATGATGTCCGAATTTCAGGGTGGCTCTATGGATAACTATGGTGGGACCGGCTACCAGACATGTTACAATAATTTAACACCGTCTTTCGTTGACGCATTTACCCGGACTTTCCTTTCGCAAGGAGCCACAGCCTTAAACTGGTATATGTTTTATGGCGGCACTTCCTGGGGCTATCTCCCTGATAATCTGACATACACCTCATACGATTACGGCGCTCCTGTCAGAGAGTTCCTCGGCATAGGACCGCGTTACCTGGCTACAAAACGCAACATGTTTTTTATGCGGGCTGTAGAAGAACAATTTTCTGCCACTAATGCCACCGCTGCTGCAGTGAGCTCCTCAAATCCTGATTTATTGCTGAATTCGAGGGTCAATATTGAAACAGGTTCGGGTTTTATCTTTTTAAGAAACAATGATGAATCTAAACCGCAAAGTACCACTTTGGATATCAATTTCAGAAATGAAAAGTTGCATGTCCCTCAAAAGGGCGGGATTCAGCTTGAACCACGGGAAACCCGTGTTCTTATAGCAAACTATCCGACCAGTTGGGGAAGTATAACCTATACAACCTCCCAGTTGCTTACAAATGCCATGCAGGGAAATCAGGATACCTGGATATTCTATTCTAAGAAGGGTACTGCTGGTGAAACAATGCTGGAAATTAAGGATGTAACAGGTGTTGAGAAATCAGCTGGTGTAACAGTTTCAGGAACAGCAGACAAAAAGCTGATTTCATATAAACATGGAACTGTCCCTGTATATGCAAGGCTTAAATTTTCTAAAGGAAGCCTTTTGCTGGTATTCGCAGATGAAGCATTTGCAGATCAGACATGGCGTTTTCCACTTGCAGGAGGTGATGTACTTGCTCATGCAAATGGCTTTGTAGGCATGCCTGATGATAAGGGTAACATCCGGATTGAAACATCCGGACCTCAAGCTGTAACAATGTTTGGTGGCTCGCTTCCGATGAATTTTCAACTTGACGGGCAGGCTGTGAAAGTGGAAAATATGCCTGTGTCAAATGCATTTCGCTTTATGGTTAGTGGAAAGCAAACTCAAATTGAGAATGCAAGCTCTGTTGAATTAAAGGACTGGAGTTTCAGGTCAGAACCATTTGAAGGCAATTTGCAGTTTGATGACAGTAAATGGGCTGCTGTTGACCGCTATCGTTCATTAAATCCTGATATGCACGATTATCATTACGGATTTGTCTGGAACCGGGGACGTTTTGTTGCAAGCGGAAAGGAACAGGCTGTGAGGATAACTCAGACCGAATGTTATGGGTTATGGCTAAACGGTAGTTTTATTGGTTCAGCTTCCTGGGTCGATAGTAATTGGTCTCCCCGTAAACCTGATCCGAAGTCTCATGTATTTACTATTCCTGCCGGATTATTGAAATCAGGTAGTGATAACATAATGGCTCTTTTAACTGAGGATGCTGGCAAGTCCCGCAGTGCACCAAAGATTGAGTTGTTAGAAGATACGATTAAGACAGCTTTGCCTGTGGACATTTCATGGAAACTTATCGGAGCTGATGGCGCGATGCGTCAAACATTATTGAGCCCTATGAATGCCAGTGGATTATATGGCGAACGCAATGGCTGGTACAAGACAGACCTTAATGACAATTCCTCTAATTGGCAGAACATCACTATCCCTCACAAATTCAGGGAGCCTCAATCTTGGGTTGGCTGGTACCGTACTAATTTGGAGTTACATGTTCCTGCAAACATAAATGCACCAATGGCAATAGTAATGGACAAGGCAATTGAAAGCCCCGATAAAGCTATCATCTTTGTAAATGGCTACAATATGGGAAGATACATGCCGGAGCGCGGACCGCAGACACGCTTTTTTGTTCCTGATGGAATCCTGAATAAGGATGGTAAAAATACGATTGTCATTGCTGTTTGGAGGCGTTCAACTGAAACTGGAGGTTTGGGAATAGTGAGATTGGAACCTTACGAAACCACTACATTATCAATCCTTCATGCAAAATAGCTATAGATAATGTATCACAAAATCTCGCACTCTGATGCGTGTACCCTACTAAATCCACTCACAACTGATTCTATTCAATATATTTAAAACTATAATCAATTATTAGTATCCAATGAAAAACCGAATTTTGGCATTAAGTTTTTTCTTAATTATGGTTTCTGCACTTTCATGTGTCAGAACTTCGAAAAAAAAAAATGCAATGGCAGCACCCATTGTATATGGCAAACAATGATTACTGGCACCAGCGGATTCCGGTGAACATTCGGAATAATATGAGCATTAAACTTCTCGGTGATCCGCTCGAGATACAGATTGGAAATAATAAAGGACAGGTTCCTCTTTTAGGGGCAAAGGCCGAGGGCATCCGTGTAACTACAGAAGGAGGTGGAGAGCTGACATTTCGCGTGTCAGACCGTGATGGGAATATTATAGAAAAAGGACCCATTCCTGTGAACAGTATAATCACTATTCCCATCGAATGTAATTCGGATACAGTTGTGACAAGTTACATATATTTCGATAATCCTTCCGCCTGGGCTTTAGGTGATTTCTATATGACTCATCGTGAGGTATATAATAGCGGACTTGAAAAGGAGACACGCTACGGTCCTTTGGGTTGGGACTTTAACTTACCTGATCTAAATCGTAAGGTTGAGTATGCAAAAGGGGAGGCTCATACCGGTGATCGTAGCATAAAAATTATAGCAGAATCTGAGAAATTAACAAGACCTTTTGGCGCTACACAGAACAATCTTCATCTTCTCAGTGGTGTGAACTATGTTCTGGAAGGCTGGGTCAAAGCCCAAGATGTTAGAGGAGATGCACGAATTGCAGTCGTACTGGGCAATACTGATACTGAAAACTTCAATTTGGGGACTGAAAAAGTGAGCGCAGGAACTGGTACATATGACTGGAAAAAAGTAACTCTTGAATTCACTGCTCCTAAGAATGTAACCGGAGCACGCATCAAAATTCTGGTTGAAGGAACAGGAACAGCATGGTTTGATGATATCACTCTTACCTGCAAACAGGAATATAATATTGCTGCAACTGTTTTGAAAACCGAAAAATTATCGCTTAAAGAAATCGGGAAAACGGATAAATGGCTCGAGGAAAATACAAATAATCAATCTGTATGGCAATCGCGGGCAGCAATCAAGACAATAAACATTGACAACCAAGAGATTGCTGGTAAACTTGTGTGCGTTAGCATAGAAGGTTTACTCCGCCGTTTGCACTCCGAATTGAGCAAAAACTCTGCTATTCAAATAACTGATGGCATAAGCCCAATCCCATATTATACTATGGGAAATTATGTGTTTTTCAAACAGAATATTCCAGCCAATACAGAACAGACCAATTATATCTATTTAGGTTCGAAAGTTAAAAAAGGAGAGGGGCCCAAGGTAACAGGCGTTAAAAATCTAAGCGATCTTGGTTATAATTTTATCCGGAATCCGGATTTTGAAGGCAAGGATTTATCTGGATGGCAGAGCAATACAAAAGGAAGTGAAATAAAAATTTCCACAGACAATAAAGAAGGAAAAGGGAGTATACAGATTCAAATAGCATCTGGTAAGGCAGTTAAAGAAATCAGCCTGCAGCAGACATTGCCGGTCATGGCAGACAAATTATATTTTTTAAGTGCATGGATAAAATGTTCAGGTTTGCTCGAGCAGCCGGATATTCTTGACGGAATCCCTCAAAGGACATTGAGAGCCCAGTTCATCAGTAAAGACGGAAAAGCTGTAGGAGAAGCAAACAGAATAGCTGTTAATCCGGAAAGACAGCAGGTCAATGCCTGGTCACAGCTGTATCTTTTAATGAAGGCTCCGGCTGGTGCTGACTCGGTAAAGTTGGAACTTGTGAATTCTGCACCGGGTACGGTGTGGTTTGACAATGTGGTATTTACTGATGTTGTTTCGGGAGTTACCAGTGCTCTGGCCGTTGAACGTAAAGCAGCAAAGGATCTCAAAGAATTGACTGTATGGCAGGAGGACCCTATTGTTAAGGTATTCCAGGATGATCTGCCTCACAAAACTACAGTAACTGCATCAATTTCAGTTGCCAGGAATGAGACTGAGCCTTTGCAACTCGTTGTGCGAAGCCCGAAAGGGTATAAACAATTGCAGATAAAGGTCAACCCGCCTAAAGATTTGAAAGGCAATAAGCTGGAACAAGTGGAGATTGGAGTGGTAGGTTATGTTCCTATTAATTACCCAAGCGAATATTTCTATGACAGGACAACTCCATATTACCGCCTGAAAAGCCCGACAGGGAAAAGCGGATCAGATGGCTGGGTCGGTATGTGGCCTGATCCTATTCTTCCTTTTCAAAATTTTGATCTTTCGGCAAACATTTCTCAACCTTTGTGGATAGAATTCAAAGTACCAAAAAATGCAGTCCCTGGTGATTATTCCGGCAAGGTTCAGTTGGTTCAAAATAGCGAAGTAATAAAGGAAACACCATTTAAAGTACGTGTCAGGGATTTTGAACTTTCGGATGTGTCGCATATGGTAGCAGAATATGATGCGCGATTCAGAAACATGAATACTGTTGGTTTTGGCAAATCAGAGATCGAACTTAAAAAGGAAATCTGGAAGATGCTGTCTGATCATCGTCTTGCTCCCGACGGAGTAGCTACAGATCCTACATGGAAAATAGAAAACGGCAAAATAGTTTTCGATTTTACCGAATTTGACAAAATTTCAAACTATTATTTTAATGACCTGAAATTCTCACATGCCTACTGTCCCGGGGATTTCTATCTGTTTGGATGGGGGCATATACCCGGAGAAAAGTTTGGAGAAAAACCATATCCCGGTGAATTTCCATATCCCGGAGTTGATCGTGGTAAATTGCGTCCGGAATTTAAAAAGGCCTATCAAACCGCACTCAGGATATACTGGAATCATATGAAAGAAAAGGGATGGGCGGATAAGGTCATATTTTATATATGTGATGAACCGAGTGCAGAGCCTGATATTACTGCCCAGATGCGAGCTCTTTGTAATATGATACATGAGGTGGATCCAAAAATCCCCATTTACGTCAGCACCTGGTGGTGTAGACCTGAATATAAAGGATATGTCGATATAATGGGCGTTTCTAATCGTGGCGAAGCTTATGGAAGACCTGTTCCGGTTAGCGATCTGATTGATATAAGGAAAAGCGGCGGACGTCTCTTTTTCACCACAGATGGGAGAATGTGTACAGATACACCATATCTCGGATTTGAAAGAATGCTTCCCTATTTTTGCTTTAAATATGGAGCAGAAGAATATGAATACTGGGGATCAAACTGGTATACTCTCAACCCGTTCGAATATGGCTGGCATAGTTACATAAGGGAGTCATTAAGTCCCGGCGATATTTACTCGATACGTTATCCGAACGGGGACGGCAATTTCATTTATCCCGGCCAGCCCATCGGTGTTAATTCCATGGTTGCAACCATCAGGTTAAAACTAGCCAGGGAAGGTGTCGAGGATTATGAATATATGTATTCCCTGGATTCTCTTATAACTCTTGGCAAAAAACAGGGTAAAGATGTAAGTCAGGCAGAAAAAGCTCTTGAAAGTGCCAGGGGACTTGTAACAATCCCCAGCGCTGATGGACGTTATTCAACAGAGTATCTCCCTGATCCTTATGTTGTAATGCAGGTCAGAGAAAAGGTTGCAGAAGCTATCGAATTATTATTAAAATAATTAACGGAGGTAAAAACTATGAAAAAAATTGTTAAGAAGTATTCAGGTCCTATTTTGTTTGTTTTGCTGGTATCCTTTATAAGTTTCACAATAGAAATAAATGAATTGCAGGCAGGCGAGATGAGTAACTATACTGATACCGTAAAAGTACCTCCAACTCCGTTTAAAAGAACCACACATCCCGATGCACAATGGTTTCCTGAAGCAGGTCTGGGACTGTTCATTCACTGGGGTATCTCAAGCGTCGGGGGAGTTGGTGATCTCTCGTGGTATATGATTGCAGGTAATATTGGAGGAGGCTCCGACAAAAAAATCACACCTGAACAATACTGGAAGTATGCAGAGAAGTTCAATCCTGAAAAGTATGACCCCGACAAGTGGTTTCAAGCAGCCCATGCGGCTGGTTTCAGGTATGTGGTTCTGACCTCACGCCACCACGATGGCTTTGCCCTCTGGCCAAGTTCTTCAGGAGATTTCAGTACTAAAAACTATATGGGTGGCCGTGATTTGCTGAAACCCTATGTGGAGGCTGCACGTAAGAACGGTCTCAAAGTAGGATTTTACTATTCACCACCCGACTGGCACTTTAACCGCGACTATACTAATTTTTACCAGTGGTGGTCGGAAGGTGGTGATCCTGATCCTTTGCCTGGCAAGGAGTTGGATTACCGCCACCATAACATCAATCTGGTCAAACCAAGTGACGAATTCCGGAAGAGCTACATCACTCATCTGAGTACACAGATTGAGGAACTGCTCACCAGCTATGGAAAAATCGATTTGATTTGGTTTGACGGCGGGCCTGTAGCCATTTCATTAGACCGTATCCGGGAACTTCAGCCTGGCATAGTTATAAATCCGAGAATGCATAGTAAAGGGGATTTCATTACCCGCGAAGACTATGGTGTAATGCCTGATAAACGGCCACAGGGCTGGTGGGAGCAATGCAATGCCTGGAACACAGGCTGGGGATATACATCAGATGAAAATTACAAACCGCTGGCCACAGTTCTTTCGGAGTTCGTCAAGACCCGCACCTGGGGCGGTAACTATCTGATAAACGTTGGTCCGAGGCCAAACGGTGAATTGCCCGAAATGGCTTACACCCGCTTTCACGAATTGGAAGTATGGCTGAAACATAGCAGTGAATCGGTATTTGGTACAATGCCAGGCGAGTGGCCTGAAAAATGCAATGTTCCAGAGACCAGCCGGCCGGGTAAAAGATACTTCCACCTGCTGCCGGGCTCACCTGATACAATCATAGTAAAGAATGCGGCCAGACCAAAACAGGTCAGACTGCTACGCACAGGAAGCGAACTTAAATACTCATCTGAAAAAGGAACACTCCGGATTACTGTTCCGGCTTCTCAACGTACTGATCTGGTAGATGTGGTAGTTGTTCTGACCGGCGGGGATAAATGAAGATTGTATATTCCAGGATCGAAAGAATCAGAGAACAAATATCAAAAAAAAGTAATCACAAAAGACATACTATGAAGGGTTATTTAATCACCTTGTCGTTTTAAAATTTATAATTAATTCTTATGAAAAAGACAGTTTTACTCTTACTCACAATTGCTTTAAGTATTACCACCTTCGCCCAAGTCGATTGGAAAGCCAACTGGATTTGGTATCCGGGGCAACAAAAAACAATCAATTTCAACTGTATGGCCCGTCGTGCGTTCGATGTGAAAGGGCCGGTTACTAAGGCAAGCCTGCATATCAGCGTATTTACCGACTATATTCTTTATGTAAATGGCCAGAAGATCGGGCGTGGCCCAACTCCAAGTTATCCGGTTTATCAATCATACGATACATATAATGTCGAAGCATATTTAAAGCCGGGGGCTAATTCTATTGCTGTGGCCTGTCATAATTATGGAACAGGCGTTCACTGGCAATATGCCGGGCCGGGCGGTTTGATTTGCCAGTTGGAAATTGAAACTCCATCGGGCAATGAAG
>JBBRSO010000080.1:0-14426 GCA_038245405.1 Bacteroidales bacterium
CAATACATCAAAGATACAAACTGAAAGCAATTCACAACGCGTACGTCAACATAACCTTTAATAGTCGCGCTGTGCTCAATACATCAAAGATACAAACTGAAAGCAATTCACAACCTGAGTCTTTAAAGCCTCTATCTCTGATTCGCTGTGCTCAATACATCAAAGATACAAACTGAAAGCAATTCACAACTTGTGGGTTATCCTGTTGCCGAAGGTTATGGCTGTGCTCAATACATCAAAGATACAAACTGAAAGCAATTCACAACCGTAACGCTAACGGCAACAGATGGGCTCGGGCTGTGCTCAGTATGGGTGGATTCACTCTGGCTGTCAGCGAATTTAAGTGAGTAATAGGAAGGATGAGGGATCTTCAAGTTTAACCTAAACTACAGGAATCTGTCCTATTTATTAAAATATACCGTCTTTCCGGTCTTTGCCGATTCTCTTGCAGCATCAAGGATTTTTACAACTGTCATATTGTTTTCAAGCGAATAAAGATCATAATCAGTCATCTTGATTTTTCCTTTAACGGCGTCATAAAAATATGAGAAAGGATCGGTATATACCGGCACATCATTAGAGGTCACATTGATAATTTTATCAGGATTCCTTTCAATATTACGCAGACGCATAGTATTTCCATTCACATTAATGATATACCCTGAAACACCATAGATCTCCATATCCTTCCTGCCAAACGGCCAGTTCCAGGATGCCTCGATTATGCACTGGGCATCAGGGTACGAAACAATAATTGTAGCTTCATCATCCACTTTTGGATAGACCTCAGGCTTAAAATGGCGCGTGACTGCTGTTACCGATAATGGCTCCTTCCCTTTCATCAGAAAGGTCATCAGGTTCGCTCCATAACACCCGAAATCAATCAGAGCCCCACCCCCATTCAGAACAGGATCGGTTAACCAGTCAAGAAACTCCTTGGTGCATCCTATTTCCTTTGGTCCCTGGTGACCGTCGTGAATTACCACTTTTCTGATTTTTCCCACATAATTGCTGTCATTGACCAACTGGAATGATTTGGCAGTGCTCGGATACCAGGATGTCTCAAAGTCCGTCAGCAATAAAACATGATGTTTCTGAGCCAAGGCCTGCATTTTTTTTGCATGCTCATTGTTTGTGGCAAGAGGCTTCTCAACCATCATGTTTATTCCCCTGGGTGCACATGCCTCAACCATCATCATGTGATCATAGATAGAGCCGAATGCAACGGCAGCTTCAGGTTTTACAGAATCAAGCATCTTCGCAAGATCGCTGTAGATCAGCTTCGGACTGAATTTATATTTTTCAGCATAACTCATGGCTAACTTATGGTTGGGTTCATAAACCCCTACCAGATTAAAGTCACCTTTATTCTGCCTTCCGAGAATGAAGGCAATATGGTTGTGCGTCATGCCGACAATTACTAGCCGCACAGGAGTTTTGGCATAAAGCACTTTCCGTTCTACATCCTCATCATCCAGAGGAGGACCTTGTTCAATTTTTCGCCAGTCGATTGTATGATGATATTTGCTCATAGCTTTCTCTGCATCAAACACTCGGTTATCGTGCAATTCAAGAGTGTATGGTTTATAATCAGGTACAGGAGTGAAAAAATCCTGCAACAATGTGGCTGTAACATCAAACTGATTAACATAAGGCACATCAAGAATGTTGTAAATCGTTTTAAGGATCGATCCGAAATTTGCATGTGTATGAGATACATAACCTCTTTTAACATAAGGACCTGCCATCATTAGGATGGACCTGTGGGCGTCTACATGATCAACACCTCCCTGGGGATCATCTTCGGTTATGATCACCAGCATATTCTTCCAGTACTTTGTGCGCGACAGGAAATGTAGTACCCGACCTACTGCCAGATCATTGTCAGCCATAAATGAAGTTGGATAAAGATAACCATCTGCAGGTCTTATTTTTGCACCGTGATCATTGGGAATCTGCAATGTAATTAATGACGGAAGGGTTTCCTTACCTGTTAACCATTTTGTGGTAAACTCCTTTTCAAACTGATCCATTCTATACTGGTCAGGGATATTTGTATTAAAACCTGCATAATTATGACTTGTACGATTGAAAAGCGCTTTTTGCATAGGTACCATCACTACATGAGCAGCTCCGGTGCTTGTGTCTGACCATTCCTCGCGTACATGAGCTGTCTCATTTGCCTCTCCGAAGTTATAGAATGTGATATGCTTCCTTTCAAGGGCTTCCCATAATCCCCCGATCTCAGCATAATCTTCAGGATCAATGCTTCCTGTGGAACCGGGATATCGTCTGCCGGGTGCCGTTGAGAATATTTTAGCCGTTTTTGTCACGCTTGAATTTGCCTCAACCCATTCATTTGGTATAACACCCATCATCCAGTGGTGACCATGAATTGATGCGTCGCTGTCGCAATAATAATTGTCGGAAAATGAAAACTCCTCAGCTGCCTTATGATGGTTAGGACTTATTTTCTGATTAGGTAGTTTCGTCCTGAGTGCATCTGGAAGAGTATATTCATTATTCACACCGTAACGTGCAAGTGTGCTGTCGCCGTCAGCGTTTTTAAGCTGACCCATTACCTCATCATAAGTCCTGTTTTCCTTAGTTATATAAACTAAATACTTTATAGGGGATTTTCTAAGACCCTGCAAAACAGGTAAAGGATTTTTACCATCATCTGAAATTGTGATGCTTCTGAAAGTATTATCAATAGATTGTCTTGTATAGGCTGCAAGCTGAACTGAATCGGGCATATCAACTTTTTGAAAACTCCCGAGCTGTATATCGCCTATATAAACTCCCTGTTCTGGCGCAATAAAATCCTTACCTCCATTAGGACCGGCGCCAAGACCTCTGCAGGTGATGATATATAACTCTTTCTCATCTTTTGATAACTTCACGCGTGTTGGACCCCACCCTGATGGTATCAAACCCTTTGTTTTTCCTGTCTGAACATCTATTATGGCAATCGCATTAAATCCTAACAGGGCAACATAAAGCGTTTTCTCATCTCTACTCAGAGTCAGACCGAAAGGCAGTAAACCACGATATTTGTCGATCCTTTTATCCACGAGGATCGGGATATGATCCAGGAGTTTATGGTTCCTGTAGTCGATAACCGAAATATTATCATTAGTAGCATTGGAAACATAAGCATATTTACTCCCAACGGCGATTGAATTAGGACTTGCTCCTCCCACTACTTCAGCATCTTCTATCATATGGCCTATCTGGTGACCTGTTTTGAATTTATCAGTTACAGTGTTTGTCGCGAGGTCAATTGTAAAAACGCTCATGGCATCAGGATTTAAAGGACTTCCCACTCCGGGTATTTCTCGTCCTTCAACCACGGTTCCATTTATTGATTCGGGTGTATTGTTGCCATACGGATGATGAGTGATCATCAGGGAATTATAATTTTCAGGAGTAGCTCCTTTTATAAGAGGATATTCATACATCCCCACATTTGCCACAAAGGCGGTCTTCTTGTCGGGACTCAAAGTCAATCCAAATGGCTGTCTCCCAACTTTGATTGAGGCTGTAATCTTCTTTGTCGACAGATTCAAACGAACCATCCGGAAATTAGCCCTGTCAAGCACCAGCAATTCATTTTTTTCTTCATTCAGAACAAGATCTGAGGTAAAGCTGTCTTCGTATTCAATTCCATCTACCTTGCCATTCAGTGTTACAGAGTCAGTCCTTACAAAATTTTCAATGTCATAGATTATTATCGCTCCATTATCTCCGCCGCTGAGGTATAATTTTTTTGAATCGCCTGAAAAAGAAAGACCCAGATATGAACCATTTGATAAAGGTGATTTTATTGTATTCTTATAATCTGGTATTCTTGTAGCAGACAATGAAGTAAGATCGATTATAGTGAATATACCGTCATGAAGTGTTACGGCTTTTTTCCCGTCAGGGGAAACAGACATCCCGAATGGATCATGTGTTATCCTTATTAAAGCCCCTGCAGGAGTTAGAAGTCTTCCGCTTGGTAAAACAGTTGTTCCTCCCATATTAATTTTCGTGGGTTTGTTACCTGCCGGAACTGTAAGGACATCGTATTTATTCTGTGAAAAGCCTGATTCACACAAATATGCTAAAATAATTGCTACTGAAATACGTATTAATAACTTCATCGTCTGGATATATTTTAAATCAAAGCTAACGAAATTACCGGGAAATTTCACAGACAATTCTATTTACGATTCTGGGGGGTTGATAAAGCCGGTATTTCATCTAAGATAATAGGGGAACAACCAGATATCAGCAAATTTTTAAGAATCACTTTAAATCCACTATATTGAGAAAAAAAGTTAATATTGAAAAACGAAACGGAGAAACCGGAAAATTTGATCTCTTTTCTGAAAGAGCATTAAAAATAGCCTTCCTTCCGTTTAAATAATAACTTAAAAACAACCAGATATGAATATCATCCGGAGAATTATTGTTGCCTCGCTGATTCTGCTATCTTCAAATCTATTGCATTCTCAATTCAATCCAAAACAGGTAAAAGGCACTTTCATCAACTTTACCTATATGGATGAACGTAATAAGTATATGAACCCTGCAGAGATTGCTATGACATCACCTGATCTGTGGCATCTGAAAATTCAGGAATTATCTGAAATGGGTATTGAATATGTGATCCTAATGTATGTCGCAAATGATGGTAAAGCATTTTACCCTTCTGAATTTATGCAACCGGCATACTCTGCAGGAAAAGAAAGTCCTGTTGACGCAATAATGAATGAGGCGGATAGGCGCGGTATTAAAGTCTTTATGAGCACCGGTTGGGCAAAAAATCAGGATGATAATCCGGGACTTCCGGAAATTCGCGCCGTCCAGATTAAGATTATGCATGAAACAGCAAAGCTTTATTCGGGTCATAGGTCATTTTACGGATGGTATCTGCCATGTGAAGATGTTGTTGGTCCCTTTCTTTCTCAGAAAGCCGTTGATGCAGCAAACTCACTTGCTTCGGAAGCCAGAATTGTGACTCCAAAGGCAAAGGTTCTTATTTCGCCTTATGGTTTACGGTTAGCAAATTTTGATAATAGTCAGTTTGCCGATCAGATTGCAAAGCTCAAAGTCGATATAATCGCATATCAGGATGAAATAGGTTGCGTGGTTGAACCGATGCCACTTAATCATATGAAAGAGAATTTCAGACACCTGCGGGAAGTTCACAATAAAACCAGGATTGAATTGTGGGCAAATAATGAATGCTTCACATGGGAAAAAGGACTTAATACCAGACCATCGGCTTTAATTCCAGCTCCTTTCCCCCGTTTCCTTTCTCAATTAGCAGGGGTCTCAAAAGCAAATGTTGATGAAGTTATAAGTTTTGCTGTGTGCGGCATCTGGGATAAGCCTGATTCCAAAATACCAATTGGTCAGCCCATATTTGCTGTTAAAGCATATAATGATTACATGGATTGGAAAAATGGGAAAGGACGCTGGCCTTTACTTGCAGCTTCTTTTTATGGCAATTTAAAACATGATGCTATTAACAAGCCCATTAATTTTGGATTTGCACCATCGGAAGCAAGTGCCGGTGGAAATCTGAGCGACGGCTTACTTGGAACAGAGGATTACACGGATAAAAACTGGTTACGCTTCGAAAAGAGGGACCTTATTGCCACAATTGATGCAGGCAGTATTCAACCTGTAAAGAGCATAGCTGCACGTTTTCTGACATATAAATTAAAGAATATCTTTTTGCCGACAAGTGTGGAGTTCTCAGTTTCAGATGATGGCAAAACATTCAGGACCTTAAAAACAGTTCAGATGGATCAGGCACTTAATGACAGGTACGATTGCTGGATAGACATTGCATTAGCAGATAAACTGTCGGAGAATGCAAGATTCATAAAAGTATACGCGGTAAACGGAATTGGACAGTGGATCTATGCAGATGAGATCCTTTTGAATCCTAAATATTAAAATAGTAGAACTTGCACAGAGGCTCTTGCAGTTCAATTCTCTGTGCGACTCTGTGCCCTCTGCGGATATCTGTGTAAGTTCCTTTAATTTTTGATAGTATTCCTGTAAACCCTTACATAATCAACAAATACCGTATCCGGAAAAACTGTGGTATTATCGGGGCTTTTTGGCCAGTCTCCTCCAATTGCAAGGTTAAGAATAATATATTGTGGTTTGTGAAATTCCTCAGTACTGTTAATATTGTCTTTGATGTTTACTTCATAATATTTATCCCCGTCGAGTAACAGCTTCACCGATTCCTTGTCCCATTCAATTGAGTAATCATGAAATTTCGTAACATCGCAAGCAGTCGTGCCTCCCGCTGATACTTGTTTATTATTTAGCCAGTGAAGAGTGCCGTAAGTGATTGCCTCATTATTTATATGTTCCATTATGTCAATTTCCCCACATGCCGGCCAGCCTACAGTGTGGATATTCTGTCCAAGCATCCAGAAAGCCGGCCACAAACCCTGACCGGCAGGAAGCTTCATACGGGCTTCTACCTTTCCATATGTCCAGCTGTGTTTGCCATCGGTCACCAGACTGGCCGAGGTGTATGATGCCTTATTATAAGATTCCTTTCGGCCAATCAATAAAAGATTTCCGTTTAGGACCCTGGTATTTTCAATACGTCGGTTTGTATAATACTGAAGTTCATTATTCCTTATAAATCCAACTTCGTTGCCCCATTTTGTCGAATCGGGTAACCCACTGTAATTAAATTCATCAGACCATACAAGATCCCATGATGATTTGTTTTCCTGCCCTGAACATGCATTCCAGAAACAGCAAAACAGGCAAATAATTAAAATACGTAGTCTCATAAATTCCGATTTTATTTAAATAAATTGTCTTTAGCTCAATAAAAGTATTACTTATTTGTCATAATCAGGCCAGAAACTTAAATTTTCGGTTAATTTAGATGATCATATTTTACACGCCAATCATGACAGATGCTGACATAACAATAATAGGCGCAGGTGTAATTGGACTGGCTATTGCACAGGAAGTCAGCACATGGAATACAAATGTTTATCTACTGGAGAAGCATCTTTCCTTTGGTCAGGAAACAAGCAGCCGGAACAGTGAGGTCATTCATGCGGGAATATATTATACAAAAGGCAGTCTTAAATCTCAGTTATGTGTGGAGGGAAAACAACTGCTATATGATTTCTGCAGAAAATTCGATATACCATTTAATAATTGCGGGAAATTAATTGTAGCAACTTCTGAAGAGGAACTCGCTGTATTAATTGAGATCCTTAATACAGCGATCAAAAATGGAGTTACCGACATGCAGATACTTGATATAGATCAGGTTGCGGAGCTTGAGCCGAATATTTTTTCTGTAGGGGCCTTATTTTCTCCATCAACAGGTATTGTCGATTCTCATTCGCTGATGAAACAATACGAAACCAACGCTGTAAATGCTGGCTGTAATATAGCATATGGAGGTGAAGTAAACGCAATTGAAAGGATCAGCGGCGGATACAAAGTAAGCCTTCTTGATTCGGATAATAAGGATTACAGTTTCACAACAAGGATTGTAATAAATTCTGCCGGACTGACATCTGACAAAGTGTCTGAGATGGCAGGCATTGAAGATGAAAAACTCAAAATTCAGTTTTGCAAAGGAGAATATTTCAGACTTAATCCACCGAAAAACCGGCTTATAAAACATCTTGTCTACCCTATACCGCATCAAAATATGGAAGGGATTGGTATTCATGTAACAATTGACATGGCAGGAGGCGTTAAACTTGGTCCTGATGTGAAATATCTCGATACTAATGAATATGATTACAGAGTGACTGCGTCAAAACAGAAAGCATTTTTTGAATCAGCCAGGAAATTCCTTCCCTTTCTTGAGTTTGAAGATTTGTCGCCGGAGATGGCTGGCATTCGTCCAAAGATTCAGAAGCCGGGGGAGCCATTGAGGGATTTTTATATTGCCGAAGAAAGCGAGAGAGGCTATCCGGGGTTTATAAACCTTATTGGGATGGAATCTCCGGGATTGACTTCATCGATTGCAATTGCAAAATATGTTAACAGGCTGATTAAAAAATAGCACCTAGCCCAGCACCCAGCACCTAAATCTTATTTCTCAGAAGTCTCTGCAGATCGCTCATCTCATCTCTGTATCTGGCGGCTTCAACAAAATCAAGTTCAGCTGCTGCTTTTTCCATTGCTTTTCTCGATTTCTCAATAGCTTTCTCCAGTGCATCGCTGTTCATATATTTCACAACAGGGTCCGCCGCGACATCAGGCCTTTCAGGTTCAATATAAGCTTTTGCGAGAGCTCCTCTCCGGCTAAGCCCACTTAATGCAGATCCCGATTTTCTTATTATCTGTGTAGGAGTGATCCCCATCTCTTCATTGTATTTCATCTGTTTCTCCCGACGTCTGTTGGTCTCATCGATTGTCTGTCGCATACTTTTTGTTACAACATCTGCATACATTATTACTTTCCCGTTAAGATTCCTTGCGGCCCTGCCAGAAGTCTGGGTAAGGGATCTCGATGATCTGAGGAAGCCTTCTTTATCAGCGTCGAGGATGGCTACCAGCGATACCTCGGGAAGATCAAGTCCCTCCCTCAGAAGGTTTACGCCAACGAGAACGTCAATTGTTCCGTTTCGCAGGTCTTCCATAATATCTATCCTGTCGAGAGTTTCTATATCTGAATGGATGTAGTTGCATTTAATATTGTATTTAATAAGATATGATGAAAGCTCCTCTGCCATACGTTTTGTAATGGTAGTTACCAGTGTCCGCTCTCCCATTTTTGTCCTGGCCCTGATTTCACCCATCAAATTATCTATCTGGTTAAGACTAGGACGTATTTCAATGGGTGGATCGAGCAATCCGGTTGGTCTGATAACCTGATCAACAACAACGCCTTCGCTTTTTTCGAGTTCATAGTCTGCCGGAGTGGCGCTAACGAAAATTGTCTGACCGGTAAGAGACTCAAACTCTTCGATTCTCATGGGCCTGTTGTCGAGAGCAGCCGGGAGTCTGAATCCATATTCGACAAGGTTTTGTTTTCTTGAATGATCTCCGCCCCACATTGCCCGGATCTGAGGTACACTAACATGACTTTCGTCAATAACTGTGATGAAATCCTTTGGAAAATAGTCGAGCAGACAGAATGGTCTGGTTCCCGGTTTCCTACCATCAAAATAGCGTGAATAATTCTCTATCCCGCTGCAATATCCGAGCTCCTTTATCATTTCCAAATCGTAAAGGACTCTCTGCTCCAGCCTCTTAGCTTCCTCTCTTTTACCGATATCATTAAAATATGTTACCTGAAGAACCATATCATCCTGAATATCCTTGATAGCCATATTGATTCTTTCCCTGGTTGTCACAAAAATATTTGCCGGGTAAATTATATATTCATTCAGGACTTCAATTTTTTGTCCGCTTACCGGATCGAAGGTATTAATCTCTTCAACCATATCACCTAAGAAAACTATTCGTACTGCTATATCGGCATATGCGGGAAAAACATCAATTGTATCGCCTCTTACCCTGAATGTTCCGTGTTTAAATTCGAGTTCGTTACGAGAGTAGAGGCTGTCGACAAGCTTTCTGAGGAGGACATTCCTTCCGATCATCTGTCCGTTCTTTATATGGACTGTATTGGAATGAAAGTCATCAGGATTTCCTATTCCATAAATACATGAAACGGAAGAAACTACAATCACGTCGCTCCGTCCGGAGAGTAGTGATGAAGTTGCGCTAAGCCTGAGTTTTTCTATCTCTTCATTTATTGAAAGATCTTTTTCAATATATGTATCTGAAACAGGGAGATAAGCCTCTGGTTGGTAATAATCGTAATAAGAAACAAAATATTCTACCTTGTTTTCCGGAAAAAACTGTTTAAACTCCCCGTATAGTTGTGCAGCGAGTGTTTTATTATGACTAAGGACAAGCATGGGGCGGTTAACCTGCTGCACCACGTTTGCAATTGTAAATGTTTTTCCTGATCCAGTAACTCCAAGGAGTGTTTGAAATGGCACACCAGATTCCAGACCGCTAACAAGCTGTTTAATTGCTTCAGGCTGGTCTCCTGTTGGTAGAAAATCGGATATTAGTTTGAAATCCATAATAATCCTTTTTTAAAAGATTACAAAATTATGAAATAAAAAACGAAATCCTTTAACCACAAAGTTCACAAGGAATATTTTACCTCTGTCGTCCTCTGTTCTACCCGGCACCCCCCCATCTCAGCTGGGCGAAGTCTTCAGACTTCGTCCAGATTTTATAACAACCTAAAGCGAAGTCTGAAGACTTCGCTTAGCACATCCACCATATATAAAAAGAAAAGGCGCTCTGTTAAAAGCACCTTTAAGTTTACTATTCGGTAAATGTTACCCTAAATATCCTTTTAATAATCTGCTTCGTGAGGTATGTCTCAATCTCCTGATTGCTTTTTCTTTAATCTGACGTACTCTTTCACGCGTTAATCCAAATTTCTCGCCTATTTCCTCTAAAGTCATTTCCTGACAACCTATTCCGAAAAAGAATCTGATAATGTCTCTTTCTCTTTCAGTAAGTGTTGCAAGGGCACGGTAAATCTCTCGTGACAATGATTCATCCATCAGAAGCTTATCAGCTACAGGAGAATCAGAGTTCGTAAGAACATCTAGTAAACTGTTGTCCTCACCTTCGATAAACGGTGCATCGACAGAAACATGCCTTCCGGAAACTTTTAGTGTGTCGGTCACCTTTTCTTTAGGCAGTTCGAGCACATCAGCAAGTTCTTCCGGTGATGGTGTCCTTTCATTTTCCTGTTCAAATTTCGAGAAAGCTTTATTGATCTTATTAAGTGAACCTACCTGGTTCAATGGTAATCTTACTATTCTCGATTGTTCGGCAAGAGCCTGAAGGATAGATTGACGAATCCACCATACGGCATAGGAAATAAATTTGAAACCACGGGTTTCATCAAACTTTTCTGCTGCCTTAATAAGGCCCAGATTTCCTTCGTTGATTAAATCGGGGAGACTAAGTCCCTGGTTTTGATATTGTTTTGCAACAGAAACTACAAAACGCAGATTCGCTTTAGTTAGTTTTTCAAGAGCAGCTCTATCGCCTTTCTTTATCCGTTGAGCCAATTCAACTTCTTCCTCTACCGATATCAACTCTTCCTTACCAATTTCCTGCAAATATTTATCGAGTGATGCACTCTCTCTGTTTGTTATGGATTTGGTAATCTTTAGTTGTCTCATTATGCCTCCCAAAAAATTTCCGCAAAGATATTGCTTTATTATGTAATAACAAAAATTATGTTGTAATGTTGTAATAAAGGGGATCTAATTTAATAAACCCCCTGAATTACAATAGATTATGTTTATCTTTTTAATTTCCGAATTGATAATTCATTATAGTTCCGTCGGGCTGTATACCACTTATCGACTTCAGTGTCCTTTCATTATTTGTGTATTGTTTAATATCAGCGGGTGATTTTACTTTTTTCCCGTTAACACTTAGGATGATATAGCCTTTGGTCATTCCAATATCCTTAAACCTTCCATCACTTACATCCACTACCCTTACACCATAATCGAGATTCATAGAGCTCAGGTCGGTTGATGCCAGTGGCTCAAGAGTAGCGCCAAACACCTTTTCTCCGTCCATAGAAGCTGTAACAACTCCTGTATTCCCGGCTGTATTTTTCAGAACGATGGCCACAGTATTCTCTTTTCCGTCTCTGAAATATGTAACGGATCCTTTATCACCCGGACGGTGTGTACTGACCTGTTCCTGTAAATCTGCCACGGTGTTTACATCATTGCCATCAAATTTCAGAATAACATCATTCTCTTTTAAACCGGCTTCTTTTGCAGAGCCGCCTTCAAGAACGCGTGTAACCATAACACCTTTAACAGCTTTCAATTTGAGCTTATCTGCATCTGCCGATTCAACGTCCTGAATATTTATACCAATCAGGGCCCGCTGTACCTGGCCGAATTCTTTAAGATCGTTTACAACCTTTTTTACTATTGTCACCGGAATAGCGAAAGAGTTACCGGCATAAGCACCACTTGGTGAAAGTATTGCGGATGTAATTCCCACCAGCAATCCCTTAGTGTTTACCAGTGCCCCACCACTGTTCCCCATATTTAGTGCTGCATCGGTCTGAATAAATGATTCAACACTGTTGGCACCTCCGTTTAAACCCAGACTTCTGCCTTTTGCACTAACTATGCCTGCAGTTACCGTAGAGGTGAGATTAAAAGGATTCCCGACAGCCAACACCCATTCACCGAGTTTAAGCTGATCAGAATCTCCATATTTAATAAAGGGAAGATTATCGGCCTGAATCTTTAAAAGCGCAATATCAGTACCCTTATCACGTCCAATTACCTTGGCAGTAAATGTTCTGTTATCATTTAACGTGACATCAACCGACTCAGCATTTTCCACCACATGATTATTTGTTATTATATAGCCATCTGACGAAATAATTACTCCTGAACCATAACCACTTACTTCTCTTGACGGCGGTGTATTATCGCCATAAAACCACTGCGTCATAGGGTTACTGGGAGCACCCGGCATCTTAATATGCACGTGAACCACTGCGTGAACCGTCTCTTCTGCTGCGTATGTAAAATCTATCTGCCCTTCCTGTGACTGCATGGAAGTGAGATATGCTTTAGCCTTCTGGAGTTCAACCCCTGAACTATCTTTTTGTAATGCACTAGCAGGTTTGTCTGTTAACCTGGTGAATGCGAAGAGTGCAATTGAAGCTCCAAAAAGAGCCATAAATAATGCACCTAATAAATACTTTACTTTCATAACTTTGTGTTTTTAAAAATTAATTTATCCTTTTGTGTGAGGTTAAACTCCTTCACAAAAGTTTAATATCTTTATAACCTCTTTCTGTTAATTATTGTTTACAAAGATCATGCATTTTTAGAATCATTTTCAACAAATTAGTTACAATTAACAACACTTTAACGCTGATGATAACGAGTTTTAACAAATATCAGGCAACCGGGAACGATTTCGTAATTATTGATAACAGGAAAGGAGTCATTGACCCTCGTAACTTCAACCTTATAAACAAATTATGCGACAGAAGGTTCGGAATAGGCGCCGATGGACTGATCCTGATATCTGACAACAGCCAGAATGACTTCGAAATGAAATATTTCAATTCCGACGGACTCGAAGGTTCTATGTGCGGTAATGGAGGAAGATGTTCTTCTGACTTTGCCATTAGATCAGGTATTGCCGGAAAAGAACTTTCATTCCAGGCAGTTGACGGGGTACATAAAGCCATGATGGATAATGGCATTATAAGACTGAGTATGAACGACGTAATTAAGCCGCGAATAGTATCCGGAAACTACTTCCTGAACACAGGTTCTCCACATTATGTAATTTTCAGAAAAAACATAGACCAAATCGATGTCAATGCCGAGGGTAAAAAAATCAGGTGGTCTGAAGATTTTGCTCCAGGCGGCACAAACGTTAACTTTGTGGAAATTATTAATAAGGGAATCTATGTGAGAACTTTCGAAAGAGGTGTGGAAGAAGAGACACTCTCATGCGGTACCGGCGTTACAGCCTCTGCCATTGCTTCAGTTCTCGCACGACAATCTGACACTATTCCTGTCAGTGTAAAAACTAAAGGAGGAGACATGGAAGTAACCTTTAAAATTACAGGTGATGTAATTAGTAGCATATGGTTGTCTGGTCCCGCGACATTTGTATATGAAGGGACTGTGGAGGTGTGAGGAGAATGGGAGAAGGGGAGAAAGGGAGAAAGGGAGAAAGGGAGAATGGGTGAATGGGTGAATGGGAGACGAAGGGACGAAGAGACGAAGAGATTAAGAAAAAAAAGATGCAAAAAGAGAAGCTATACGGAAAGACATTGAATGAATTGATTGCTGTGACTAAAAGGAAAGGTCTTCCCGGGTTTGCAGCAAAGCAAATATCAGACTGGTTGTACAAAAAGGAGATTAATTCAATAGAGGAGATGACAAATCTTTCAAAAAAAACAAGGGAAGATCTGTCGGAAGATTATGAGATAGGCCTGTCAACGCCGGTCAATGAGGCAAAAAGCTCTGATGGAACCAAAAAGTATCTTTTTAAAGTTCTAAATGACAAATTCATTGAGACAGCATTCATCCCGGATGAAGAAAGAGCCACTATTTGCGTTTCCTCGCAGGTCGGATGCAAAATGGGATGCATTTTCTGCATGACAGGACAGCAGGGATTCCAGGGGAATCTTTCATCGAATGAAATTCTGAATCAGTTCAGAAGTCTGCCTGAATTTACCCGCCTAACAAATATGGTATATATGGGAATGGGCGAGCCATTGGATAATATTACTGAGGTACTCAAGAGTCTGGATATACTTACAAGTGAATGGGGATACGCCTGGAGCCCAACGCGTATAACTGTGAGTACGGTTGGAATAA
>JBBRSO010000081.1:0-14394 GCA_038245405.1 Bacteroidales bacterium
GAGGATTAACATACTTGTGGGAGTTGGCCTGAATGGCCTTCTTCTATGGGATTATCATAGCATAATCAGACTGGAAAAATGGAAATCAGACTATAAGTCATATTTTCCGTTATGGCTTGAGATGATAGGTGAAGTTGATGCCTACATCAGTTTAGGTAACTATGCCTTTAATAATCCCGGTTTTGCTTATCCTGTTAAATCTGAAAGCAACATTTTTGCTGCAAAGGAGCTTGGCCATCAGCTCATTAAGGAAGATAAAAGAGTATGCAATGATTTTTCATTGGGTAAACATGGCACTATCTGTATTATTTCCGGGGCAAACATGGCAGGGAAGAGCACTTTTCTCCGTACAGTGGCGATAAATTTTATTGTTGCGATGACAGGAGCGCCAGTTTGTGCTTCAGAAATGAGCTTCATTCCTGCAAAGCTATTCACTAGTATGCGCACAATGGATTCTCTCTCAGCCAATGAGTCATATTTTTATGCCGAGCTCAGGCGTCTGAATCTCCTTAAGAAAAGAATTGAAGAAGGTGAGCCGGTATTGTTTATCCTTGATGAGATCCTGAAAGGAACAAATTCATCTGATAAAAGTACAGGATCACGGTTGTTTCTGCAACGTTTAGCTGAACGCGGGGGCACCGGTCTGTTGGCTACTCATGATACTTCACTGGGGAAGATGGAAGCAGATTTTCCTGGCGTTATTATAAATAAATGTTTCGAAATTGAAATTGAGGGTGAAATTATTAGATTTGATTATAAAATCCGGGATGGAATTACACAGAAAATGAATGCTGTTTTCCTCATGAAGCAGATGGGAATCCTGGATTAATAAAGATACTTGAAAGTGACATATAAAGGATAATTGAGCAAGAATGACTATGGGAAAGTTCAGTATAAATAATGGTTCCGATAAAGTTGAGCTGAAACGTGATCTGGGTCTTGCCGCAGCAGTCGCAATTGTATTAGGCAACTGTATAGGCTCTGGAATCTTTACCTCAGCCGCTTCCCTGGCAGCTGCTTCAAATCCAAAAACTGCAATCCTTGCCTGGATAATTACAGCTGTTGGATCACTACTGATAGCATTAAGTTTTGCCAGTCTGGGTACAGCACTGCCTCGTACGGGAGGACCGATAGTTTATACCCGGGCTGCATTCGGTGATTTTGCCGGTTTTCTTATCGCGTGGACATACTGGATTGGCGCCTGGGTGGGCAATGCTGCGATTATTACTGCCTTTATGCTTTACTTCACATATTTTATCCCCGGAACTGCCACTCCTATTTATGCGTTCTTAATCACCTCAGGTGTATTGTGGTTCTTTACAATTGTAAACATTATCGGAGTAAAAGGGGCAGGACGGGTCAGTATCGTTACAACTGTTTTAAAGGTAGGCGCATTAGTTGTATTCGTGGTTATAGCCGCATTGCATTTTAACCCGGCTATGCTTAAAACCGTTTCTTCAGCAAATGTATCAGGAATGGGTACCCTGCCTGCAGCAATTGCAATTGCTCTCTGGGCTTTTGTTGGTATTGAAAGTGCCACAGTTCCTGCAGGAGAAATAAAAAACCCGGAGAAAAATATCCGGAAAAGTACGATCTATGGGACCTTACTTGCTGCTGCAGTCTACATTGTTGTTTCGGTTGTAGCTATGGGCGTACTCGATCAGGCCACTCTTGCCAAATCAAACGCTCCGCTTGCTGATATTATAAATGCTGCCACCGGTGGCACATGGGGCGGAAATTTTGTCGCCATAGGCGCAATAATCTCCACATTGGGTGCTTCCTCAGGCTGGATTCTCACAACAGCGAGAAGTGCATTCGGAGCGGCTCAGGATAATCTGTTTCCGGCTGGACTGGGTAAAATACACCCAAAATACCTTACTCCGGTGAATTCTTTGATTATTAGTGGCCTGTGTGCTAATGTGCTTCTTATTTTGAATTATATGGGCACCCTAAGCTCGGCCTTCAATTTTATGCTTCTTCTTGCCACCCTGGCATTTCTTCCTGCTTATGCCTTTTCGGCAGCAGCAGATATCATTCTTCTGAAAAATCGTTCTCCTCATTTTAATTTCTTCAGTTTCCTGAAAAATTCATTTTTTGCCCTTCTTGCCTTTTGTTATTCCATCTATGCAATATATGGAACCGGAGCAACAGTAGTAATGTACGGTTTTATTTTAATGCTTATGGGAATACCGGTATATCTGTACATGATGCTACAGAACAATAAGAAAGATAAGATGGTTGATGAATTGAGAAATGATGCAGGGCTACCCCCAAACCCCCTGAAGGGGGCTTGAAATCAAGATGCTGGACAGTTTTTGAACCCCCTTTAGGGGGCAGGGGGTTGCCGCGAGAATATTCATTTTTACTTTCCTAATCCATTTATTAACATTTTCCCCTGATTTGTAATTACCATTTAATCAGCTAAATATTTTAGCGACTGGTAGTTTCCGTCATTTACCTTTATCATTTTACAACGATTGTTGAAAAATTGGCGGATAACACCATTTGTAATTCGCTATATTTGCCCAAAATTTCTGCAAAATGTCAGTTGGGTACTCAGAAGAAAACATAAAAACACTTGAGTGGAGAGAACACATCCGTCTGCGTCCCGGTATGTACATCGGGAAACTGGGAGACGGATCTTCCCAGGATGATGGTGTTTATGTACTTCTCAAAGAGGTAATGGATAATTCCCTCGATGAATACATGATGGGTTATGGCAAAAAAATAGATGTCTCAATCACAGGAAAAGAAGTAAGGATCCGCGATTATGGACGTGGAATTCCCCTTGGAAAATTGATGGACGCTGTTTCAAAAATGAACACCGGCGCAAAATACGATTCCAAAGCTTTTAAAAAATCAGTTGGCCTCAATGGTGTCGGGGTAAAAGCAGTAAATGCGTTATCCAGCAAATTCCTTATAAGGTCAATCCGCGACGGACAGGTAAAAGCATGCGAGTTTGAACATGGCAGAACTGTTTTCGATAAACCTGTTGAGCCTACTAACGAGGAAAATGGCGTGGAGGTAATATTCCAGCCAGACGAAGAGATGTTCGGCAACTACTTCTTCATTTCGGAATATGTAGACACAATGCTGAAAAACAATGTGTATCTCAATTCCGGGCTGATAATAAATTTCAACGGTAACAAGTTTTTTTCACGCAATGGTCTGGTCGATCTGCTTAATGAGAATATGGGCAAGGAAGGTCTTTATCCCATTGTTCACCTTACCGGAGAGGATATTGAAATCGCATTTACACATGGGTTACAATATGGAGAAGATTATTACAGTTTTGTAAACGGACAGAATACAACACAGGGTGGTACACACCTGCTTGCTTTCAGGGAAGCGATTGTAAAAACCATAAGAGATTTCTACAAGAAAGATTATGATCCTGCCGATATACGTTCATCAATAATAGCGGCAATCTGTATAAAAGTGGAGGAACCAATCTTTGAGTCACAGACAAAAACAAAGCTCGGTTCGAAGGATATGGGGCCTGAAGGACCTTCCGTCCGTAATTTCATTAGTGAGTTTATAAAGAAACAGCTCGATGATTTCCTTCACAGAAATCCTGAAACAGCAAGGACTATTCTTAAAAAAATTCAGGATTCAGAGAAAGAAAGGAAAGCAATTTCATCGATACAAAAACTAGCCAGGGACAAGGCAAAAAAGGTTAATCTGCACAACAAAAAGCTCAGAGACTGCCGCACACATTATAATTCAAACGACACAAATAAGCTTGATTCTACGTTATTTATCACCGAAGGCGACTCTGCAAGCGGTTCGATAACAAAATCGAGAAACGTTGATACTCAGGCTGTCTTCAGCTTACGAGGTAAGCCGCTAAACTGCTATGGTCTTACAAAGAAAATTGTATATGAGAATGAAGAGTTCAACCTCCTGCAGGCTGCTCTAAATATTGAAGACGGTATAGAAAACCTGAGATACAATAATGTTGTTGTTGCAACAGATGCCGATGTCGACGGAATGCATATCAGGCTTCTCCTGCTGACATTTTTCCTTCAGTTCTTTCCCGATCTTGTTAAAAAAGGACATGTTTATATTCTTCAGACACCGCTTTTCAGGGTCAGAAACAAGAAAGAGACAAGATATTGCTACAGTTCCGAGGAAAAGGCAAAAGCCATAAAAGTCCTTGGTCCAACTCCTGAGATTACTCGCTTTAAAGGTCTCGGAGAGATATCCCCCGACGAATTTGTGCATTTTATCGGAAAGGATATGAGACTTGAACCTGTGAGGATGAAAAAAAATGATTCTGTGACGGAATTCCTTGAGTTCTTTATGGGTAAAAACACTCCTGACAGACAAGACTTTATAATAGGTAACCTGAGAATTGAGGAAGATATTGTTGACGAAGAAAAACCATTGGATTAATATAGGGGAAGTCCTGGATTATTTATGGAAGAAGAAGAACTGGATATCACCAATACAGAGAGTAATGCCACAGCGCCGTCGGGGCCGGCTGCTTTGCATACAGTAACTGCTTTATCAGGCATGTACCAGGAATGGTTCCTGGATTATGCTTCATATGTTATCCTGGAAAGAGCTGTACCTCACCTTCACGACGGACTCAAGCCGGTTCAGCGTCGAATCCTTCATTCTATGAAAAGAATGGACGACGGGCGGTATAATAAGGTTGCCAATATAATAGGACATACGATGCAATTTCACCCTCACGGTGATGCATCAATCGGCGATGCACTTGTACAGCTTGGACAGAAAGAATTGCTTGTTGACATGCAGGGAAACTGGGGTAACCTGCTTACCGGCGATGGCGCAGCAGCTCCAAGGTATATCGAATCGCGACTCTCAAAATTTGGACTCGAGGTCGTCTTCAACCATAAAACAACGGAATGGAAGCTTTCCTATGATGGCAGAAACAGGGAACCCGTCACTCTTCCCGTAAAGTTCCCATTACTTCTGGCGCAGGGTGGTGAAGGAATTGCTGTCGGTCTGGCTTCAAAAATTCTTCCCCATAACTTTAATGAACTTATCGACGCTTCAATTAATTACCTCGAAGGGAAAGATTTTGTAATTTATCCTGACTTTCCTACAGGAGGAATGGTTGATGTGTCAAAATACAATGATGGCCAGCGGGGCGGGGTCATAAAAGTTAGGGCAAAGATAGAAAAGGTTGATAAAAAGGAACTTGTTATCACTGAGATCCCATTCGGCAAAACAACATCTTCGCTGATTGAATCGATAATAAAGGCCAACGAAAAAGGGAAGATCAAGATCAGAAAGATTGATGATAACACAGCGGCAAATGTAGAGATCGTTATTCATCTGCTGCCTGGCGTATCGCCCGATATGACAATCGATGCCCTTTATGCGCTTACTGATTGTGAATATTCAATATCGCCCAATACCTGTGTTATAGTTGATGACAAACCTTCTTTTATGGGGGTAAGTTCGATCCTGAAACATTCGGCCAACCGGACTGTAGATCTCCTTAAAAAGGAACTTGAAATACGTCTTGCAGAGCTTCATGAAGACTGGCATATGTCGTCTCTCGAAAAAATATTTATTGAGGAAAGAATATACCGCGATATTGAAGAGAGCGAGACCTGGGAAGCCGTTATAACTGATATTGACAAAGGTCTTAAGCCATTTAAAAAACTTTTGTTAAGGGAAGTTACCCGTGAAGACATAATTCAGCTTACCGAGATCAAGATCAAGAGGATCTCAAAATTCGATGTGAAAAAGGCTGATGAGCATATAAAGAGTGTTGAGACTGAGATTGAAGAAGTAAAAAATCACCTGAACAATTTAATCCCTTTCGCTATAAATTATTTCAGACAGATAAAGAAAAAGTATGGTAAGGGTAAGGAAAGAAAAACAGAACTGAGGAGCTTCGATACAATTGAAGCAACAAAAGTGGTTGCAAATAATGCAAAACTGTATATAAATTATAAAGAAGGATTTATAGGTACCGGTCTGAAAAAAGATGAATTTATCTGCGATTGTTCAGATATTGATGATGTTATAGTTATAAGAAAAGATGGCGTCTACCTAATCACAAAAGTAGCAGATAAGGTCTTTGTCGGGAATGACATACTTTACGCTCAGGTCTTTCTTAAAAATGATGAACGCACCATCTATAACATTGTTTACCAGGATGGAAAAGACGGGCCACTGCTTGCAAAACGGTGTTCTATCACTGGGCTAACACGCGATAAAGAATACAATCTTACAAGAGGCACGGCCGGTTCAAAGATTGTATACCTCAGTGTAAATCCGAATGGTGAAGCTGAAGTAATAAACGTACATCACAAACCAAAGGCAAGGCTTAAAAAACTTATGTTCGAATTTGACTTCGGCCAGATGAACATAAAAGGCAAATCTTCAATGGGGAATATCCTTACGCGGAATGCCGTTCATAAAATCAATCTCAAGGAAAAAGGTCTCTCCACACTTGGCGGAAGAAAAATTTGGTTTGATGATGCTGTGTTCCGTCTGAATGTTGATGGCAGGGGACAATATCTCGGTGAATTCAGTGGAGACGAGAAAATAATGGTAATGACTAAAAACGGTTATTTCAGAATTGCCGGCTTTGATCTTTCCGGCCATTTTGAAGATAATATTCTCATAATTGAAAAGTTCAGACCTGAAAAAGTCTATTCTGTCGTTTACTGGGATGCTGAACAGAAATTCTACTATGTGAAAAGATTTTCACTTGAAGAATCGGAGAAACCACAATGCTTTATAAATGAAGACTCTGAATCAAAACTTGTAAGTCTCACTGAAGTGGAGTATCCGCGATTTGAGATTTATTTTGGAGGTAAAAATAAGGACAGGGAAAGTGAAATCATTGAGGTTGCGGAATTTATCGGAGTAAAAAGCTTTAAAGCCAAGGGCAAGAGAATGACCAGTTTTATGGTTGACAATATAAAGGAGATTGAACCAATATTCAAAAAGGAAGCTGAAGTAGTAAAGGAAGAGATAAACGATATTGAACTACCCCAACCTTCTGCTAATGAAGATCCTGCGCAGATGAAACTTGAGCTATAATGATTAAAAACCACATCATTTACTTAATTGGTTTCATGGGCAGTGGTAAATCCACTGCTGGTAAAAAACTCGCTGCAAATCTTTGCTGGTCGTTTATCGATCTCGACCATGAAGTAGAACAATATGCCGGGAAAACCATCATAGAGATCTTCTCTCAAAATGGAGAGGATCACTTTAGAAATCTGGAATCAGAAGTATTGCGCAACCTCGATAACATTTCTGATAAAGTTATATCCACAGGTGGAGGTACGCCATGCCACAGCGACAATATGCAATTCATGCTTGAAAGTGGTCTGACAATTTACCTGAAAATGACCCCTACGGAATTGAGACACAGGCTTTCGGGCTCTGCAGGGGAAAGGCCATTGATTAAGGATCTGGATCATGTTCAATTACTAATGTTTATACAAGATAAACTTGCAGAGCGCAAAAGATGGTATGAGATGTCAGAGATTATTGTAGATGGAAATGATCCGGATATCAGCCTGATAATGCAGAATGTAAATTCGAGGCTGTACACCTGACTTTTTTGGTAAAAATTGTTGAGCGTAATGGCTAAGATTCAATTTATTATATTCACATAGTAACTGGGTTTTTAATTTAAATTGCTACCTTGGTATGCAATATTTTGTAACGGGCTCTTATGAGAGATAAGATAAGCGCTCTTCTTGGTATTTCGTCAGAGGAAGAGCTAAAGGTATCAATGCTTTTTACACAATCGGTCTTCATAGGGATTTTTATCGGAGCATTTGATATCACGGCTTATTCCCTGCTCCTTTCGACCTTTGATGAAAAAATGATGGCACGCGGATATCTCGTTTCCGGTGTTACAGCAATTATCCTTACCGCATTATACCTTAAGCTCCGTTCAAAATCCGATCCCGGGAAATTCACAACCTACAATCTCATCTTCATACTGGTAGTCACCATCTCTCTTTGGTTGTCAATGATTTATTCTGGTCAAGGGTGGGCAATATTCATTGTATTCATAATGCTTGCCCCTCTTAACATACTATCATTTTTTAGTTTCCGGAGAACTGCTGAACAAGTATTTAAAGGGAAACCGGGAAAGGCATTCAGATTTCTGAAAGTAGGTCTGATATCAGGTATTTTGATTGTTTCATTCCTGATTGCTGCCGTTTTGACCTTCAAAATACAGGTTCACAATATCCTACTCATTAGTATTTTATCGATAATTGTAGTGTTAATTGTTCAGGCTCTTCTTAATAAACGTGTTAATCTTAATTCTGTAGAGGACGAAGATCATCCTAAGGATATCAAGGCTTCTCTTGAACATATTGCTCCTTTGGATTTGTCGAAGCAAGACTCCCACACGGAGCTGAAAAACAAATTTGCATCATCTCTTGAATTCCGGAAGGATTATTTTGGAATTATTACTGGAAAATTTTCAGTTTTAAATAGTATTTCCCGTCCCTATTTTGAAGAATTGTCTGCTCATGCCATATCTAAAAATGATATCAATCTTATACCTGCACTTAGGAGAATCATAAGTAGTTCTTCATTGGATAGCACTATGAGGAATCGATCACAGGAGATTGTCAATGGCCTGAGTAAGAAGAGTGTTGCCGTAGATGAGGGAATAAGACTCCTCTCGGGTACTAGATTACCACAAACGACAGAAATACTCAGGCTTCTGAGGAATAACTCGATTGAATCGAAAAGACAGGCAATTCATATAATTGGCAAATTCAGAATTGGTGATCTATTATCGGTAGTTTGTGAGGCACTAAATACCCCGGGTCTATCCAGGGATGCATATGAAATTTTGCTATCATTCGGCGAAGGTGTTGAGGATGAACTGATAAGACTTTATCTGGTTAATTCAGGAAATTTAAAATTGAGCCGGGTTATTCTCCATCTTTTGGCCAACACCTGTTCGAAGGAGAGTAGCGTATTTCTTTTTTCATGTCTTGGATCAAATTCGCGTCAGATAAAGGAAATTTCTATAGAGGGCTTACTTAGATGTAAATTCAATCCATCCGAAGAAGAAAAGATTCGGCTTGATAATCTGGTGTTAGATATAATCAGAATAATCACCTGGAATATGGGTGCTGAAATTATTCTTGAACGGGAGAAGAATAAATACCTTCATGATGTTATCAGACTTGAGATCGATAGATGGGAAATGTTTCTTTTTAATGTACTCTCACTCAACTATGGGAAAGACATTATTGCGACGATCCGTAAGAATTTATCTGAAAGCAGGATGAAAAGCACTAGTCTTGCTCTCGAAATAGTCAGAGAGATTGTATCAGATTCGATAAAACCGGTTTTGATACTCTTTCTCAATGATTTATCTATAAGAAAAAAACTAGTGAAGCTTTCTAAGTATTTTCCTGCTGAGGTCTCGGAGCATAAAAATCTTGCCGAAGATATTATCAACAGAGACTATAATCTAATAAGCATTTGGACGAAAACCTGCACACTTAGAAATATTGACAAAATAGAAGGAAAAGATATGGCTGAATCGGCTACTGCCCTTCTATTTAGTCCGGAAGAAATAATCAGGGAAGAAGCAGCTTATCTGATAGCCAGGAGTAACCCGGACCTATATTTTTCAGCCTCTGAGAGAATCCCCGCCCAGGTTAGAAGAAAACTCGATAGAATACTGGAAGGGAAGTTTGATAAAAAAGAAATGCTCTTCGAAAAAGTGCAATTTCTTAATGGTTGTTTCACCGGCATACCTCCATGGAAATTATTTATATTGGCTGGTAATCTGCATTTTACAAATAATCTGGAAGCTGATTTCGGGGATTGTGATGCTGGTTGTATTCTCTGGCTATTAAATGAAGAAAGTAACAGATATGATGTTCAGATAGAATATAATGGTACAGTTAGCAAACTAAAGGAAAGATTTATCGGGAAGAAGCCCAATACATACGAAATATTCATGTATCGGTTATCCCTTGCTTCTGTTGAAGAATTTCATTTTCAATATCCCGATCATTCAACACAATTTTTGAGATATATTAATAACATACAAGAGACATTATAATTCGACTGTAATACAAACTTTGATAGTTTTATACACCATGGACGCAGAGAGAGATGACGAAAAATTTAACCCATTCCCAGGTCTGAAACCGTTTTCCCAAGACGAGAGCAAACTTTTTTTCGGCAGAAAAACCGAGAGGAGGGAAGTGATCTCAAAGCTTTTAAAAAACAGGCATGTCTCTGTTATTGGTGCTGCCGGTACAGGTAAGACCTCTTTGATTTATGGCGGAGTTGTTGAGGACATTAAAGATCAGATAATCAACGGCCCTGACTGGACTGTTATCTCTTTCAGACCCGGAAATAATCCATTTGGTAATCTTGCAGTTGCCCTCACCAAATGTTTTTTGGAATGGGGGGATCAAAAGGCTAACAGTAATCAAATCCTCTCAGAGCTCACCAACAATTTCCCTGATCTGTGGGGATTAATTAAGAAGTATTTTAATTCTGCACGAAACGTCCTTTTTGTAATTGATCAGATTGAAGATCTGTTCCGTTTCCAGTCATCGGATAATTCAACATCCACAAAATTTATTGAGTTTCTGGTTACCGAAGTGAATAAGGGCGGACCAGATTTATTTTTTGTTATGACTATGCGCTCCGAATATCTCGGAGATTGTTCTCATCACTGGGAACTTGCGCGACTAGTGAATAACAGCAATTACCTGATTCCGGAGCCGGGATTTGAAAACTGGAAAGAGGTTATAGAAGAGCCGGTAAAATATTCATGTGCAGAAATTACCCCCGATCTGGTTGAGCTGCTTTTAAATGATATAAGAAATGTGAATTTTAAGCTTTCTGTATTTCAGCATGTTATGATGAGGACATGGAAAGGATGGAAGGAAAGTGGTGTCAACCGACCGATAAACATAACAGATTATAATTCTGCAGGTACAATAAAGAAATCGGTATCCGTGCACGCAGATGAAATCTATGAGGGACTCACTGTGCGTGAAAAAGAGATCTGTGTGGTTATGTTTAAAGCAATAACCAGAAAAGGCTCTGATAATAAAGGAATCCGACATCCTTCTGATGTTAAAACGATAAAATCCATTGCTGACTGTTCCGAAATTGAACTAAGACAAGTAGTACAAAAATTCAGCGATTCTTCATGTTCATTTGTTTCATTCCAGGAAAATACCTGGCAGTACGAAAATTCAACGGTTGATATTCAGAATGAATGTGTGATCCAGTCATGGGATCTGTTAAAGGAATGGATTGATAGCGAAGCAGTCTCAATGCAGATATACCTCAGATTATCAGAAGCTTCTGCACTTTACCAACTGGGTAAGACAGGCTTGTTCAAAACAACCGATCTGCAATCAGCATTAAAATGGCGCAATCAGAATCATCCTGTTCTCTCCTGGGCTGTTCAGTATAACCCTGCTTTTGAACGCGCCATGGTATATTTACGAACAAGTGAAAAAGCTTACGAAGAAGAAGAAGAAAACAAAGCCAAACTTGAGAAAAACAAGAAGAGAAGGACCTGGTTTACTTCAAGGATCCTGGCATTTGCGATACTTATTGCCTTCGGACTAACTGCTTATGCTTATATTCAAAAGCTGAATGCTGAAAAAAAGGCAAAACATGCAGAAACTGCAAGAATGCTTTTAATGAAACAGAAAGCCAAATCAGATTCTACCGCTGTAATTGCTTTTGATCAGAAATCAGTCTCAGATTCTATAGCAAAAGCAGCAGTAAATATTTCAAGAGAAGTGGAGTCTCAGAAAATGCTCTCAGATAATCAGAAGGAGTTGGCTGAAAAAAGTGCTTTGCAGGAAAGGTATCAAAAAAATGTTGCAATCGAGAAAAGTAAAGATTCTGAACGCTTACGAATGCTCTCCATTGCGAAATTGATGTCACTCAAATCATTACAATTGACCGGACAGAAGGATCTTCAGGCATTACTTGCATCCCAGGCATATCTGTTCAATAAAAGGAATACAGGCATAGAAAATGACCCCGATATTTATGCAGGGCTGTATAATGCGGATATGGTTTTTGGTGGTATTAACTTTAAATCATTCAAGGGTTATAACGGACAAATAAAGGGAATTGCTTTTGTACCGGGGAAAAGGGAATTCTTTACTATCGGAAGTGAAGGCAAGGTTCTAAAATGGGATCTCGACAAGAAGGATCAGACACTTCAGGTCGTTTATTCCGGGCCCGACATTATTGAAGTACTGGCTGTGAGCCCCGATGAGTCGTGGCTGGCTTGTGGCAGCTCCAATGCCTCCATAAGAATGATACCGCTCAAAGGAAATGCTATGGGATATGAGATGACAGGTCATAAAGGCAGAATAAAATCCCTGATTTATTCATATGATGGGAAATATCTCTATTCAGCGGCTCTCGACGGGAAAGTTCTGAAATGGGATATTGCTGCGCGTACCAGCGTTGATGTTTCCACAGGATTAATGGAGATAACATCACTTGATATTTCATCAAATGGTAACTACCTGGCCGGTTTAAGCAATGACGGAAATGTTATGGTTTGGAATCCTGAACAAAGCTCAGGTAATTTCAAAATAGAAACAACCGGTAAGAAGATCAAGGTTGTAAGATTCAACCCGGCAAACAATCTCCTCGCTCTGGGTGATGCAAATGGCAATGTGGAGATATGGGATATTAAGCGACATGAAAAGCTTTCTGAAATAAAAGCGCATGATTCTCAGATAAATGATATCAGGTTTAATCAACAACTGAACCAGATGGCTACAGCAGGGAATGACAAAAAAATTAAATTATTCAACATAAAGAATCCTGCTGATCTAAGCGATCCTCCCGTTGTACTGGCTGATAATGATGAATTTGTACTTGTAATGCAGTTCAGTCCCGACGGGCAGATGATAATTTCAGGCGAGGCTGGCGGAACCAATAATCTTATTGGCAGAGCAACAAATGCAGATTATCTGGCCAAAGATATTTGTAGTCGCGTTTCAAGGAATATGACCCAGGAGGAATGGAGTGTTAATGTTGCAAAAGATATCCCTCTGGAAAAGACCTGCCAGTTACAAGACCTGAATATCAAAATGGAACAGGTATCGTCGTCAAGGAAATAGAAGCACCCCTGGGGTTTTGGGGTGAAAACAATTTTAACTAAATTTGCACGGGTTTTTGACCCGAACAAGCTTAGTTTGTTTTTGTTTAATGGTATAAAGAATTACACTGATGAAGAATAAGAAGACGTTACTGATGATATTGGATGGCTGGGGTATAGGCGATGGTTCGAAAGCAGATGTTATAAGCCAGGTACCTACTCCAAATCTCACTTACTATAAAAACAATTTTCCTAACTCCAGGCTGCACGCTTCAGGTGAAGATGTGGGTCTTCCTGACGGCCAGATGGGAAACTCAGAAGTCGGCCATCTTAACATTGGCGCAGGCAGAGTGATTTATCAGGATCTTGTTAAAATCAACAAGGAATGTAAAACCGGTGATATTAAAAAGAACCAGGTTCTGGTGGATGCATTTTCGTATGCCCGTGATAAGAACAAGCAGGTTCATTTTATGGGTTTGCTTTCAGATGGAGGTGTTCATTCACTGGATAAGCACTTGTACAATTTGTGCGACATGACAAATGACTACGGTTTAAAGAATGTGTTCATTCATGGATTTGGCGATGGCAGGGATACTGATCCACGAAGCGGTATCGGTTATATGAAGGATCTTATTAAACATCTGAAAAAATCAAATGCGAAAGTTGCCTCATTTATTGGAAGGTTTTATGCAATGGACCGTGATAAGAGATGGGAAAGGATTAAAGAGGCATACGATCTGATTGTAAGCGGAAAAGGTGCTCCGACAGGTAACATTTTAGATGCAATGCAGGAATCGTATGATGCAGGTGTAACTGATGAATTCATGAAACCGATTGTTGTAATTGGAAGTGACGGAAAACCTGTTGGCACAATTAAAGAGGGTGATGTTATAGTTTTTACAAATTTCAGGAATGATAGGGCAAAAGAATTAACCATCGTCCTTACACAGAAGGATATGCCAGAGGCAGGTATGAAAACCATACCATTATATTACTGCACAATGACTCCCTATGATGCTACCTTCAAAGGTTTGCATATAATATATCCAAAGGACAATGCTGAGAATACTATCGGTGAGGTACTTTCAGCAGCAGGCAAGCATCAGTTGAGGATTGCGGAAACGGAAAAATATGCTCATGTAACTTTCTTTTTCTCAGGTGGGAGAGAAGAGAAATTCAATAATGAAGAAAGGATAATGATCCCATCTCCTAAAGTAGCTACCTACGATCTTAAGCCTGAGATGAGCGCTTATGAAGTTACTGAGGCGATTGTTAAAGCTATTGAATCGGAGAAATTCGATTTTATCTGC
>JBBRSO010000082.1:0-14389 GCA_038245405.1 Bacteroidales bacterium
AGCAAAGAAGTATACAGTTCCATTAGACTTGTTTCTATCTCCCTGTATGTTTCTGTCTGTTCAAAGAATTTGGAAAGATGATCATAAATATCGCGGTAATGAACAATAGATTTCTCGCTTACAAAAGGACAATCAAGCCTGCAAATCTTCACAAGGATCTCCCTTTCATGATATAGTGTTTTCCTGAGCTTCATGAGGTTTTTTCTCATATTGATCAGCTGTAACGGCTGAAATCGTTCGACATCCGCGAGAAGAGATTCTTCAGCAACTCCAAGTTCATCCTCCATATCGTCGAATGCCTTGTATTTTTCGTCTACAATCCAATCGAGGATAATATGCATAAGGTAATCGGGACCTGCTTTTGCATTGGTATTCCCCTTCTCAATTAAATCTGTAATATTGTTCAGCGGTTTCCTTTCGTCGGCGTGATACCCGCTTACCGTTATGAGAAAGTTCTTGCCAATAAAAAGATTTATCTCATCAATGAAAAGTGTACTGGCAGCATAACTGAACGAATTGAAAATGATGAAGGTGTTGGTCATGAAGTGTTCAATTTTCGGAACCTGCTCCTCATCAAAACAGTCCTCAACTGAAAGTGGATGAATCCCAACTTTATCTATCATTGAACTAAGCACATCCCTTGCAGGCTGATAAAAATTAAACCAAACAAACCCACCTTCCGACATTGCAGCTACAGCGTCATCGAGTGATTTGATCCCATAAAACGATCCGTTAGCAGGGAAATGGTAAAAATTTGATTCTGACATAGATCCTGATTTATAATTGTATACAAATTTCGTTAAAATGTTTGAATTAATGCAAAAGTTCTTTGTGTACCTTCATTTATCCTTTGAGCACCTTTATGGTAAAAAATTAAAAATTTAACCACAAAGGGACACAAAGTTCATCACAAAGGAACACAAAGGGAAGTGAACCCAATGCTGGGGGTACGAACATTTACATAATGCTTGTGTTTACAGAGTAGATTAAAGAACCGAACAAGATATAAATCATTTTTTTTAAATAACTATTTGATCATTTTTGCAAAAATTTAAAATATGAATAACGCAATTTATAATTTCAGGGAGCCAAAGAATGAACCGGTCTTATCATATAAACCGGGTAGTGAGGAACGAAATCTTCTTGAAGAGGAACTTAAGTTACAGATGAGTCAGGTCATTGATATTCCACTTATCATCGGTGGGAAAGAATACAGAACAGGGAAAACCGGAAAAGTCGTAATGCCTTCGGATCATCAGCATGTGCTGGCAACATACCACATGGCTACAGAGAATGAAGTGAATCTGGCTATTAAAGCTGCCAACGAGGCTAAATGTGAATGGATGAACCTTTCATGGATGGAGAGAGCAGCTATTATAGCCAAAGCCGCTGAACTTATTTCGAAAAAGTACCGGTTCAGGATAAATGCTGCCACCATGCTCGGACAGGGGAAAAATGTTTTCCAGGCTGAGATTGATGCTGCGTGCGAGGTGATTGATTATCTGCGATTTAACATACATTTTGCCTCCCTTATCTATCAGGAACAGCCAATATCTGAAAGTGAAAATATAAACAGGCTTGAATACCGGCCTCTTGAAGGGTTCGTATATACTGTAACACCTTTTAACTTTACTGCAATAGCTTCAAATCTGAGTACCAGCGTGGCGCTAATGGGAAATACAACAGTATGGAAACCTGCCACTACCTCCCTTTTGTCAAATTATTACCTGATGAAGATATTTGAAGAAGCAGGAATGCCGGCAGGCGTCATAAATTTTGTGCCGGGCTCAGGATCCCTCATCAGCGGAATAGTTTTAAAACACAGAGACCTTGCAGGGATTCATTTTACCGGCTCAAATGCAACATTCAACTCGCTCTGGAAACAGGTATCCGATAACCTTCACATTTATAAATCTTATCCAAAACTTGTAGGTGAGACCGGAGGAAAGGACTTCATCTTTGCACATTCATCTGCCAATTCACTCGAGCTTGCAACCGCCATTGTCAGGGGTTCTTTTGAATATCAGGGACAGAAATGTTCAGCAGCCTCGAGAGCCTACATTCCTGAATCGTTATGGAATGATACAAAACAGCAGATCCTAAGAATGATAACGGAAATAAAGATCGGTGACGTAACCGAATTCAGTAATTATGTCAATGCCGTAATCGATAATACTTCCTTTGACAAGATAATGTCGTATATAGAGCGTGTAAAATCTTCACCCGATGCTCAGATTATTGCAGGAGGCAACGGTGATAAATCAAAAGGCTACTTTGTTGAGCCTACCGTAATTGTTACCCAGAATCCTCATTTCTTCACAATGGAAGAAGAGATCTTCGGACCCGTAATGACTATATATATTTATAAAGACGATAAATTCGAGGATACTCTCACATTATGTGACAACACTTCTCCATATGCTTTAACAGGTGCCATCTTCAGCAACGACAAATATGCAATGATAAAAGCATGCCGGGCATTGCGTTATGCTGCAGGTAACTTCTACATAAACGACAAGCCAACCGGAGCCATGGTAGGACAACAGCCCTTCGGCGGCGCAAGAGCCTCCGGCACCAATGATAAAGCCGGCAGCCACCTTAACCTTCTGCGATGGGTCAGTCCGCGTACAATAAAAGAGACACTAATCCCAGCTACTGATTTTAAGTATCCGTTTATGCAATAAGACAACCTTCTCTGATGAAGTCTGATTTCTTTTGGTAAATTTGAGCATGAAAAGGAATGCGCAAAAAAATAAGAATAAAGCGCTGTTTATTCTTAATCCGGCCTCCGGGGTACCACCTGTAAATTTTATCGTCTCGAAAGACCTCGAACGTAGGAAAACCGAGTTGTCCTTTTACAAATCACTGAACAAAGAGGAAACGAGTTCTGTAATAAAGGATAACTTTGAAAAGCACGACGTGTTCATTGCTGCCGGTGGTGACGGAACGGTACATTCCATGGCATCAGAGCTGGTAGGAACAAATAAGATCCTGGGTGTATTCCCGCTTGGATCAGGAAACGGATTCGCAAAGGAATTCGGATTCAAGATGAATATCCGATCCCTTCTTAGCGATATTAAAAAAGCCGAAAGTGTTGATATCGATGTTATTGAAATCAATGACAATCTATGTCTTAACGTAGCGGGCATTGGTCTCGACAGCTTTGTTGCCCATTCATTTAATAATCTGAAGCTTCGTGGCTTTTTACCATATGTGTGGCTCACCCTGATGACATTCCTACGCCTTCGTCCATTTCATGTAAATATTAAAATCGATGGCAAAGAGGTTATTTCCGAAAAACTATTTGTACTCACCATAGCAAACACAAGACAGTTTGGCAATAATGCTTTCATAGCGCCTGAGGCAAAACCTAATGATGGCATGATTGATATTGTAATGATCAAACCGTTCCCAAAAATATTAGGTCCAATTTTTATTCTGAGGCTATTCACAAAAAGAATAAATAAATCAAAATATGTGAGAACACTGCAGACTGATAAAGAGATAATTATTGAAACCGCCGAAACCAGATTCCATATTGACGGCGAACCCTTGGATATCAGCGGCAGTGTGGCCGTAAAGATTAAAAGAGAAGTACTCAAGGTTCTCAGAACATCCCATTCAACATTCATGGCAGACAATAAAAATCAACCTCTATAAATCTTAAATTCATCGTGTTATGAAAAAATTACTTTTACTTGTATTGATATTGTCCATGACCAGAGCATATGCTCAAAGTCCTGTGATAAGCATTATCCCTCAGCCGGTAGAGATAAAGCAATCTGAAGGAACTTTTGAACTTGATAAGAATCTAACTATCAGTTTCGATGGTCAGGAAGCCGGTAAAATAGCAGAAATGCTTGCCCTAAAGCTGAACCAGGCAACAGGCTTTTCAATAAAACCCCAACAGGGTAATTCAGGTTCCATAAAGATTATTTTGAACAAGGTGCCTGTTTCCCAACTTGGAAAAGAAGGATACACGCTTGAATCATCGCCGGCAGGTATAATAATTACTGCAAACCAGCCAGCGGGTCTGTTTTATGGAGTACAATCACTACTACAGTTATTGCCAAAGGAGATTGAAAGCAAATCGACCGTGAACATGACATGGAACGTTCCTGATGTCAAAATAACCGATTACCCGCGTTTCGGATGGAGAGGTTTGATGCTCGATGTAAGTCGTAATTTTTTCACTAAGGAAGAGGTAAAGAAATATCTTGACGAGATGGCCAGGTATAAGTTTAATACCTTCCACTGGCATCTGTCGGATGATAATGGATGGAGAATTGAAATAAAATCCTTACCAAAACTCACTTCTGTAGGTGCATGGCGTGTACCACGTTACGGACTGTTCGGAGACCGCGCAAAACCAAACCCTGGTGAAGCAGCTACTGTAGGCGGTTTCTACACACAGGAAGATATTAAGGAAATAGTTCGCTATGCCCAGGATCTTAACATAACGATTATCCCTGAAATTGATGTTCCGGGTCATAGTATGGCAGCAATAGCAGCATATCCCGAAATAAGCTGTACAAAAGATCCTAATACGAAAGTCAACCCGGGTTCTTCTTTTTCGGAATGGTTTAATGATGGCACATTCAAGATGCGTGTCGATAATACTCTTAATCCTTCTGATGAAAAAGTGTATGCATTTCTTGATAAAATATTCACTGAGATGGCGCCACTATTCCCCAACCAGTATATTCATGTTGGAGGAGATGAGTGTTATAAAGGCTTTTGGACAAAGGATCCCGGATGCCAGGCACTGATGAAAAAGAATAAGATGACCAAGCCTGAAGAATTGCAGGCATATTTTATGAAACGGGTGGAAACAATCCTGAAGTCCAAAGGCAAGAAAATGATCGGTTGGGATGAAATACTTGAAGGCGGACTTGCTCCCGATGCAACAGTAATGAGCTGGAGGGGAATAAAAGGCGGTGTTGAAGCTGCAAAGATGGGCCATGATGTTGTTATGACTCCAACAACCTTCGCTTACCTCGATTATCAGCAGGGCGAACAGACTGTCGAATCTCCAATGTATGCCAGTCTTCGGTTAAACAAAAGCTATAGCTACGATCCCGTACCTGAAGGCGTTGATGCAAAATATATCCTCGGAGGTCAGGGTAATCTGTGGACTGAACAAATCGTAACACTTCCCTATGCAGAATACATGACATGGCCGCGTGGATGGGCTCTGGCTGAAGATTTCTGGTCGCCAAATGCTTCAAAGAACTGGGATAATTTTGTTCAGCGTGTGGAAAAGCATTTTGATCGCTCCGTTATACAAGGAACTAATTTTTCAACCGCAATATATGACGCAATTGTAAACATCAAAAAATCAGGATCGAAGCTAACAGCTGAGATGGCATCCGAGGCTCCTGATCTCGATATTTTCTATACGCTCGACGGTTCTATGCCCGGGCTCTATTCGCCTAAATATTCAAAACCTGTGGAAATCCCCGCCGGTCCGGTCACTCTGAAAGTAGTCACATACCGAAACGGTAAACAGATTGGACATCTGATCTCATTGAAACCTGAAGAGCTGAAGAAAAGGAATTAAAAATATAAAGCATACAGATGAAACTGATAAGATAACTTGCGTAAACAGCTTAATTTGAGATCAGATTGAAATCTCATGTATTTAATATAATTTGAATATGAAAACTTTTTTGAATATCAGGAGAAGAATGGTTATGATTCAGATCATTCTGACTTCCCTTATTTTAAATCTGTCAGCGCAAATCGTCCGGGATGTGCCTTCTCACAGCGTTTTACTTCCAAATGGATGGAGCCTGTCGCCAGTAGGAAAATTACTTCCTCTTGGTGATCTTCCGTTGAATATTGCAATCTCTCCTTCCAAAAAACTTGCTGCAATAACAAATAACGGTCAGAGTGATCAGACTATTCAGCTTGTTGATATTGAAAAGGGGATTATTCTTGATTCCATCATTATTGCCAGATCCTGGCTGGGGCTGGCATTCTCCGATAATGGGGAATATTTATATGCCTCAGGGGGAAACAACAACCGGATATTACGTTATACATTAAAAAACAATCGGCTGGCTTTGTACGACTCCATTGTTATAGGCAAACCATGGCCGGAAAGGATCTCTCCTGCCGGAATTGCGCTTGATGATTCGAAAAACAGGCTATACACTGTAACAAAAGAGAACAGTTCATTATATGTACTCGACACCAGGCTAAAAAAAGTTATTTCACAGCATCCTTTGGGAGGAGAAGGATACACCTGTCTGCTTTCACCCGACCATAAAACTTTATATATAAGTTGCTGGGGATGTGACAAGGTTATAATTTTCAATACCGAACAGCAGCAAATTACAGGTTCCATTCCTGTAGGCGACAATCCAAATGATATGTGTATCACACGGAACGGGAGATATCTCTATGTCTGCAATGCCAACGACAACAGTGTTTCAGTAATTGATACAAGGCAGTCCAAAGCAATTGAAACTCTGAACAGCGCTCTTTATCCCGACTCACGTACGGGTTCAACAACAAATAGTGTTGCTCTCAGCAAGGATGAAAAAACTCTCTTCATTGCAAATGCTGATAATAATTGTCTGGCCGTTTTTGATGTAAGAAATCCGGGGTTATCTGTAGGCAAGGGCTTCATTCCCACAGCATGGTATCCTACATGCGTGAGGATTGTAAATAATAAAATCCTTGTAAGCAACGGAAAAGGTCTGACATCACACGCCAACCCTTTTGGTCCCAATCCTAACCGTAAAGGAGATGATGTGGTATATCAGGAAGGTGGCAAGGATCATAAAATCAAAGAACAGTATATAGCGGGCTTACTAAGAGGAACCCTTCAGATTCTGAATATTCCTTCTCCTGCGCAGATGGCTGCCTACTCCTCCGTTGTTTATAAAAACACCCCATACAATAAGGACAAGGAGCTGGAATCAGAAGGAATGGTCGGAAACCCTGTTCCGATGAAGGTCGGGGAAAAGTCGCCTATCAAACATATATTTTATATAATCAAGGAAAACCGTAGCTACGATCAGGTACTTGGCGACGTTCCTGAAGGTAACGGAGATAAGAACCTTGTCCTTTTCGGTGAGAATATTACACCAAATCAACATGCTATCGTAAAAGAATTTGTTTTACTTGATAATTTTTATGTGAACGGTGAAGTAAGCGCTGACGGACACAACTGGACAATGGGCGGATATGCGACGGATTATCTTGAGAAAAACTGGCCGACCAGCTATGGCGGAAGAGGTGGGGATTATCCGGGCGAAGGGAATATCGTTATTGCAAATAACAAAAACGGATTCCTCTGGGACGATTGTCAGCGTAACGGTGTAAGCTTTAGGTCATATGGAGAATTTGTGGATGATAACAAAGCTAATATCCCTGTTCTTAAGGATCATTTCTGTAACAAGTATCGTGGCTGGGACTTATCGTTTCGTGATACTATAAGATTTGGTCAGTGGAAACACGATTTTGATTCGCTGCTTGCAATTGATGCTGTTCCTCAGTTAAGTACAATGAGGTTCGGTAATGATCATACTGAGGGGTTAAGCCTAAATAAACCCACACCATTTGCTCATGTAGCTGATAACGACCTGGCAGTAGGTATGTTTATTGATTACCTGAGCCATAGTAAATTATGGGCAACCAGCCTTGTTATCATTGTCGAAGATGATGCACAGAATGGCCCTGATCATGTGGATGCACATAGAAGCACTGCATATCTTGCAGGCGGATACGTGAAACAGGGTTTTGTTGACCATACTTCTTATACAACTGCATCACTTTTACGCACTATGGAACTCATTCTTGGCCTTCCACCCATGAGCCAGTATGATGCTCCTGCAACTCCTTTATGGAGATGCATGAACAACACGCCAGATCATCCTGCATTTACTTCCAGACCTAATAATATTGATCTTAACCTTAAAAATCTTGCAGAGAATCAATGGCAGAGAAAAAGCGAGAAATTCAATTTTGCAAGAGAAGACAGGATAGATGACCGGGAGTTTAATGAAGTTATCTGGAAAGCTGTGAAAGGTCTCGATTCTCCATGCCCGGCTAGTGTTCGTGCAGCCTTTTTTAAGGCAGATGATACGAAGGATAAGGATTAGTTACGAGTAATCGTTAATGGTTCATAAGATTGCTTCGCCCTCCTTCGTCGGGCTCGCAATGACGGTGCAAGTAAGGTAGATTATACCCTCCTTAGTCGGGCTCGCAATGACGGTGCAAGTAAGCTAGATTATACCCTCCTTAGTCGGGCTCGCAATGACGGTGCAAGTAAGGTAGGTACACGGTCATTGCGAGGAACGAAGTGACGAAGCAATCCTACCGGGATAGTCTGAACCTACTTCAGTTTAAATTCCACCGGTACCTGAAAAAGTACATCAACCGGTTTGCCAGATTGCATGGCGGGTTTCCAGTCAGGCATACTGTTGATTATTCTTTTTGCTTCCTGGTCGAGAGCAGGATTAACCGGCTTAGAAACAGTTACGTCTTTAACTTTTCCCGTGCTGCTTACCATAAAGCTAACAATTACTTTCCCCTCGATTTTAGCTTTTACAGCTTCTCCCGGATACTTTAGATGATTTGTTATCCACGCAACCATGGCATCTTTTCCTCCTGGAAATTCAGGCAATTCTTCAACGACAACAAACGGCTTCTTATCATCCTTCGGTGCATTTCCATAACCTGTTACTTTAACATCCGACATATTAGTCGTTGCCGGGGATTGTGACTTTTTGGTTGTAATTTCAATTACTCCGTCTTTTCCCTTCATTCCGTATTTATCAGTTGCATTCTTATCTTTTAATACATTTATAGATTGAATAGACTCGGGATCAATCTCTTTTGCTTCCATATTCTCCTTTATTACACCATCAATAACAATCAAAGGTTTCTTCCCGTCAGCAGATATCATGTTAATCTCCGATGGAGGAGGAGGAGGTGGTGGTGGTGCAGCCTCAGGTAATGGCGGTGGTGGCGGAGGCGGAGGTACAGTAATATTTCCAATTGAGTATTTTACTGTATCACTGATCATATTGATAACCATGTCAGATGTGAATACAGGTTTTACTACTTTGGTTTTATATCCCACATAACTTACTGTAAGTAATCCTTCATCCGGTACTTTGTTAAGTCTGAATGAGCCCTTATCGTCAGCTATTGTTCCCAGAGTGGTCCCCTGCAATGTAATAATTGCTCCATTTAAAGGTTTGCCATCTTTTTGCACAATAGTTCCTTTGACTTCATGCGAAGTCTGTGAGGATAGAGCCGGTGCTTCACTGGAACTTACATCCGGCAATTTATATATGTAATCAGGTTTTGCAAATGAGTATAACACAATCGCAAAGACGGGAAGAATAAGCAGAACTTTCATCTTCCTGTAAGGTGACGTTAGAATATTTTTCATCATGTAAAATCTTTTTTTGTTAGGTGAGTAACTAAACGAATTTGTCAGACTGATTACGGGTGCCCCCATAATCTGATTTAAAAGAACAGCTTTGTAAATTGCCGGATCTGATGTTCGCTGCAGCGCCACCTCATCGGCAAGATATTCATGATTTTCCCTGATAAACCGGATATAGATCCAGACAACAGGATTAAACCATTGTATCATACAAAGCAATTCAACAAGCACCAGATCGAACCAGTGCTTCTGCCTGACATGTACCAGTTCGTGGTTCAAAATCTCCTTAGCTTCAATGTCTGTAACTGAAGGATTGACAAACACATAGGAGAAGAATGAAAACGCAGATACATAATCAGTAGTTCTTATAAGTTTTACTGAATTTAGTTTTATGACTTTCGACTTTTTAATTGCCCGGCGAATATGCCGGCCCTGCCGCAAAATAAGACTAAGAACAACCAATGTTCCAGAAAGATATAAAGCCAATAATAATAACCTGAGATCAGGAAAAAAAATTGAGCCGTCTCTCTGAATTTTTGTGACAAGAGCCGCGTCGCTCTGTGAAACATTAACCAGAGGTAATTCCACTGAATAATGTATAGAAATCAATGGAAACACGAATGAAGTAAATATTCCGGCAATCAGGTAAATTCTGTTTACGAGAAAGTATCTCTCATTCCTGAGGAAGAGAATGTATACCAGTGCAAATCCGGTTAGCCAGATCACTGATTTCAGCAGGTACATAGCAAGTGCTTCCATTACTTTTGTTTTTTGTCTCCTGACAATTCTTTTCTTGTTTCCGCAAGCAGCTCATCGAGCTCTTTCACAGTCAGGTCCTTCTCACGGGCAAAGAATGAAGCCATTGCAGGAAATGAGTTGTTAAAATAACCTTCCATCAGTCCAAATAGCTGACTTTTTGAATAATCGCTTTTTGATATAAGAGGAAAGTAAAGGTGTACATTGGCATAAGCTTTATGTCCGACATAACCTTTCTTTTCGAGAACCCGTACAACGGTAGATACCGTGTTTCGTGCAGGTTTTGGTTCTGTGAAGCTGTCGCGGATATCTTTTACGAGGCCCTCTTTCTTGTCCCATAATATCTGCATAATCTGTTCTTCTGCTTTTGTCAGTTTCATTATAAATCGTTATTCGTTTCTCATTTCTCACAATCCCGGAATGTTACCGTCATTGCGAGCGCAGCGAAGCAATCTCCAGGTCTTATTGCCATCCCGGCTAATGTTCCGTCATTGCGAGCGAAGCGAAGCAATCTTTGCTCCATCTTCTTTTTTGTCAATCCTTCACCACAAAGATATGACTATTTATATAGTCGTGCAAATAATTTTGCAACAAAATGACTATTTACTTAGTCATTATTTGTATCCTGTTGATAATTAAGTTTATATGCCGTCTGTTGTAAAAAATACTATTTCATGGTTCTTATAATTTAATTTTTAACTCTGTGAAAATCTGTGAATCCTCCGTGCAACTCTGTGTAAAAAAAAAGAACTAAATTGCATCAGCAATTAATTTTAAAAATTATATCATGAAAAGAAACATTATTCTATCATTAACAATTGCAGCAGCAATGCTCATTGTAATTCCTTCCTTTGGTCAGGGAGTTAACAAACTGTCGGAAAAAGAAAAAAAAGCTGGTTGGGTTTTATTATTCAACGGAAAAGACTTTAGTGGCTGGCGTCAATGCAATGGCACCACGATGCCAAAGAACTGGGTAATAGAAGATAATACCATGAAAGTATTCACCAGCGAAGGCAAGAAACCAGGCGAAGGATCAAACGGCGATATATTATTCGGCGATAAAAAATTCAAAAACTTTGAACTCTCAGTAGACTGGAAAGCAAGCAAAATGGCAAATTCAGGTATTTTCTATGATGTAAGAGAAGTCCCCGGACAGCCAATCTACTATGCAGCTCCCGAAGTTCAGGTTCTTGATAATGTCGATGCAACTGATAATAAACTACCCAGTCACCTCGCAGGCTCATTATACGATATGCTTCCTGCCGACCCAAAAACAGTCCATCCTGCAGGAGAATGGAACACAATAGTTATTTCAGTTAATAATGGAAAAGTAACTCACACCCAGAATGGCACCAAGGTTGTTGAGTACGAATTATGGACACCGGAATGGGACAAGATGGTTGCTGCCAGCAAATTCAAAACATTCCCCGGTTTTACCGAAGGGATTTCAAAAGAAGGTTTTATAGGTTTACAGGACCATGGTTATCCAGTATGGTTCAGGAATGTAAAGATACGTGAGATAAAATAATCTCATTGAATTATTAAAAACCCGGGCAGAGTATGCCCGGGTTTTTGATTTCCGATCTTCGGAGAGCGAATGTGGGTTGTACTGGAATCGAACCAGTGACCCCTACCCTGTCAAGGTAATGCTCTAAACCAACTGAGCTAACAACCCATAAATTTCAACTAATAAACAGTTGATTTGCTCTAAACCTCCCGATAGCTATCGGGATGAGCTAACAACCCGTAAATTTCAACTAATAAACAGTTTATTTGCTCTAAACCTCCCGATAGCTATCGGGATGAGCTAACAACCCGGGATCTCCGAACAGTTGCACTCTTCAGAATTCGTCGTCAAAAATAGCACAAAAATTTCTGATAATTGCCAAGTGCAATTAGAAATTCGCAACTTCACGAATAAGCCATTAAGAATCAGTGCAAAGGATAGTAATTTGGAATTGTTGCATCTTAAATCCCAACACATGAAGAAAGGTGTATGTGTTGGTCGTTAAGTCTTGAAGATAACCAGAAGGCAGCACTTGAGAATAATAAATTCATGATGAGTATTGGCATATAAACTTCAACTCCAGTGTTAATGGGTAGCAATGGTGCTTATAATGGGATTTACTCACGTCAAGTAATAAATGATTTTCCGCAACTTATTTATTATGAAAAAAATCCCCAATCTAATAGAGCAAGCTTCCTTCAGATTGATTGGCAAACAAATCAATATAGTTGGGTATAGTTTTAATTTTAAGAAAATCTTGCTTTAATTATTCTGCTAAAACATTTCATTGGCTCTTTTCACAATAAGATCATGGTACCCGGTTTTCATTTCATCCGGAAGAAAACTTATATCGATAAACTTGTGCCAATAATCAATTGACGTATTAAACTTATTGAATATATTTTCAATGGCTTTATTTTCGACATGAAATCTTCTCATTGCTTCCACAAAGTCCTTCTTCTTGATTTTATTCTTTTTACCATTTAAAGTCAACGCTAATTCTTCTAGGTCTCCTTCCACAACCAGTGTTGAAGCAACCATATCATATGCCGGACTTAATATATATCCCATATTCGGATTATCTATCAGTGAGATATTTTTTAAATGCATATCTGCATTGCCAGTAAGGAATGAAAATAGAACCTGTTCAAAGAAATTAGTTACATCCAATCCCGGGTTTGCCGAATATTTAAAAATTGCTTTTGCTATCTGTTCATGTGATCCTTGATATTTCTGTTCGGTTAACCTTTCTGTAAGCTGACACATGTCTTCCATATGTATTTTCAGTTCATTTCTTCTGTCAATTCGCTTAGTTATGTATGACAGATTTCCGGAACTCAATCTAATTAGAGAATGAGGCACAACTTCAATGCCTGAAATTTCCGCTAAATGCATTGTAACATCTTCAAGCTCAGGAAGGGATTTGTATTGTTTGGTTGGCGGTTTCAAAATGTAGCCGCCCAAAAGTCCTACGATAGTAAACCGTTGATGTTCATCTTTTTTCGATAACTTCTCAATGTGAAGAGATAATTTTGGCTGTACTCCGGTAACAGTTGACTGAGATTTTATTACTTTTTCCGCAAGCTGCAGCATGTGATCATCTGAATATGGTAATTCGGGTGGGATAGGTGTTCCAAATATCTTCCTGGAACAGGATGGATGAAATTCGGACGTTTCCTCTCCTAATTCATTATAACAATATAGACATCTTCCCATACTCATATATTAAGAGTTATCTTCTTCAATACTCACTGCACCAATGCAATCCTTGCAGCAGGCAAGTAACAAACCCATACGATCCCTGACATTAAGTTTCCAGTTTTTTTCAGCGATTTCCAATAGCCATCCTTCAGGAATCAACCCATCAAAAAAAGGAAACATCGTTTTGCTGACGTGAGGTTTATCCTGTAAAGGAAGCGTTAAACTGACTGGCTTTACTTTAGATCTGGTTAAGTAATTCATTTCATATAAAAAGGTATAACCATCCTCGGTTTCTGTTATAAAACCGGCCAGTTCTTTATTCATATAGACTTTTGCTTTTCTCATTCATTGATAAGTTTAATCCGATTAATTGGTTGTGGACCCAGCTCCAACCCAAATAGTCGCAATACTTGATTTACTTTGTCCATCCTCAAAGTAGTTTTTCCCTGCTCAAGATCACGTATAAAGCGTATTCCTACGCCAGCTTTTTCTGCTAATTGCTGCTGTGTAAGATTCAACTTCTTTCTTTTATCCTTGAGAAAGTCAGATAATGTCATTGATCCTTGTTCCATATTTGTTTTATACCTTATCGGGTATAAAGATAGTTGTTTTTATATATTTTATACCTTATCGGGTATAAAATCAAGTGCATTAAGATATATTATACCTTATCGGGTATAAATTTGAGAATATATTTTAATAATTCTTGTAAATGGACATACTTATGGTCAGACTATCTATTATTTCGAATGAGCTGAATTTGCCAGTCTTTCAAGTAATGTAAAGAGAATTTTCTTGTTCGAATCAACCAGATCTATATTTTTCAGGATCTCTTCACCTGTCTGTACATAGTTACCGGCGACCAACTCACCGGCTCCGCTCTTAACCATATTACGAAGCCATTCTTTTGTTGGTTCAAGGTGAAATTGAAGGGCAAGAACTCTTTTCTTGTACAGATAGGCCTGATTCTTACATGCCCGTGAATAAGCTAAATGAATTGCGTCTTTCGGGATATCAAA
>JBBRSO010000083.1:0-14207 GCA_038245405.1 Bacteroidales bacterium
ACTGCTACCACGGAAGAAGGAAATCCACTCACAGCCTGGTACAGACTTTTGCAGGGCGATCATAACAATATTTACAAAGCTACTGTTGAAAAGGAGGCAGGAAAATATGTAAGATGTGTTAAAGATTAACATTTCACACAGGAATAATCGAAGAAGCTATCCAAACCGGATGGCTTTTTCTTTAATGATCAGATGATCAAATCAGTGGGTCAGCTGTCCTTTTATAAACGCAGAGTGCTCAGAGTTCTTAGAGATTGAGAGGCTGAACCTGGTTATCGATGATTCAGGAGTGGATTAATCAGGGTTAACTTCAAATAATCTGATGTCTAAAAGATAGCTAACCCTTTTTGGATGAGCGACCAATTTTCACACCCAGGGATAACTGGTTGCTTCCAAAATTATGTGTGGAAGCATTTGAAATTAAATTATATGAATAGTTTAGAATAAGACCTTCAAAGACTTCTCCGCCAAAACCCATGCCTAATACACCTCCGGTTCTAAACATCATCGTACCCCAGAACCGATCCTTCCAGGTTACAGATGGTGCTAACTCAACCTGGAACGGTGTAAATTGACCACCTCTTAGTATTATTAACGGTCTTGCCGACCATTTGTCATCAATTGTATATAAGTATGAAAAATGTACAAGATAATATTTCATAGGTTTATAAGATGTTTCTGTATTACTGTATCTTACTGAACCAAACATTACACTTGAGAACAGGATACCAGCTTCAGCCTGTTTATATCTATAAAGTGCGCTTACATCAGAAGCAAACTTAAGTTTGGAACTGCCCTGTCCGTAAACAAGTACCAGGTCTTGTACGTAATCAGGATTATTGAAATATTTAGTGTAGTTAAAAGTATGCCGGTAAAAGCCTGCTGACAATCCAAAATTTATTTTATGCTCTTTTGCGATTCTAACCTCATAGGTATAGGTACCTAGTATAAGTGTTTGAGAGAATATATCGGTTTTGTCATAAATAAACCTTCCGCCAAAACCTACGGTTTGACTCTGTTCGGTAGTGCTCTCTTTTTTCTTTCCATTAAATTTATCATTGTATGAGAGTTGATAGGTTGTAGGTCCACCATCGAATCCCAGCAAGTCAGCACGATAATCAACAAAAACCGTTTTTGGGTTTTTTATACCCGCAAATGCAGGTGACATGACAAAGGGGTTTATATTGTAACCTTCAATTATCGGAAATTGTTGTCCAAAAACACCGGTAGGTATAAATCCCATTAATAAAATACAACTACTTTTTATTATTGTTTTTTTCATTTTTTATCTGGCAATATTAACTACTCCCTTTAACATACCTAGCTTTGACGATTTAATTATGTAATAATATGCAGCCGTTGGAAGGGGATGAGAGTTCCACGTCCCATCCCAGTCATTTTTATAACTATCCGATTTATAAACCATCTGACCGAACCTGTTGAAAACAGTAACTTCAAGCTTTCCGTATTTTTCCAGTTCTGAGATATACCAATAATCATTCATCCCGTCATTATTGGGAGTAAAAAGTGAGGATATGTTATCTGATTTTGGAAGAGCTTTAAGAGACTGAGCCACTTCGGTAGCCGGATTCCAGTTTCTATCTCCTGTCTGAAATGCTTTAATAGTTAAATTACCATCTCTTAGGATTGTAATTATGTTTCCGTTCAAATCTGCAATCGAAGGATCAGATAATTTAAAATCCACAGTCAGTCCGCTTGACGCTGATGCAACCAATCGGCTTTCTTCGGTAATTTTTAACTTTTCAGGGACTACCTCAAAGGAGATATATTGATTTGCTTTCGTTACAGTAAGTAGCCCTTTCTTATAAATAAAACTGTAATTGAGGCCTGACGCACCCGATACATTTATGTCATAAGTCCCTGCATTTGAATTAACTTCTGCATCAGATTGTATGACAGGTTTCTTAATAAGAACACTTTCATCTTCACCCTGCACAAAACCTGAATATATTACATTGAAATCAGCATTAATCTCACCATAAAATCTAGTCTGACTAGTGGCTGAAACAGTCAGAGGAACCTTATTAACAGTAAGGATTCCATTTTGAAGGATTATGTTATAGTTATCATCGCTGCAACCAGTTAATATGATCGGATATGATCCTGTTGCACTTGCAGCACCAGCTGTAGTTGAAACAATTGCCTGCGTTGTAAGAACGGAGGGATTATCTCCGTTTATAAAGCCGGAATAACTAATTGTTAAAGCTGGATTTTCGGACCTGTAAAATCTCTCTTTATCATCTGCTTTAATGGTAAGTGTTGCCTTATTTACCGTTAGTGTACTGCTGACATAATTAAAGCTGTAATTATTGTTTGAACCATTCGCCACCGTAACAGGATATGTACCTACCATTGCACTAACTGCCGCACCCGGGCTGCTGAGAGTTACTCCGGTAATAGCATCTCCCAGAACCAGCCCTGAAACAGTATATTCAGTTCCATTAAATACCATTGCTGTTCCAAAAGATTTGGTTAGATTGTTGGCTGTAACTGTAATTGGCCGGGGGGTAATATTTGCGAGTAACACAGGTTGCGTAAGATTATAATTTCCTGCATCAGATCCACCGAGAGTGAAACCTGAGGCTGTAACCGATTTTGCAATACCTGTATTTTTGTTCGTAAAGACACCAACCGCATTTAATGATATTAACGTAACATTATCTCCTGTAATTTTTCCTGCAGCAATGCCTCCGGTTGAATTCAGGCTTGCCGATGTTGTACCATCATATACCTTATTATTTGCCGTAACTCCGGAAACTGTCACTGTAGCTTTGGTGATATCTGCGGTTAAAGAAAGTTGTACCAGATTATAATTTCCCCCATCTGTCCCTCCGGGATTAAATCCGGAAGTTGTGATAATCTTGTCAGTCCCTGCATTTTTATTCTGAAAAATGCCAGACGCTCCGGAGGAATTAAGAATAACATTATCCCCTGTTTTTATGCCTGAAAGAGTTGAATTAGTGCTGTTTAACTGGCCGGTTATTGTTCCGTCATAGATTTTGTTTAAGGCAGTTATGCCCGACATATTCAGGGTCGCTTTTGTGATATTCGCTGTTACTAATGGCTGTACTATAGTATAGTTACCATTATTTGCTCCGGAAAGAGAGAAACCTGCGATTAGTATCGTTTTTCCTGTACCAGGATTTTTGCTTTGAAACGATCCTGTAACATTGGAGATATCGAGATTGACCATATCACCTGGGATGACCCCAGAGAGAGTTGCATTTACAGTATTAAGGGAAACTGAAGTTGTTCCATCATAAACTTTATTACCTGCGGTAATACCGGTTACTTGAATATTGGCTGGATTGATATCGGCAAAAGTTGCAGGCTGGGTGAGTGTATAATTGGGACCATCAGGTCCTCCGATCGTTAAACCGGAGATTGTAACTGGCTTCCCCTCTTCCGCATTCTTATCTGAGAATGTGCCTGATGCCCCAACTGTTACTAAACTAACGGCGTCTCCAGCGATTACACCTGAGAACGAAATGCTACCCGTATTAATAGTGGCAACAGTGTTCCCATTATAAACTTTGTCATTTGCGGTTACTCCGGATATTGTTAAATTCTTCTTTGTGATATTAGCAGTTAATACAGGCTGCATTAAAAAATACCTGGAGGCATTTGCGCCTCCAAGAGTAAAGCCTGATGTTATAACTGATTTGCTTTGTCCTGCAGTTTCAGTAGCAAATGATCCTACTGCTCCTGTAGAAATCAGGGTCACATTATCACCACTCTGAACACCTACAAGAGTTGCGCTTGCTTTATGGATGGTAGTGTTAGTGGTTCCGTTATACACTTTATCACTGGCAGTTACGCCTGAAATTGACAATGTAAATTGAGCAGTATTATATCTGATTTCAATAGATTTTGAGTTTGAAGATTCAAGCCTTACATTTACTCTAAGTACTTTATTTCCATTGATATCTGCAATTGTATAAGGTGTAATTGATCCGTTCACCAGAACATGGTCGACAATATTTTCATCATCATAATCTATCTGAAGCGTAACCACATCTTCCGGATAAAACGCATTTTCAAATTCTCTGATATTCGATGGCGGAATTCCAAGTCTTGAAACATTGCAGGTTATCAGGTCAGTGTTTTCATTATAATCAGTAACAATAAACCTGTCGCGCTGTAAAATATATTTTATAACAGTGCCTATTGCCGATACCCAGATATCTTTACCATAAGAATAAGCTATTGCACCATCTTCATTAGTATAGTCATGCAAAACTAAATTGTACCATTTTCCCTGGGCTATGGCGGCGTCAACAAGAGTTTTAAAGTCAGCAGGAGGGAAAGGGTAATGCTCATGCGAATTATAACTTTTTAAATTCATAAAATTAGCCGGTGTCTCATCTTCCAACTGATTTATATTGTACCCCCGTGCGCTCAGGAAATAATCCGTTGCATCGCCCTCTTCGCGGTAATTTGTAGAACCGCAGGGCCACACAAATGTAATTACATCTTTACATGGTATTGGAGTACGATGACATAATGCAAAGATATTGGGTTCTATCTCCTGTGTTCTGAAGACTTCATCGGTCATTGAAGCGCAGAGGTGATGAACAGTATGTGAACCTAATTCCATGCCGGCGTTATAATAATCGGTATAATAATTCCAGGGAGTCTCTCCTTCCAGCACGTAAGTACCTGTAAATCCGTTAGCATGCAATTCATCAAACCCTGATCCTTTTGAATCATCTACTGAAACACTCATAGCTCCTTTATAACCATCTTTCCATGTTGTGATTTTCACCGGCACATCCGGGTTGACTATTAATGTGACCTCCACGTCTATAGGATCGAGAGTTGATTCAGCGGATGAGATATGCACATTGCCATTATATATCCCGGGTGACATTCCCACGGTATTGACATTCACGTTTAAAACACTTTCTGATACTCCGTTTGTTATATTGGTTGTTATCCAGGATGCATTTTTTGTGCGGGACCAGCTTAATGGAGTATCCCCCGTTGTAAAAATAAATATTGATCGGGTTATATTGAGTGAGTGGCCCTGCACTGCATTGAAAACTATAGATCCCGGATGCGCACGAAGCTCCTCCGCATTTAATGTATTTGCATTAAATACTCCGGCAACTGTTAAAAATATAAATAAATGAATCGAAAATAGGCGCGGTCTATAATATGCTTTTAATCCACTATACATTACTTTCAAGGTTAAGGTTAATCGTAATATTCTTCGAGTAAAAATGAACAATCTTTATAACTGTACATATACCCTTAATCAAAAGAAACCGAACTGTAATCAAATAATTAAAAGGCTTCGCAAAAAAATTGACTTTCCATTGATTTTTAACCGCTGATTCTGAATCCAGGACTTTATGCTAATTTGAATTATGTTCTAGAATATCTTCCAGGGAATAAAACCGAATAGTTGATTTTGAGGTGATACTGGCATAAGGCGGGACAACTATTAAATGCTATGAGATATGGGCATTTAATACATGTTTATTATCTTTGACATACAAATACTGTAATTTTCCGTTAATGGATATTCTTTTATTTTTACATACAGAACAAAAAATTAAATAAATGAAGAAAATCTTATTCCTGCACCATAGTACCGGACATAGCATATGGGTGGGAAATACTAACAGATATATTTACAAGCTGACTAAAACCGGTGATGTAGAAAAGTATTTTAAAGCATACAACAAAAAGTATAAAACCGAATATAAAATCACAGAGGCGAGTTTTCCCAAATCATCACCCTATGGATGGAATAATTATCCGTTTGACTATTATAATATCTGGGTTAAGAATGCCGGTGACAAAGCATTCAGGGACGAACCTACGCTTGAGATTCTCACAAAAGAATATGATGTTATTATTTTCAAACATTGCTTCCCGGTGAGTAGAATCTCCGAAGATTCAGTTGCCGACATTGATTCTGACAAAAAGAGTCTTGAAAATTACAAGCTTCAGTATAATGCTTTGAAAAAAAAGATGCACGAATTTCCCGATACAAAATTTATTGTATGGACACCGGCTGCATGCACAAGAAACAAAATTACTGAAGATGAAGCAAAAAGGACCAATTTGTTTTATAAATGGATGATGGAAGAATGGAATGAGAAAAGCGATAATGTATTTATCTGGGATTTTTACAACTTTGAAACAGAGGGTACAGTGTATTTATTGGATCAAAATGCAACAGGTCCTGATAATCCGCATCCGGGCAAAGAGTTTTCCGGCAGAGTTGCACCTTTATTTTGTGATTTTATTATTAATATTCTTAATTCTTCTTCCAATTAGAAAATGTTTTAAAATTAATTACTACATAACTGATGAATTTTTCAAGTCTGTTGAATAAGGTACAAGTAATGATCCTTAAGAAGGCAAGTGATAAAAGTAAAATTAATTATTTGCGCAAACAGGGAATGAAGATTGGCAAAGATTGCCACCTCAATACAATGTCATTTTCGACTGAGCCATATCTTATTGAGATTGGCAATCATGTTGCAATCGCAGGTGGTACTGAAATTATCACTCACGATGGAGCTATCTGGTCATTTCTTGACATATTTCCCAATGCAGATGTTTTCGGGACAGTCAAGATTGGCAATAATGTATTCATAGGCGACAATTGCACAATTCTTCCAAACACAACGATAGGTGACAATTGTATAGTCGGAGCAGGAAGTGTTGTAAGGGGAAGGTTTGCTGAGAATTCTGTAATTATAGGTAATCCGGCCAAGGTGGTTTCAAAAATGAGTATTCAAAAATTTCTTTACGGGCAAAATCCGAACTTGTTAAATACGATGAACATGCCTGATTACAAAAAGAATACAATTATTAAAAAACATTTTGGAATAAAGTAGAGGTTTTCAGTTAGATTAATGCTGCTTTTTCATCAGTATCTATCAATTCTATATTGAGCCCATACTTCGCAAGTAAAAATGCAATGTCATGATTATTAAAAGCTTCCCCTTTTTGTGGCGGAACAAGAGTAATAAGTCCTTTTTCAGAGAGTTCACTCAACTTTTCATCAATATTATCACATTTAAAACAAACATGATGAAATCCTCCACCTCTGTTTACAAAGTTCACCAGGGATTGATTTGTCTCAAGAGGCTCAATTAGCTTTATCAGCAGACTATCCTCCTTCTTCAGGAATATCACTTTAACCCTCTGTAATGTATTGGTAACAATTTCAGTCATTTGACTATAACCAAATACTCTCTCCCAATATTCAATTCCTACTATCAGGTCCTTAACTGCAAAACAAATATGGTCGATTTTCATTTTTATCTTTATGTGGAAATTATTATTCCTTAAAAAGTACCCTGTTATAAAATCCGATCAGCTTAACCTTCTCGTAATCCCAGGACAGTTCGTTGATGACCCTGTTGTAACCAAAATCTCCCATTTTTAATCTGAGCTCAGGATTATCTATGAGCTGCATGACTTTATCTGCAAAATCAGACGTGTCTCCGTTTTTGGCATATAAAGAGGCTTCCTGTGCTGAAAATCTGCCTTCTTTTAAATCATATTGAACAATTGGTTTTTTCAATGCCATATACTCCATAATCTTATTCATTGTTGAAAGATTATTCATCTCCGTTGGTTTATCAGGATTAACACAGATATCAGCAGAGTTCAAAATTGCAATCATCAGATCATCGGGTACCCGACCATAGAAATCCACAAAATCACTCAACCCTGTCTTTGCGGAAAGTTGTTTAATTTTTTCAAGGTCACTCCCACCTCCTACAATTGCAAATTGGATATCGCTTCTTAATAAAACAATCCGGCTTACACTCTCGAGTAAGAGATCAATACCTTCCTGCTCTCCTATCACGCCCACATAACCAACCAGGTATTTTTTTCCTTTGAAAAACTTACTATCGGGAGGAAGCAACTTAAGACGGTCAAGTTTTGGGCCACTTCTTATTATCTGAATTTTACATTCAGGCATTTTCCCTCTTCTTATGGCAATTTCCTTATATGACTCATTTGTAGCAATGCTGTAATTAGCTGTCATGAAGGTTAGTCTTTCAAACAAAACCATCATCTTGTAAAACATTCCTTTCCTGTTAAATTTAGCAAAGTAAAGCTCAGGATTAATATCGTGATGATCAAACACATATTTAACACCAAATATTTTAAACCCCAAGGCTACGAGAAAAATCAAATCGGGAGGATTACAGCCATGTATTACCTGGAATCTTTTTTTAAAATAGATCTTCCAGCTTAAGAAAAACTCCCAGAACAAAGCCGTACTGTATTCCAGCAGATATCCAAAAGCACCCCTGGCCTCAAGTGGCAAAGAATGTCGGTAAATGTCGATCCCGTTTATTACTTCAAAAGAAGTAGTATAATCTTTCATTTTTGGACAAATGATACTAACCTTTGCTCCATTTTCCATTAACGTGTTCGCTTCCTGCCAGACTCTTCTGTCGAAGGGAACAGGTAGGTTTTCAACAATTATCAGTATATGTTTATTTTGAAATGAGGACATTCTTACCAGTTTATTCCGATATAATTACTCTTTGAAAGCATAGCTTCATTTAATCTGACAAAATCGATAATGACCTTATCATCAATATTCTCAACTAATTTCACAAATTCTGCTTCCTTGGTATTAATAATAATGATATCACTATCATTAATTAATTTCTCCGGATCTTTTTTCAGAAGATTTGAAAGATGGGGAATCCTTGAATCAATATAATCTTTATTGGTCCCGGTTAACATTGCCATGTTAATGTTTTTGTCATAGATACTAATATCGCATCCTTTGCCAAGCAACGATTCAATGATGCTTACAGTCGGGCTGTTTCTCAGATCATCCGTACCTGCCTTAAAGCTCAGGCCAAGAAATCCGAGTTTTTTATCAGCGTGCTTATAGATAACCTTAATTGCACGTTGGATCTGAAGCTCATTGGTTTTATTTATACTGTCAATTAACGGCACATCAACATAAAGATCGTGTGCAAGTGTCTGGAGTCCCTTCAGATCTTTTGGCAGACATGAACCACCAAATGCAAAACCGGGTTTGAAATAATATGGTGAGATATTCAATTGTTTGTCTTTACAGAATATTTCCATCACCTTATGTGAATCTATTCCTAACTCTGAACATATATTACCAATCTCATTTCCAAAGGAGATCTTCAGTGCATGATAGGTATTATTCACATATTTCATGATCTCGGCAGTCTTCAGGTCGGTAATTATTATCTCACCTGGCAATTGGCGGTAGAGGTCTCCTACCTTTTCTGCAGCTTGCCTGTTATCCGAACCGATAAGAGTAAGCGGGGGATTATAATAATCCTGGACTGCTGTGCCTTCCCTCAGAAATTCAGGATTATCAACCAGTGCGAAATCCTCATTTCGTTTTTTTCCAGAAAATTCCGCAATGATCTCCGCTACCCTGTCGCATGTGTCAGGCATGATAGTGGACCTTATAGCAATGATATGAAATGATTTTTTATTTTTTAAAGCTTCGCCTATATTTTCAGCAACTTTAAAAATAAACTGTAGATTTAAGTGGCCTCTCTCTGTGCTTGGAGTACCAACGGCTATTATGGAAATTTCAGAATTTTTTATTGCTTCGTTAACATTGTCGGTTGCACTTATTTTTCCAGCTGCTCTTTGTTCGGCAATGATTGTGTCTACCTCCTTTTCTATGATGGTGGCCTTACCCGCATTGATTTGATTAATTTTTGAGGCATTTGTATCAACACCAATTACGGTATGTCCGTTTTTTGCAAGACAACCAAGGCTTACACAACCAACATAGCCGAGTCCAAATATACTTATGTCCATACTATTTTATCTTAATTATGAATTTGAATGTTTCTGTGTGTTCAATCTGTGTCTTACAATAGATGACATTTGTTGCTTCCTTTTTTAGAAATGATCCCGAAAACCAACCAAGTATCTGAGGTGTCGTCTCTCCGCTAATAATTGCCGGCCTCAATTTCCCATCAACAACAAACTCTGTATTTCTGATCTTATCATGTGAAATGAGAAATTTATTTTCCGAGATTTGGGACACTTTCACAGAGGGATGCATATGAAATGGAATTTCAATCTGAACTTTTGTCGCTTTTTCAACAATTATTGTGTCAACAATATGGAATTCATTTCCGGCTTTATCAAAAGTGATTTCACGGATATGACGGGTTCCTATTCTTAAATATCCATCGTGGGTGGCCTTAATGTAATCTGAATCATTACTTAATTTCTGATCAAGGATACTTGTTTTGTATTTGGTAATCCATAGAGTAGGGCCTCCGCTCAATGCCTGATTCAGACCATTTATGCGTATGGTGTTATGAGCAAGAGTGCCAATGAAATAATTCCTCCATTCAGGATCGGTGTGGTAGGTGTATGTCCCCGGGTCGACGAATATCGGCTGCCCGTCGACATTTAAGATAAATGATAATGCATCTGAATGCCCATGGGCTGCAATTGATAGATAACCAAGAGGTGCTGCATCGAAATGAAGAAATATCTCACCTTTTTCATCCTGCTTCCTGAAAAAGAAATGACCATCCTGTGTATAAAATCTTGATCCCTTTTCTTTTTTTGTTTCCTCAATTGCTTCAAAAATGGTTTCCCCTTCTATGTTAAACAAAAATTGATTTTTCAGGTCAAATCCGTTGCTTTTGGATTTAAATTCAGGACTATTGAATAATATGGCGCCAGAGGTTAGCAACGATCGGAAATTATTAAACTTTTCATCATAATCAAAAACAAAACATTTTCCATCATCTTCATCACCATATTTTGGAAAATTCCCATTACAATCTAACAGATCATAAATATAGCAGAAGATTTTATAAAGTCGCTGTTTGAATTGCTCTGAAAACGAGTTACCTGTTTTTTCACCCACTATGAAAGATAAAAGGAAGAAATCAGTAATAAACTGTATATATTCAGCAGCTTCTTCCCTGTTTACACCAGCTTCTGAATGCTGAAGGATTATTTCTTTCTCCAGACCTTTTTGTGCATATCTTTTCCATTTGGCTGAATCAGTAAACTCCCATTTGGAGGATGCAATGAAGAGACCTGCATACTCCGATACCAGGTGGTTATTTGCAGATGAATATTTTGATGGATTTTCGAAAGAATAAATACAATGCTTTTTAATAAGCGGGAGCCAGACATTTATTGTAAAATCCTTAAACTTTATATCTTCCGCCATCAGACTCTCGGCATCAAGAATTTCCCATGAAAGAAACCATGTTATTAATCTTAAGTTTATCTCAATGTTACTGTACCAGTTCACTCCTGTCAGAAATGGATTTTGTTCCGACCACGATTTTATAATTTGTATGAAAAGATTTAAATCCGTCTTATTTTTCGTAATCTTAAAATTAGCACAGATTCCGGTCAGAAACTGGAGCCGGTTTATTTCCCATACTGCCTTTGCGGATAACTTTGGATTTTTAAGTATACTGACCTTTCGGTAAAAAAGTGGCTGAAATGATTCTCCTGAGAAAAAATCTCTATGCCAGTCAATATCAGACAGTTTGTCAAAGTCAAAATCAACACCGAAAAGATTTACAGAATGCTGAAGCTTATAAGACGGTTCTATCCTGATTCCCAGGATATCTCTTTTTGAACCAGTCTCCTCCGGCAGAAAATCGAACTTATGCCCGGATTTTTCCTCAACAATACCCTTTAACAGTTGTTGAATCCTGAAATAAATTTCAGGTATAGACATTGTTTTCAATCGGTTAACGTACCAATTACCCATCAAAAGCGTTTGAAATTAATTTTAAAGTTTCCGATCAGTTTCTGACAACGTTAGTAACATATTTTTGAAATTTACCTCTTTCAGTCAAAATCATACTATCCACAATCTTTAGATCCAGATCAATTATCCCTTTGGTTACCTTAGCAACTTCCTTCATAATTATAGGCAATTCATCCATGCTGAATTTTTTATTGACAATGATGAGAAGATCTGCTTTACCTATCTCTTTCTGGATAAACTGGAAGTTGATAATATTCCGGAAAGCCTGGGTATGAAAATAAAAACCCGTCGCAGTTAAAAATTCATTATTTTTTCCGTACAGGCCCATAGTGCTGATTCTTTTCCCATGTATGCTGTAATAATCACCGTCAGCATTGCATCTGTCATCGGTATTATATCTGATTAAAGGCATCTTCCGGTTTAAAAATCCTGTGCTTGTGATCGAGAATTCATTATTGCCGGCCGGAATCAATTCAGTATAGCCATAGAAGGGATCAAAAGCATACTTGTCGGGCAGAATCTCCTGTGCAATAACACATCGTTCGCTGTGCCCATAGAATGTTAATGATTTTGCCTTGAAAAATTGTTCGACGAATTTCCTTTGTTCGGGATCGGCATTTTCAGAAATCATAAAAATACCTTTCGGTTTAAAATCCAGTCTGAGATTTTTCTCTTCCATCAACTTGGCGAAATACCATATGCCCGAGATATACCCGTTGATATATTGCGGCTTGATTTCGTTAAATTTATTTACATATTTTTGAATTGTGACCTTCGACAATTGAACATTTGAAAAAATAACATCGTTATACATAGGACTGCTCTTCCATAATCTTTTAAGAGATCCGTTATTTCTGAAAGAAACCACTTTATCAGTAAACTCATATCCTAATTCCTTCCTGAAGAAATATATAAATGCGTTCTCTTTGTAAATTGAATCGTAATCAAGTATAATCTGAAGGGGCATTCCGGTACTTCCGCCTGTCATACCCGTATAGTAACCGTTTTTTACATTTTCCGTTGAGATAAGTTTATCGGAATTTTTAATAATTAATTCTCTTGTCAGAAATGGTATTTTCTTCATTTCCTGAACGTCAGAAAATTTGTAAGGATCAAATGATATATTATTAAACAGTTCGTTATAATAAGCGACGGTTTTGTATGAATGGATCAGAATCTCTTTCAACTGGTTGAACTGATATACTTTAATTTCATCCGGACTCATATCCTTCCTGTTCTCAAGAAGATTATAGTACTTACGGAATTCTTCATTAGATATCAGTTTGTTCCGAAACAAGGGACCCATCATTAATTTTAAAGATTCCGGAAGATTGTCCCTGATGATTTTCATAAACTGTTTCTTCATACAGATCTATTTACATAAAGTAACTCTTTTAATTTTCATGCCTGAAGTTGCTTATTAAAACCTCAGTTTTATTTTCCTGTATAAATGAAATAAGCCTCTGGAATTTTCCACGGGGTTCAAATATGAAAACATCATTCGCCTTTAGACTTGAGATAAACATCTGATATTTACTGCTTTTAGATAATATTTATATTTCTACGGTTTTTATTTTAAAATCAATTATACCTTTCATTTCCCAGTCGGGTTTCTTTAAATTGTTCCTATTCAGTTTATAGTCGAAACATACATCTGATATTTTCCCCGATGCGATAATGTAAGTTTATCTACCAATTTGATATCAATCTCAATTATACCTTTTGTTTGTCTGTTAATTTCGGATATCATACTATCAAGTTCAGATGATTTGAAAGATTTACCCGGAATCATCAGAAGATCTGCTCTCCCTCTTTGTTTCTGGATGAACTGGTATGTAAGGATGTTCTTAAAAACCGGATTCTCCAGGTCTAATACTGAACTTGGCATAAATTCATTATTAATCCCGTATAATCCGACACTGCTGCTTCTTTTTCCCTCAATCAAATAATAGTCTTTATCTGGTATGCATATATCATCCGTCTTGTATCTGATAAATGGCATCGTGTAGTTCAGGAACCCTGTTCCAACAATTAAATTCCTGTTTTCTTCAATAGGAATCTGCTCAGTATATCCATAATAAGGATCAAATTCATATCTGGAAGGTGTTATTTCCTGAGCGATCACACATCTTTCACTATGTCCATAAAAAGTAATTGATCTGGAATCAAAAAATTGTTCAATAAATTTACGTTGGTGTTCATCTATATTCTCCGATGTCAGAAATATTCCACTTATTTTGAATTTCAGTTCAATCTTGGATTCTTCAAGCAGTTTTGCAAAATACCAGATCGCTGAGAGATACCCGTTCAGATACTGAGGCTTATATTCATTGATTTTTTTAGCGTATTCAATAATTGTAAGCCTCGACAACTTTATTGGAAAAAACATCATCTCATTATGCATGGGATTAAATTTCCACAACTTATCTCCGAATTCGGTTTG
>JBBRSO010000084.1:0-13929 GCA_038245405.1 Bacteroidales bacterium
GCAAAAAGCCTGCTGGCGGATTTTAGCTTTGCGGTTGCAGGGATATTCTGATAATCATATTGATCTTGCGCCACCGACTGGTTCTGACTTACTCTGTTTTGAGACTGAGCACTCAGTTTTAAAAAGTTTAAGGAACCAAGAATAATGAATATTACGAAAAGTATTTTCTTCATATTAGTGTTTATTCAATTCAATCAAATATTATACCATTTTATCATATTTTTTTTCTTATCAGCATCAAACCATCACGAATAGGGATGATAACTTCCTCTATATTTGGAAGATGCCTGATCATAGTATTAAAATCTAATATTCCCATCAGTTGTTTGTCAGCGGTCTCCTGTTCAACAACTTTGCCACCCCAGAGAACATTATCAACTAAAATAAAGCCACCTGGACGCACTTTATCAATGATGAGCATGAAATAATCGATATATTCACTCTTCTCGGCATCAATGAAAACCAGGTCAAAAATATTATCGAGTTCTAAAATGATATCCTGGGCTTTCCCGGTAAACTGAGTTATCTTATTTTCCAGTCCTGCCTTTTGAAAGTAGGAATGTGCAAAATGTGTCAGTTCATCATTTATTTCTATTGTGATTAGCTTGCCCCCGGGCTTTAATCCTTTTGCCAGACAAATTGCAGAATAGCCTGTGAAAGTGCCTATTTCGAGTATGTAAGACGGTTGTATCATACAGGAAATAAATTCAAGAAGTTTTCCCTGTAGATGACCTGAAACCATATTCGGGTTTAAGAATCTGATATGCGTCTGCCGGTAAAGATCTTCAAGAACAGGATCCTCCGGAGTGGAAAAATCTTCAATATATTGTTCAAGTTTCTTATCCATGATAATTATTTATAAATTAAGGTTGACATTTTTGAAGGCTCGAATATTTCGTTTGCTGTCTCCAGAAGTTCAGATGCTGTTACGGCATCAATTTTTTTGCAGAGATCCTCAATACTGTCAATTTTATCGAATATAACCAGACTCTTACCAAGACTTAACATAAGACTCTCATGATTCTCATAGCCTCTTGCCAGATAACCTTTTATCTGATTTTTCGCTTTGCTTAATTGTATTGACCCTAATTTTGCAGTGCGGAGAATTTTCAGCTCAGTCATTACGATAGCGATGCTTTTTTTAAGATAATGGCTGTCGGTGCCAAAGTAAATCGAAAAGATTCCCGTATCGTAGTAAGGACTGTAGCTCGATTCAACATTATATGCCAGCCCATTTTTCTCCCTCAGTGAAAGATTAAGTCTTGAATTTAACCCTTGTCCTCCCAGGATATTATTCAGAAGAAACATGCCCATCCTCCGCTTATCCTGCAAATCATAAGCAAGATTTCCAATGATACAATGATTCTGGTATGTATCCATTTTTTTTGTGATGGATGCAGGTTTATATAACCATGATTTTGTATCGTTTATTATTCTCTTTCCAGTTACAATATGTCCGAAATGGGTCTTAAAAAGCTTTAATATTTTTTCATCAGAAATATTTCCGACAGAGCAGAATACCATCTGGTGTGAGTCGTAATTATTCAAAATAAAATCATCTATCATGTTTTTTGAAAATGACTTCACCGATTCCGGTGTTCCGAGTATATTACGGCCGATTGGCTGATTGGCGAAGACCAGTTCCTCAAAATCGTCGAATATGAGTTCGGAAGGGTTGTCGAGGTATGAGTTTATCTCTTCAATTATCACATCTTTTTCTTTCCCTATCTCTTTTTCCGGGAAAACCGAGTTAAATGAAATATCACTTATCAGTTCAATTGCCCTCTCATAATCTTCTTTAAGAAATGATGCATGAATTGCAGTTTCCTCTTTTGTTGTATAGGCGTTGAGCTCTCCGCCCACATCCTCCAGCCTGCTCAGTACATGATAAGCCTTTCTTCTTTTTGTTCCTTTAAAAAGCATGTGTTCAATAAAATGAGCTATTCCATGTTCCGGAAGCGATTCATTGCGTGACCCTATATTTATGATTAAACCGCAGTGACCTACCAGGCCTGGGATACGGTGATGAACGAGCCTGATACCATTGTCCAGGGTATGTAAAAGAAGATCCATCATGGTTAAATTAATGTGGCTGCAAAGGTATCATATCATTAAAATGAATCCAAATGGAAAATAATTTACCAAAGTATTTGGTTAGTCGGATTTGAAATATATATTTGCAGTCCGAAAAGGAGGTGCCATAGCTCAGTCGGTAGAGCAATGGACTGAAAATCCATGTGTCCCCGGTTCGATTCCTGGTGGCACCACCCAGAGAGGCCTGCTGATTAATTTCTTAGGCCTCTTTTTTTTTGCTAATTTTAGATTAAGTTCTTTTTCTCTGTGGTTCTCTGCGCTACTCGTGGCTCTCTGTGTAACAAAAAACTGAATTTGAAAAACTTACACAGAGTTTCACAGAGAAGACTTAATCAAATAATTATTTTATCTCTGAATTAAGAATCTTAAAGAATAGTATTATATTTATCTTGTGACCTTTATTGGTTTACAGTACCTGACGGAATCTTAATAATTAGAACTAATGAACATGAAAACACAAAAATCGAGAAGAGATTTTCTTAAAATTTCAGCTGCCGGCGGTTTAGGAGCACTAGCTCTGACTCAGCTTGGATGCAAGAATACCACTACCCCCGTAGCTGCAACAACTGCCGCTGCAGAAGTGCCTGCTGCTGACCCCAAAAAATTCGAACTGGCCTTGCAATTGTACACAATCCGCGATGCCATGGCGACAGATGTTATACTTTCTTTGACTCAGGTAGCGAAAGCTGGTTATACAAAAATCGAGCTGGCCAATTATGCAAATGGTAAATTTTATGGATTTTCACCAGCAGAATTTAAGAAAATCTCCGCCGATCTGGGTCTTAATCCATTTAGCAGCCATACACAGGTTGAAGCCCAGGGTATAACCCTTGATAATGCAAATAAAATGGCCGAAGACCATGCAGCATTAGGTGTACAGTACTGTATACAACCATGGGTAGTGGAAGAGGCCAGAACAATTGCAAGTTATCAGAAGATGGTTGCGGATTTGAACAAAGTTGGCAAAATAATGAAAGACAAAGGAATTCAATTTGGATATCATAACCATAATTTCGAATTCAATACATTAGACGGCAAAGTTCCTTACTTTGACATTTTAATGCCTGGTTTTGATAAAGATCTTATAACAATGGAACTTGACATTTTCTGGACAATTAAAGCCGGACATAACCCTGTTGATTTATTCAACAAATACCCCGGGAGATTCCAGATCTTACATATGAAAGATGCGTATACAAATGAAGCTCCATTTTTCGTTCCAAAGAGCGTAGATATGGCACCCGTAGGTGCTGGTATCATAGATTTTAAACCAATCTTAGCTGCAAGAGAGGTCGCAGGTGTCAAACATCTCATAGTTGAGCAGGACTGTACATTCAGTGATATCAGAACCAGTATTACTAACCTTTCAACAAAATTACTGGTCTGATTTTATAGATAAGCATATTAGTAACCCCTCGGCTTGTCCTTGGGGTTTTTTTAATTTTTTAAACGAAGGGAACGCAGCATAACTAGAACGGATACCCCAAAGCAATATTGAAAACAAGATTTTCTTTTCTCCAGGCGGGACTTGCAAAGTTTATCTGGTTTAATACCCACCTCTGATTTTCCTCAAGCCAGGGTTTCCTTAAAGGAGTGGCAAGATCGAAACGAAGAATGAAAAAGGAAACATCTATTCTTAATCCAATACCGGCACCCACGGCCATCTCATTTAGGAATGTTGAAAGCATAAACGGATTGCCTGTCCTGGAGGGATTTGATTTTTGGAGCCATATATTGCCTGCATCAGCAAAAAGGGCACCATTAAGAAAACGGAATATGTTGAAACGATACTCTCCGTTAACTTCAAATTTAATATCGCCTCCAAGATTCAGGAATGCAACCTTGTCATTATCCTGAAAAGTTGTTCCCGGGCCAACGGAATTGATTCTGAAAGCACGAATGCTGTTCGGTCCACCGCTAAAAAACTGCCTTGAGTAGGGTAATACTGAAGAATTGCCGAAAGGCTTCGCAATTCCGGCATAGAATCTCGCCGCTAATTTGTCTCTTACCCCAATATTGTAATAACCGCGAACATCGACACTGAACTTAGCATATTGAGAGTATACTGATCCAAGCACTTTGGATGGATCTGAAGATGAAGGATTACTACCTCCAATAGTCTTTGCCAGAGAAAAAATGTTTCCTGCAGTCTCGGCTGATGTCTGTATGAAGTACTGAAATTCCTTCCGACTAACCAGCTGCTCATTGTATGTAAATTTATAATCAATACCAGCTATAAATTGTTCTTCGTAACTTTTCTTAAGGAAGGGATTTGATGCGAGCAGATCCAGAAATGTAGCTGACTGATTTCTGAGGGAAGTAAATGCGATATTTACCGGATTTAACTCATACTCATTCATTATATTACTCTTCCATTTAAATCCGTAAGTGAATTTGAAAGTACGCATATCGAAATAGTGAACTCTTCTCAGAAAATCAAGAGAAAGTGAAAAGGTCGTTTTCGGAATGTATAAACTGGAAGAGCTCTTAATTCTGACCGGCGCTATGAATCGGGGAATTGTGATTGAAACCCGGGGGTTCAGGGAATAGGAATATAGAGTCCTGTCGTTGCCGCTTAGCTGTGCTTCAAAGGAACCGGCAAGGTTTATGTCAAGAAGCTCCGCTCCCCTGAAGGTATTTCTGTTAATCATGCTCAGATTCATACGCGGACCCGTATAATTATTCGATTTTGTTACAAGATCGAGCTCTGCCCTGAAATTGTGATTCGGCATCGGAGTCATTAAAATCCTGACATCCATGAAGCCGGCATTCGTAGAATCCTTATCAGAAAATTTTATCTGGACAAATTTGAAATTGCCTAACGACATCAGACGGTTGAGAGTGATATTATGATTTTGTCTCGAATAGATTTCATCTTTTTTTAAATACAAGGATCTTAATATAACCCCCGGACGGATATTCATCTCTGTATTTTTTCCCAGAAATATATAATCCCCGAGATGTATTGTGTCTTTAACTTCGCCTGCAAGCTCATCATTCAGCCTGTAATTCTGATCGATAAACACATTCTTAACCCTTATTACCGTAAGGGCTTTTTCCGGGATACTATCTTTGAGAGTAAGTTTTAATGACACAGTATGATCTGTTGCCGAAGTATCAGCTTTAAATATGAGATAATCGGGATTGAAATAGAAATATCCGTTGTTTTTTAAAAGAATATCGATCCGCGATCTTTCCAGTTTCAGATTGTCGAGATCATAATCTTTGCCGGGCTTTATCAGTGTTTTTTTTCTGCCTTCAAGTACTATCTTATTTATTGAATCATCTGAGATATCATTAACCATTGAGCTGATAGTAAAAGGCCTATGGACGTGACTTATATAAATTACTCTGTCAGTATGTTTCTTTTCTACAATTTTTGATTCGGTATAACTTTTGAAAATCCCGGCATTAAACAACCTGGCGTCTATGATTTCAGATGTTAGTCCCGGCTTCACACTGCTCAATAGTACTGGAGCTTCTCCTTTTTCTTTTAGCCATATTCCAAGTTTTGTATGTGGGTTTTCACCTGCAACCATGTAGCGCCAGAGTTTCGGTCGCATGCCAAGAAATTTTTTATTCGGAGCTGGGCGGATAGCTTTTGAAATTATTCCTTTTAATTTCTTTTTATTTACCTTATCGGTTGATTCAAGTACTATACTGGCGCCGGTGTAAAGTTTTTCATTTTGAGGAAGATATTTTGTACCGCTGCATGATGAAAAAACCACCATAAAAATCAGCATTATATAAAGTACCGTTTTTTTCATCATTATTATTTATTCAGCTGTTCGCTTTTCTTTTTCAACGGTTTAAAAAAGTTTTTCCACTTTCTGAAATCGCGTACATATACTATTCCTGCACCCGTTTCGATAATCTGGCCTTCTATTGCTCCTTCATACTGATTTTGTCTGAAAGCTTTAAGCCGCAGACGGCCATCTTCTGTTAATTTGTATTCAATATTTACATCTCCTGCAATACTACTGTTCGAATTTTGTCGCGCTTTATCGCCTTCCACATCAACGCTTCCACCGACCTGCACTGATAACCTGTCATTGAAAAGTTGCTTTTTAACCCCTACTTCAACCTGTGTTCTCCCTTTAGCTTGCCCGGTCTCATACTCATTATACGACTGAATATCAAAATTTAATTCCACTCCCGGCAAAGCTTTGGCCCCAAATTTATTTAGTTGTGACGACAAAAAATTACCCACGGTCGATCGTATCAGCGTTGAAGTACCACCGCCTTCAGTCTGAAATGGATTTTCCTGAACAAACCGGCCAAGAACCAGCAATGCGAAAACCTGCTTGTTTAATGCTGATTGATCTTCTTTCAGCATCAACAACTTCTGATTAACCGATCCTCCCAATATACCTTTATTTTCAGGAGGCAATTGAATCTCGAAGCTGATCTGAGGATGTAATATTTCACCCTTAAGATTGAGGAGGACCCAGAAGGGATAAGGTTGCTTATAGGTCCCCTGTTCGGCATCGCTCATTCCCGCAAGTTGACCCGACATAAGATCATATGGCGATGCCCGAACGATATATTTCGTATTAATTGAAACATCAGCATCCAGAGGATCTCCATTCCATGTGATGGTACTTCCGGAGACGATATCAAACTTTCGTTTTACAAACTCCAGGGAGACCAGGTAGCTACCGTCATCGAGATGATAGGAGCCCGTAAGACTGATCTTTCCGCTCCTGTCAATTACAAGGCTTAAAGCTGCATCACCCTTTACTACCAGCGAATCGGTTGAGGTGGGATCCATTAATAACCGAAGTTCGGCCTTCTTATCTATTTCAAGAATTGTGGAAATATCAAATCCTGAAAAGTCTGATTTCTTTTCAGCTTTTACAGAGTCTCCTGAAACGATAGGATTGAGTCTGGATTCTCCAAATTCAACAACGTCCTCACCTTTATCGGTTGTCAGCCGGTTTTCGGGTACAACAAATGTAAAATTAGATTCATCCTTCATCCTTAATCTTCCATTGATAACAGGTAATGTCGTTGGTCCGTTTATGTTTATCTTGCTGTCTATTATCATTCTGCCATAGAATAACTTATTGTCCTTGATAGTGGAGTTAAATAATAAGAAATCACTGGTATTTACATTCAGATCAAACCGAAAGTCACGAAACTGGTGTGAACGAATGGAACCGTCAATCACTGCAGTATGACTATTTACATCGGTAAGTGTAAATGAATCAAAATATATTCCATCACTTTTAAGCTCTATAGCTTCATGTTTTAATTCTAGTTTATTATTCAGAAGAGCGGGTTTTATAGAAATATCGTTAAATAGTATCTTTCCTGTTATCTCAGGTAATTTTGAGGAACCTGCGATATCGACATTCCCGGTAAGAAAACCTGAAGCTTCTGTTATATTACCCATCGAAAATGCTTCAATTGTCTTCATCGAAAGGGATTGAATATTGGTCTTAATGTTCAATGAATTGTTTTCATTTTCGGGTATAAAATAACCTTTTGTTGTAAGGCGGTTACCATTTCCTTCAAGTGTCAGATCCGTATCAAACTTACCTGCTGTCGAATTTTCCACTTTAACAGCAATTGATCCGACAGGGATTCCGCGGAATACTATATCATTGATTTTCGCATCAGCAATCAAACCAAAACTTTTGTTCACCTTTTTCAGAAGCAGATCACCATCCAGGGTACCTTTCACCATATTTGTGTCCTTTTCAATAATGCGTGATATGTCGTCCAGCCTGAAGTTTGTTATCCCGATTTTATAATCATCATTAAAACGGTCGTGGGCAGAGGCTATATTTATACCGCTTTCATTATATTTTAAAAAGAAATTATGAACAAGAATACCTTCCTTTCCGAATTCAATAAAATTATCAGCATCCAGATCCCATTTATTATTCATCAGATATAAATTATTCGGTTCGATTTTAATCCTGTAATTGCCGTTTTGTTTAGTTATCAGAGAATTGACAATGATTTTCCGCATTTTCTTGTCCGAGACTGATGAGATATTTGCAAAAATTGTATTATCAGAGAGCTTTCCTGACAATGAGAAATTATCGAGTGCTATTTGTGAACCTGAAAGCAATTCGCTTGAAATTTTGTAATTGAGCTCATTATGATTTGACTTTACATCTACTAAAAGATCCCTTATTTCAGAAGTTCCGTATACTATTTTTTGTATTGATGCAGTGAGCTTCAGATCGTCTTTCCCGCTGTCAAAGCTCCCTTTTATAATCCCGGGCTGAAATTCCTTTAACTGTGGAAACAAAAGTTGTGAAAGGATCGGATGATTGTGGAGTGTTATTTCAAAATCAAAATTCACCGGGTTTGTGTTCTTTTTGATTTGACTTACCTGAAAATAGTTATTGATGAAATTGTTTAGCTCTCCCGAAATGTCTGCAGGAGAAATTGTTCCGGAATATTTTATGCCAACTATCGCGCTTTTAAGGCTTAATTCACTCTTTCCCTTTTTGTTAATAGAAGCAAATAGCAAAGAATCAAGTGTGTAAATTTTGTCGTCCTTTGCGATAACAAGATTTGTAATACCTGCTTTGCCATTCAGTTCTTTCCACTGACCGGTTATATCTGCGACAGCATTTAAGCTGATCCTTATATTATTTTCAGTGAGATGCAGCTTCAGCAGGTCGGCTCCTTCAACGGCCAGTTTAAAGGCATATGTTTCATGTTTGGGATTCATATTTACCAGGCCGTCAAAACTTAAAATGGCATTTTCATCATTCAGATTTATTTTTCCTGAAAATTCCTGACCGCTTATTTTTCCCGACAATGAAAAATTGTGATAAGTGTATTTATTCAGATAAGCCTGTGTTATCACTGCATCGAGATCAGCTATTATGCTGTCTTTTGAAAATCCATGGCCCTTTGCCTCTGCATTTAATGTAATAGGACCGAACATTGCTTTATCGCCAAGGAGACTGCCCAGATCAAAATTCTTGAGACTCAATTCCGATCTGAAGTTTTCACTTTTGTCTATTAAGGCAAAAAGCTTCACGTCACCATAGTCGCACTTTAGATCCATTGTTGATTCGAATGCAAGTGGTTCTCCATTAAATGAAACCTGCATACTTAGATTTGCGGGAAGCCTGATTTTTTTTGGCACAGAAGATCCTGCGAACATTTCAATGTCATGCCTGCAGGTATTAATTTTCAAATCGGGAATGTTGAATTCTATATTATCCGGCAATCCTTTGATATTAAGATTTGACCTGATAGTAGTGTTGTCCCCTGTTTCGACAACGATATTTTTGCCGGTGAGATCATTTACACGTCCGCTGATTGTTCCTGAAAGAGCTGTGACATTTGCTTTGTTATGAAAAAATGCAACACCGGTAAGATCAGGTTTGAAATAGAGAATATCTGAATTCCTGATACTTAATTTCTGCAGATCCAAATTTACTTCCAGGTAAGAAATGGAATCCTTCAGGGATTTTAAAGAAGGATATTTCAGGTCAAGATCGGCCCCTAATGAAGAACCTGCTGTCTCAGCTTTCAGATTCTTCAGACTTATTGAGTGCTGATCCATGCTGAAAGCAGTTTCAAATTTTTTTATTGAGAATTCATTCCGATCAATAGCGCTAAAGTTTTTTATTAAGACACTGATTGCATTTTGAGAATAATTCAGATCTGCAACAATTAAAGTCAGATGCCGGAAATCCAGATGATTCAGATTAAATGAATTATTTGTATCGGCAGTACTACCATCCTGTCTGTAAAATGAGTTGTCGTTAAGACTGATATTTTTTATACTTATTTTCCAATTGTTTTTTCCTGTATCGCCTGCCGTCACTTTCGAAGAGTCAGTATGTAAGATCTTGCCGGTAGTGCTAATCCTGATATCACTTTTCTCAAGGCTGATATTATCAACTGAAATAAGTTCCTCCGTCAACCCGACTGCTCCTTTATTCACTTCCAGTTTCGGTAACACAACTGAGACATTCATGCCTTCATATTCATTATCGTAATTAAGGCTGATATTTTTCAGGATCATGTTGCCCAGATCCAGTTTCCACTCTGATTTTGACGAAGGTTCAGGTTTTGTGTGCCTGGAGGTGTCGGAAAAAGCAGTCAACAGGAAATTATAATTGAAAGATGAATCAGCAGAAGTATTATTGATATTCAGTTTTACATGCCCGAGGAGCAGGGTTTTTATATTGATGTGATGTTTCAACAAGTTGAGCATAACAATATCCAGTTTCAACTGGCCGGTATATAATAGTGTATCTCCTGCCGCATCTTCGAGATATAGTCCTTCAACAATTATGGATCGTGGAAATGATATTGTGAGATTCTTTATTTCGACTCTGGTGTGAGTCTTATTGCTTATAAAGGAGGTGACGTATTTTGCAATTTTGTTTTGAACAGGATGAAGCTGAAGAAGTGAAACAATCAGTATAATCAGAAACACTAAGACAATCAGGAACCATAAAACAGTTTTCAGAGTCTTTTTTATGATAGGTTGAATCTTGTTCATTGTATGATAACATGTTCATTTGTGATAAGACATTATTTTTATCATAAATGTTTAAATCCGCACACCATCAGACATGAATGGAGGGAATGTAAGCGACTACGGTCAAAGCTTAAAGGTACCTCATTTTTAATGCTTTTATTACAGAGCAAAAAAATGAATTAATTTTGTATTTTGTCAAGTGAATAAAAGATTTTTTAACTGGTTCAGATTAATTTACTTATAGTGAATTAATTAAGTATTTTTGAGTTTTATGATAACTATCGTTGACTATAAAACCGGCAATCTGGGTTCAATTCAAAATATCTTAAAAAGAATTGGTGAACAATCTGTCGTTACCTCCGACAAAGAGGTTATCGCAAAAGCCACTAAACTTATTCTGCCAGGTGTTGGTGCCTTTGACACGGGTATGCGAAATTTAATTGATCTTGACCTGATAGGGGTGTTGAACAGAAAAGTCGTCGAAGAGGAAACGCCAGTGCTTGGCATATGCCTGGGCATGCAATTGTTATCTAAAGGAAGTGAGGAAGGGGAACTTAAAGGGCTTGGCTGGATCGATGCCCTGACAATCAGATTTTGTTTTAAGGACAGCATGGAATATAAAATTCCGCATATGGGCTGGAATTTTATAAAACAGCATAAGCCAAGCAGATTATTGGACAATATGTTCAATGAACCTCGGTTTTATTTTGTTCATTCTTATTATTTCAAGGCTACGGAAGATGAAGATGTGCTTACTTCCACAGAATATGAGACAGAATTTACTTCGGCTGTCGAGAGGAAAAATATTCTTGGAGTCCAGTTTCATCCTGAAAAAAGTCATAAGTACGGAATGAAGCTCTTAAAAAACTTTGTTGATTTCTATTGATATGAAAATAAAGAGAATAATTCCGTGCTTGCTTCTCAGAAACAATGGTCTGGTAAAAACGGTTAGATTTAAGGAATCTACATACATAGGCGATCCTATCAATACAGTTAAGATATTCAATGAGAAGGAAGTTGACGAGATATTTTTTCTAGATATCGATGCAACAAAGGAAAAAAAGGAACCTCCCTATGCCCTAATCCACAACATTGCCAGCGAATGTTTTATGCCATTTGCATATGGAGGGGGTATCCATTCGTTAAAACAAATAGAAAGAATAATAAAATCGGGTGCGGAAAAAGTAATAATCAATACTCATGCATATCTTGAAGCCGGTTTTCTGAAAGAATCTGTAAGAGAATTCGGCAGTTCAACAATTGCGGTTTCAGTAGATGTCAAAAAGGAGTTTCTTAAAGGGAATATTGTCTACATAAAAGGAGGAACTCAGAGGACAGGAATGGATCCGGTCGAATATGCTAAACGGATTGAAGATGAAGGCGCAGGTGAGATAATGGTCAACTCAATAGACAGGGATGGAGTAATGCAGGGGTTTGATATTGGATTGATTAAAAGTATTTCTGGTTCCATAAGAATCCCGATAATTGCATGCGGAGGTGCGGGCACTCTCAACGATTTCAGCCTTGCAGTAAAACAGGGAGGAGCATCAGCAGTTGCAGCCGGCAGTTTTTTTGTTTTTCATGGAAAGAGAAGAGCTGTTTTGATTACCTATCCTTCATATTCCGAAATTTCAGAATTATTCTCATAAGTATGAGTGAAAGATCATACCAGATTTGTAACAGATGTATCATGGATACTTCTGATCCCCTGATACAATTTGACACTGACGGCAATTGCAATCATTGTAATTCAGCTCTTGAACTCGCCAAATCAACCTGGTTTCCCGACGAGCGGGGAGCAAAAATCCTTAAAGGGACTATTGAACGCATAAGGAGTGAAGAGAAGAAAAAGGAATTTGACTGTATTATAGGTCTGAGTGGCGGAGTTGACAGTTCATATCTGGCATATTATGCTGTAAAAAACAAACTGAGGCCGCTAGTCGTACATGTCGATTGCGGATGGAACTCAGAGCAGGCAGTAAAGAACATAGAAAATGTTATAAAAAATCTGAATATTGAGCTTCATACCTTCGTGGTAAACTGGGAAGAAATGAAGGATCTTCAGAGAGCCTTCTTCAAGGCCAGCCTGCCCGATCAGGATATACCACAGGATCATGCAATCTTTGCAGCCTTATACAATTTCGCTGAAAGAAATAACATAAAATATGTTTTCAATGGCGTAAATTTTGCGACTGAGTCAATAATGCCAGAAAACTGGGGATACCAGGCAATGGATTACAATCACCTGAAATCAATTCACAAAAGGTTTGGTGAACGAAAACTTAAGGATTATCCAACAGTTAATTTTTTTCAGAGATACATCTATTATACTCTAGTAAAAAGAATGAAGATAATTAATCCGTTAAACTATATCGATTACAGGAAAGATGAGGTAATAAAATTAATGAAAAATGAGCTTGGGTGGCAATATTACGGAGGGAAGCATTACGAATCCAGGTTCACAAAATTCTTTCAAAGTTATTATCTGCCTCAAAAGTTCAAATTCGACAAGAGAAGGGCTCATCTTTCAAGCCTGATCGTCTCAGGTCAGATGTCAAGGGATACTGCTCTGGGAATAATGAAAGAAGATGTTTACTCTGTAGATGAAATAGGCAATGACATGGAATATGTGGCCAAAAAACTCGACTGGTCGTTACCGGAATTTAAGGCAATTATAGATCTTCCTCCACACAGACATCAGGATTTCCCAACAAATGAAAAGCTCTTTAATTTTGGTTTGAAGTCTAGAAATATTATTAGGAAGCTCTTAAGATAACCTGAATCTTAGCACGGAAAGTTTCCTATTCTTTATATAATTATTATTATATGTTTCCGTTTAATAAAATGAGAATAATTTTTTAAGTCTGTAACCATACAGTTTTACATGAGAATAAGATAAAAAAGTCTTCGATTTTCCCATTCCATTCAATAAAAAAACATAGAAAAAGTTGTATTCGTGTAATAATTCATAATATTGGTCGTTTAATTTTCAGTGTTCGTCAAATAATATTTTTAAATCGTCAAATAGTTTAAATTATGAAAAATACACTGATTATAATATTTCTTTTTATTACTCTCTCTCTCAGTGCGACAACGTATTATGTTTCACCAACAGGCAGTGATGCAGCGGCAGGAACCTTAACTGCACCATGGGCTACATGGCAATATGCTTTTAACAAACTGAATGCCGGGGATATTTTATACGTTCGCGGAGGTACTTACTACCCGGCCGGAACTGTAAGTGGTGGACCAACTGTTGGAGCAAGAATTTCTTATAAGAACGGAACATCCTCAAGTCCGATTCTTATCAGCGCCTACGGAAGTGAGGTTCCTGTTCTGGATTGTTCAAAAATTACACAGGCAGGATGGAA
>JBBRSO010000085.1:0-13845 GCA_038245405.1 Bacteroidales bacterium
CAGGGAAATACATAATCAATCAAAGAGATCTGGTGAGTTGCTGGTAAGCGTTGATATGGGCTCAATAACCGAAACACTCTTCGAGAGCGAGTTATTTGGTCATGTAAAAGGAGCTTTTACCGATGCCAGAGAAGACCGCAAGGGCAAATTTGAGAACGCGCATAACGGCACTCTGTTCCTTGATGAAATAGGAAATCTTTCTTTACAGTCACAGGCAAAGCTGCTAAGCGTGCTGCAGAACAGGTACGTTGTAAAGGTCGGATCAAATAAACAGATTCCTGTTGATATACGTCTTATTTGTGCGACAAACCGTAATCTGATGGAGATGGTCAGCGAAGGTAAATTCAGAGAAGATTTACTTTATCGTATTAATACCATTCTTATTGAAGTTCCGCCTTTGCGCGATAGGGTAGACGATATCCCGATACTTGCGAACTATTTTCTCCGGATGCACGGTGAGCGGTATGGCAAAACCGATTTGAAGATAAGCACTCATGCACTTGAAAAACTGGCTAACCATAACTGGCCTGGAAACGTACGGGAGTTGCAGCATGCAATGGAAAAGGCAGTTATTATGAGTGATTCTGCTGTTCTCAAGCCATCTGATTTCGTTTTCAGCGCAACCTCGAGAAATCCTGTAAATAGTGAAATGACGCTTGATGAAATGGAGAAGAGGATGATCACAGACAGCATCCGGAGGTTCAATAACAATATGAGTACCGTTGCATCCAAGCTGGGGATTACCCGACAGACTCTGTATAATAAAATGAGAAAATACGAGTTATAAAATCAACCACCCCGTCCCGGAGATAAGGATTCTGCATGAAAAAATTTGCGTTCCGGGCCACCCCTCCTTGAAAAAAGGAGGGGAAATTTTGATTATTTGCAGCCCGCAAACCCAATTACATCACTTTTGCCTTTTCGGTTACAACCTGTCCGTCGAACAGATTCACAATTCTGTGAGCATAGCTGGCATCCCTGTCGGAGTGGGTAACCATTATAATTGTTGTACCTTCTTTGTTAAGGTCGGTAAGAAGGTTAATAACTTCTATCCCATTTTTTGAATCGAGGTTACCTGTTGGCTCATCAGCAAGGATGAGTTTTGGATTAGCAACAACTGCACGTGCAATAGCTACTCTCTGCTGCTGACCTCCGGAAAGCTGCTGTGGAAAATGTTTTGCGCGGTGACCTATTTTCATTCTTTCGAGTACATCTTCAACAGCTTTTTTGCGGTCGGCTGTTTTCATTTTCAGATAGATCAACGGCAGCTCCACGTTTTCGTAAACATTCAGTTCGTCTATAAGGTTGAAGCTCTGGAAAACAAAGCCAATGTTTCCTTTACGGAAGATTGTCCTGTCACGTTCCTTCAGATTTGCTACTTCAGTGCCGTTAAAAATGTAACTTCCTGAGCTTGGATTATCGAGTAAGCCGAGGATGTTAAGCAGCGTGGATTTACCACATCCCGATGGACCCATTACCGCTACATATTCACCCTCTTTTACATTGATAGTCACTTTATTGAGTGCAGTGGTTTCAACTTCTTCCGTTCTGAAGATCTTTGTTAAATCATTAGTTTTAATCATGACATTAATTATTAAGAATTATTTAGATTTTTTAAGAATTAGTTTTTCATTCTTTCCGAAAGTTTCATAACCTGAGACGATTACCTTTTCACCTGGTTTCAAACCTTCAAGAACTTCATAGTATTTTGGATTCTTTCTGCCAATTGAAATACTTCTCCTGGTTGCGAATGACTCCGAAGGATCGAGAACAAATATCCACTGTCCGCCTGTTTCCTGGAAGAAGCCGCCTATCGGTACGAGCACTGAAACTTTTGGCTGACCCAGCTGCAGGCTTATATAATATGTCTGTCCCGTTCTGATATTATCAGGCATACTGTCGCGGAAAATCATTTCGATTTTAAATGTTCCGTTTCGTACCTCGGGAAAAACTCTTCTTACACTGAGGTTAAACTTATTACTCTGTCTGTCGAGGGTTGCATCAAGCTGTGTTCTTACTCTGTCGATATAATGTTCATCAATCTGTGCTGTAACTTTATATGATGTAAGTACATTTATCTGTCCCATATTTTCACCACGATTGATTTGCTGACCGATTTCAGGAGTCAGAAGCCCAAGCTGTCCATCGACAGTAGCTTTAACATCAAGGTTTTTTACCCTGTCTTTCACGAGAGAAAGGTTTCTCCTCATATTCAGGAGGTCATTTTTCATTGTCTCAACATTCACAGAACGAAACAAGGAGTCCTGTTTCTGGCGTTCAAGAAAAAGCGCTTTGGATTGATTTGCCTGATCTATATCTTCTTTTGATCTTAGATAATCTTCCTTAGAGATAAGGTTGTCTTTCATCAGAATTTCATTCTGATGAAAATTACGCTCCTTTCTTTCGATTTCATACTTAAGTGCAATAAGCTCTCTTTTAATCTGAAGCTTTTCCTGTTCCATCTGAATCTGTGTATTCCTTAGCAGGTTCTCTTTATAAGCAAGATCTCCCTCGCTGGTTAAGATATTAAGATAGAGGTCGGGATTGGACAAGCGTAAGATAACATCGCCCTTTTTAACCATTGAACCTTCTTCAATAACTTTCTCTTCAACCCGACCGCCTTCCTGGGCGTCTAGTTTGATGGTGGTAATAGGTTCAACAGTTCCGGGAACCGTTATGTAATCATTGAACTGGTCTTCTGTGACAGTTTCTATTATGAGTTTGTCTTTTTCCACTTTGTAAGTAGAAGTCCTGTCGGCAAAAAACGCCATATAAATCAGGACAACTGCCGCCAAACCGATGGCGATAAATCCAATATGCTTTTTTTGAAGACCTTTTTTCTTAGGAATTACTTTATCCATGTTTTCTTGAGGGGTGTCCATTTTATTTCAATTTATTTCTATTTATTTCTACATTATTTCAATTTATTGTCATTTCAATCTTTACTACTTCGGAAAATCAATGTTCTCATATTCCCCCGTGGTATAGAACTGAATCGTCAATTTTCTTATGAGCAGTTGTAGTTTTGTTCTGAGGGTTTCAGTTTCAGCCTTGAATAATGTTGTTTTCGCCAGGGAGTAACCGGTAACATCTACAAGACCGGATTCAAATTTTTTCTCTACCGCAGTAAAGGATTTTGTATTATAATAAAAATTGGCATTTGCAGCGGAAAATTCGTCTTTTCCCCTGTTATAATTAAGACATGCATTTTCAATATCGGTATACAAATTATTTTTCTCAAGCTCGAGTCTCAGTTCATTATCTTTTCTTTTGATCTTCGCCATTTTAATGGTGTGGCCTGTTGAATAATTATTGAAGATCGGAATGTTCACTGAAGCGTATACTGCCTGACCGAAGTTATTCTTCATTTGCGTTGAGAATGAATCATGAGGGATAGAATCGTTGAGAAGAGTATAATAACCGGTAAAGATCTGACCACCCACCGAAAGACCGGGTAACATCGCGCCTCTGGCTGCTGCAATCTGACGTTTTGAAGCTTTGAGTTCATATTCTATTTCTTTCAAACGGGGTAAGGTTGTGGCAGCTATTGTATAAACACTATCGGCATTGAAACTAGTGTCTGTAATCAGCGTATTGTTCAGATCAGGCATCTGAATATCAAATTCAGAGTCATGATCAAGCCTAAGAGTTTGCCGGAGGGTTGTTATTGCCTGACTGGTCGTATTTTGTGCAATAGTATAGGTTAGATGGTCAGCAGAAACCTGGCTTTCAATTTCATATTGTTTTGAAAGAGCTTCTTTGCCGGTTTCTACCATTTTGGATATTCTGAAGAGCTGTTTCTCTGAAAGATCGAGTTGCATTTTTGAGGCGTCTTCGAGTCCTTTTGCATAGAGCACTTGATAGTATTGCCCCATTATATCAATTATTAATGTATTCCTGGCTATTTTTTCATTTTCAACACCGGCTTTAACCATGAATTTGTTGGCCGAAAGGGTATTTATTGCTGCCAATCCGTTAAACAACCTCAGGTTTGAAGTCAGTGCATATCCATTTCTGAAGTTTTGCTGAAAAGTAACACCGTTTGTGCTCGGATTGATTGATCGGCCATATTGTATGCTTCCGTCTGCTCCACCATTTAATGATGGCAGGAGGTCCATTTTCGATTTAAAATAATTTACATCTGCCACTTCCGTCTGAAGTCTCTGACGCTGCAGACTAATATTATTTATAACAGCATAAGTTATACAATCTTCAAGTGTCCACTTCTTTTCCTGAGCCTTTAATTCATGGAAACAAAAGATAAAAAACAGTGTTATTATTGCTAAAATATTTTTCATTTTAAATTAATTCCAAATTCATAATTTTTAATACCTGACTATAGAAACCAAAGAATGTGCCAAAATTATAATTAACACAATATCAATACTATAAATAATTGGCATAAAATTGATGTGTCAAATAAATAGACAGTAGGATGTGTAAAAATATTACAATTGTTTCCTCGGATGAGCAATTGGTCAATTATGTTTTAAATTTTAAATAATTATTTCTAATCTTGCGGCCTTGCAATATAATTATGGATATGAAAATAAATTGCTTTAAATATATATTATTTGTGCTGTTATTGGCTGCAGGCATAAATTACAGGATAAAAGCGGAAGTAACTGATCCTGACACTTTAATGCCCGAATTTCATGCAGTCAGAATAGAAACGGCATTAAATCTCTCAGGAAAGCTGGATGATCCCGCATGGTTAAAAGGTATCCCAGTGACATTGAAATATGGATACCAGTATTTTGTAAAGTTGCAATATCTCTTCAGCAGATAGGCCCGGGATCTCAGTTTTTTCCAGGCAACCCCCCAACCCCCCATTTGGGGGGCTATGAAAACACAGGAAGGGATTAAAGTCACAGCCATCAAGCTAAGAACAGTATCTATCATATAATCAATACATAAACGAGGATAAATTTCCCCTCCTTTTTTCAAGGAGGGGTGGCCCGGACCACAAATCTTCAGAAGAAATAACTAGTTTATACCGGGCCGGGGTGGTTTACTATTGAACAAGCATGCCATAAATCTTGTTAATTAAGCAAACTGAAGAAAGAATTTAAAACATGTAGCATATGAAACTTGATGCAATCTTCGACCGTCTTTGGAATGATTACACCTCTCAAAATCCTTCTGCCGGTGCAATTCACAATCTGTTTTTAAAAGAAGGCGAGAAAGTCGTCAATGATCATATTGCATTCAGAACATTGGATTATCCTGAAATAAACATTGATGTACTTGCAAAGCTTTTTATTTCAAACGGCTATGTTCCAAGAGGTCAGTATGATTTTAAAGAAAAGCATCTTTTTGCCCGTCACTTTGAATTACCGGGAGACACTACCGCACCACGGATATTCATAAGCCAGCTGATTACCTCAGAATGTTCTGAGTACACACAAAAAGCATTAAAAGATGCATTTTCAAAGGCTGATCATTCAAAACTGAAAGATGAAGTATTGATTTTTTCAGGTTCATTATTCAGGCCTTTATTATTTGAAGTGTATAACCGTTTAAGGGAAGAGTCGGAATATGCTGCGTGGTTTTACGTTTTTGGGTTCCGCGCGAACCATTTCACTGTAAGTATCAATTCATTGAGAAAGTACAATGAAATCGGGAGTGTAAATGACCTTCTTAAAATGAATAATTTCAAACTGAACTCTTCTGGTGGCGAGATAAAAGGAACACCGGCTGATCTTCTTCAGCAATCGAGTACAATTGCTGACATTGTTAAGGTTAAATTCACCGAAGGCACCTTTGACGTGCCATGTTGTTATTACGAATTCGCACAGAGATACCCTGATTCAAACGGGAAGTTGTATAATGGCTTTGTGGCCAAATCGGCTGATAAGATATTCGAAAGCACTAATTTTTACAAAAAAGAGCAATAAATTCTATTGTCCTCTGTGCCTCGTCCCCTGTGCCCATTGCCTGTGCAACGTGCCACCTGTACCCTATACCTTAAGTTTAAATTTTTCTTTAAGTTTGTCTGTATTTAAAAATCATCTCCATGAAAATAGTAGTCCTCGACGGCCATACCCTAAATCCCGGCGATCTGAGCTGGGACGGTCTTAACAAATTGGGTGAAGTAGTTTTGTATGACAGAACACCCCCGGAAAAAATCACCGAACGGTCAGCGGGTGCTGAGATATTAATTATAAACAAAACTCCTCTGTCCGCAGAAACCCTAGTCAGCCTGCAGACCCTTAGATATATCGGAGTTCTGGCAACGGGATATAATGTTGTAGATATTGCAGCTGCAAAAAAAAGAAACATCATTGTCGCAAATGTTCCCGCCTACAGCACAATGTCGGTGGCACAGCTTGTATTTGCTTTTTTGCTTGAGCTTTGTAATCATGTGCGCCAACAAAGTGATTCGGTTATGAATGGTAAATGGGCTAGCTCTGTGGATTTCAGCTATTCTGATTTCCCACTTTTAGAGTTATCAGGAAAGACTTTTGGGATTATCGGTTTTGGGACTATTGGTAAAAAGGTAGCCGATATTGCAACAGCATTTGGTATGAATATTATCGCATCGAGCCGTCATCATACTGACCAGCCTGACAGGAAAAATTTCAGGTGGGCGGAAATAGATCAAGTTCTGGAACAATCTGATGCAGTGAGTATTCATTGCCCCTTAACGCCTGAGACGAAAGGACTGATTAATGCTGAGAGTCTGAAGAGGATGAAGAGATCAGCATTCCTGATAAATACTTCAAGAGGGCCAGTTGTTGTAGAAAGTGACCTTGCTGATGCGTTAAACAAGGGAATTATTGCTGGTGCCGGATTGGATGTACTCTCATCGGAGCCTCCTGAAAAGGATAATCCGCTTTTCAAGGCAAAAAACTGTCTGATCACTCCTCACATCGCGTGGGCAACAAAAGAGGCAAGGACAAGATTGATGGAAGTGGCTGTAAGTAATGTAGCTGCTTTTATCGAAGGAAAACCGGTAAATGTGGTGAGTTAAATAGTAAGGCAGTAGAATTTGATTTAAGAATAGATCACTCCTCAACCCTGTGAGGAACTCTTACAACAACGATCGATTATTACGGAGAGACGGAAGGGCAGTTGTTTCAGCAGACGGTTCAGGAAACCGGGTTATAGGACAGGTTGACAGTTATTATGCATTCGGAATGGCACATACAGGTATACCGGCTATCAGCAATCCTGGTTCAGATAATAAATACCGTTAGAATGGTAAAGAGCTGCAAGGTAAAAGTATTGGAGGAGTTGCTTTGGATTGGTATGATTACGGCGCAAGGTTCTATGATCCTCAAATAGGTCGGTTTACTACCCAGGATGCCTTCGCTGAAAAGTATCACTCGATGACACCTTACCAATATGGTGCAAATAATCCTGTTTTATTTATTGATGTTAATGGAGATTCAATAAATTTCTCAGGTGTCTTACGTGATGGAGGTATTAAAGCATTAGTTAATATCCTTTCAGATCTATCAGAACAAACTGGCTTAAATAGCATTGGTGTTAACAAGAATGGTAATTTGACGTATGGCACCGATGATAAAGGAAATGCTCAAGTTATGACTGATGATGAGGGCAATCAAATGGGAAGTGCCACGGCTAGGAGTTTTTTAACAAATGCTGCTAGTGATACAAAGAGCTTTATAAATGTTAGCTTAAGAGATGGTGCAGGCAGTGCAACACAGGACAATAATATTGGATTAGATCCAACTCAAATTCAAAATTTCATAGATGGTACTTCTGGAAATCTAAATTCAAAAACGTTAGGGTTTGGAATGACTTTTTTGCATGAACTTCACCATACTGATTTTGCAGGAAGTTTACCAGATACTGATGTTGAAGGCGCTAAAGGGCCTACCGTTGACCAAATGAATAAAATTAGAGGGGAATTGGACACTAATCCAATAAACAAATATTTAGGTAATGGCACCATCTATGGCATCAGATCGCAATATCACGGAGTATCCAATGGAGCAGTTAATGGAAGACCAGGTTATGAACACGTTTACATTCCTTTTAATGGAAAGAGAAATCAAATTAATTATCAAGGAAAAATAAAAATAAAATGAGAAGAGTTTTCTATACAATAATTATTTTGTTTGGAATTAGTTTGAATGTAAGTAGCCAAGAGAATGCTAAACTTATAATGATTTACTATTCTCAGGCAATGGAGTATATTAAAGGTGATAGCTTCATAGGTAAACCGAGTGAGAATTATTCTAAGATACGAGTCTCAAGTCAATTGATACCTTTTGATGTATTAGGTTGGTTTTATCAGACTGAGTTATCCAAGAAGATCATAGGAGGATATATATCCAATGGTAAGTTTAAAGAAGATGATTATAAAATAAATGATAGTATTGCTGGCTTTTCAAGTTGTAAAGGAAGAAGCAAATTTTTAATCTTCTTTACCGAGTACAGAGATGGATTCCTACTCGCAGAGGTGCTAAGGGAGTCAAAAAGTTCGGATTACCTTACAGCATCGATGTTCGGTCAGGGTACTGTATTTTTATTTGAATATTCTGGTGAGAAGCTTAAAAATGTATTGCAAAAAAGAGTTACTCATAACTAATCTGTTATTTATAAATATCCTTTCTGTGCCCAACTGAGACCACTGTAACAGTAATTTTACCGTCGTCAATCTCGTAGATAACCCGATAATCACCAACACGGATACGGTAAGCATCTTCGCCTTTTAGTTTTTTGTAGCCGTATGGCCGGGGATTATCGGCAAGAGCGGCAATTGCAGATTTAATGACCGGGACACCTTCTTATCCAGCTTCATTATCTGCTTTTGGGCGTAACGCTCAATTAGAATGGCATACGTCATCTAATGGCTTTTTCAATCTCGCTGAAAGCCTGTTCAAAAGGGATGGCATTACCTTTATGAGCTTTGGCTTTACGGTACTCCTTTATATCATCTAGCTCTTCTGAATCAGCCACAAGCTTCTCATAAGTTTTTATAGGGACCTGAACAGCTATTGTCCGCCCTTTTTTATCTATTATATAATTTTCTTCACTCATTTCTACAAAATTAAATCTTACTCATATTTTGTGGATTTTGACAAAGATAAGTTACTTCAAAGAATAATCAAAAATCGTTAAAAATTGACTTATTTGCTTTCTAATTCCTATATCAACAGTGGACCCAGATTAAAGCAGTATCCAATATAGGAGAGAAGGAGCTTGGTTTTATCGATAGACACCTTGGAGGTATTGACTATGAATATGATGAGAACGGCAATATGACTGTTGATTGAATATAATTTGCTAAATTTGCCATGCAGAATATCAAAGGGAGGCGACTCAATAGTATATATTTATGATGCAGCAGGAACCAAGCTGTCAAAGAAAGTATATACGGGAGGAACTCTTACAACAACAATAGATTATTGTGGAGAAACAGAATTCTACAATAAATTAATTAAGTATCTTCATACCGAAGAGGGAGTGGTGGAATACCAGACCACAAGTTCTTTCACATACGAATATTTTCTGAAGGCTCATCTGTGTAATACCAGGGCAGTTGTTTCGGCAGACGGTACAGGAACCCGGGTTATAGGACAGGTTGACAGTTATTCCAGTTACCTTTTCTGGTAACTTATCATTACCTTTGCACGGTATGAGAATAATAAAGGAAAGCACATTATCCGGATATTGCAGATCAGGTAAATATAAACCTGCTTTCGAATCTATTAAAGCTTGGATCTACGAAATTAAATACACCAGCTGGGATAATGCAAATGAATTAAAAGTAAAATATGGGAATGCAAGCATAATAAGTTCAAAAAGAGTTGTTTTCAATATTAAGGGGAATGAGTATCGTCTGGTCGTCGATATTGAATACAAATTGAAAATAGTATTTATCGTCTGGTTTGGTACTCATAAGGAATACGATAAAATTGATATTAATACAGTAAACTATGAAAAATAAAATATTAAAATCAGAAAAAGAGTATAAAGAAACCTGTAAAAAGATATATTGTCTTATAAACAGCACGGATAATGCTATCGAACCAAATAGTCCCGAAGGCGAAGAATTGGATTTACTTTCCTTTCTTGTTGAAAAGTATGAACGGGAGCAGCTTCCCAGTGAGGCTCCTGATCCAATTGAAGCCATTAAGTTCAGGATGGACCAGATGAACCTAAAACAATCGGATATCGCACCTCTATTCGGAGGTAAAACGCGTGTTTCTGAAGTCTTAAATGGGAAAAGAACACTCACTCTGAAAATGATAATTCTATTAAACAGATACCTTGGGATTCCATTAGAATCACTGGTTATCGGGAATAAAGAAATTAAATTGGAAGCAGATAAAAAAGAAATCTTATTAAGCAATTCTTCTATTAAGAACTACTTATCGGGAATACGGGCAGCGATGATCTGATACTATACTCATCGATAGTATAATTGTTCTTTGAATTAGGTTGGTACGATTACGGCGCAAGGTTCTATGATCCTCAGATCGGGAGGTGGCATACGGTTGACCCGTTAGCCGAAAATGGAAGAAGATGGTCTCCATACACTTATGGTGCAGATAATCCTATTAGGTTTATTGACCCTGATGGGATGTGGTTTGATGAAGCCAATGAAAAAAAGGCGGAAAGAATTGTAAGAAGAACTGAAAGAAGAGGGGAAAGGCTCGACTCTAAAGCAGAACGGATAGAAGCAAAGGGTAAAGATGCTTCAGATTTGAGAGCCCGGAGTTCAGAACTTAGACAGACTGGGCAAGATGTAAAAGATATGGGACAGTCGAGTACAGAGTTTCGCTTTGCTAATGCTAGTGATAATTCTAATACAGTAAGAGATGGTAATGGTATTGGGTTGCCTGTAACATCAAAAATAGGAGATAACCAGATCACAATGTTTTCGGATAACAAAAATAATCTTCATGAACCCAGGCATGGGGGTCAAATAGCACGAGGTGAATTTACTGTCGATGCATCTGGAACTCCTAGTTCTACTTATGGAGCCAGTCATGAAATATCGGCATATAGAGCACAATATGCTTTCACTGGGAGTCTGAATTATGTCCCAGCTATAGATTTAAATAACCGACAAAATCTATTATTGTTGGGTAAAGGTGCGGGAGCTTTCCAGCAAACAATAACAAACATGAATCAGATTAATCCCGCTTTACTTAAGGTTATGGTTGACCAGCCGGGTATAAATCAGCAATATATTTATCTTAATAATCCTGCAGTATGGTGGTCAAAGTAACATCGTTTATGAAAAAAGAATATGTGCTATTATTGGCTATAATTCTATCATCTTGTAGTCCATATAGAAAAGCGGAAACTTACAAGGAAATTGCCAACAAAGGGTATATCGGATTAGAATATAGGTTTACAGATAGTGGGAACAGAAATATTGAAATTAGGTTTGATAGTGATAGTATACTGGCTGTTACTAATAGAACCAACATCGCTCAAAATCACTATCTGTTGAATTTTAATAGCCTCTATTCCTATAAAATGCTTGATATAGGTAGCATCTTTATAAACAAGATGATATCAAGTGATAAAGGTTAAGCAAAGTTAAATATATAAAACCATACGAAAATAAGCAGTACTATCTTGATAATACGGCAGTCGAATATGTGTTTCCTGATTTAGAAGACGATACGATAAGTCGATATTGCAGGGCTATACGAGGTGAAGATAAAGGAGCTCAGGGAAAGGATCAGGAACAACAGATCACGTTTCCCACCTGATTTTATGATTGAAACAAGCCAGGGAGAATATGCATTAACGGAACCTGGTATCCTTATGATGGGAGGTCTGTTAAGAAGTGAGAGAGCGAGAAGGGCTCATATGCAGTTCATCGAGTATTTTGTTCACCTTGCACATGAAAATGACGTATCAGTTTTTGATTTAATAAAAACCAGTGACAATGAACTTTGATCAGTTAATACAGGTCTTTGAAAAAACACATAATTATTTACAGGAGAAGGCAGTATCAGCTGTCAACTAGTCATTGACCATCCGTAACTGGCTGTTTGGACATTATATTGTGGAGTATGAGCAAAATGGTGAGGACCGGGCAAAATACGGGGCGGAACTATTAAGAAGTATTGCAGACAGGCTGAGAAGTAAAAATATAAAAGGTTTATCGGAAAGGAGCCTGCGCAACTGCCGTCAGATCTATCTTATTTATCCAAATATAAATCAGGTACTTTCTGTTCTCTCACTTCCCGGATCAATTTGGCAGACGGCATCTGCCAAATCGGTTAAAGAGATGAAAAAGGCTGATTATATGGGTGTTGAACCCGGAGTCCTGTTGACAAGTCTATCGTTCTCACCAATCGAAAATGGAAGACTTTTTCAAGGATGCAGAAAACTTTTTCAGATTAACTTATAAAGAAAAGGCTGAAGCTCTTTTAGAGGAGATTGATTTTAAGAAGCTTGAAGTAATAAAATCGAAGGCTTTAATGGATCTAACTGACGAAGAGTTGAAGAGAATGGGCCTGGAAAAGGTCGAAAATGATGAATATGAGCACTTCTACTCTTGTAAAAACTGTGATGCTCTAAAAATATACTTTAATAAGGTTGACGATAAGTTTGAAATGCGGGGCTTTCAACTAAGAAAGCAAAAGGATATTTTAACTACCAGTGAGTTAATAGAGGAAGCAGTGATAAAATGGCAGTTAAAATATGATGTTAACTGAAATTATATTTTTATTTTTATCTGAAATTAAAGTTCTTTGAATAACATCTGTTTTCGGAGTTCCTGCAGCTTTTAGGAGAGTTGTTTTATCTGAGTAGACTAACAGGATTACGGGGCGAGGTTCTATGACCCGCAGTTAGGAAGGTTCCATAATAGTTCTTGAGTATCTGAGAAAATTTATTGATATTCAAAGGAACAGCCCAACCATGTTTGTATCTTACGGACCTTTGATTTTGAGAGGAACTTATCTGCAAAACATGCTTACATCTGTGGTTTTTATTATATTTGCAAATAGATGCCAACAGTATTAAATATAAATGGTTATAGGTTATTCTTCTTCAGCAATGAAAAAAATGAACCAATACATATTCATATTGAAAAAGCAGAAAACTATTCTAAGTTCTGGCTTGACCCCCTCTTCGTTGCTGTAAACTATGGATTCACAAGTAAGGAATTGAGAGAGATTAGTGAGATTATTGAAGGGAATGAGGCACTTATAAAAGAAAAATGGAATGAGCACTTTAGCAAATAAATCAGTAAATGTACTTGCTTCTAAGGTATGGTTCAACAAAGACATGCTGTATGTACTTCTGCAGGATGGAAGGGAGATTGGAGTTCCTTTATTATGGTTTCCCCGGTTAAGAAAAGCAAGTGAAGAACAACTTAAAAACTGGAGACTGATCGGTAAAGGCGTAGGTATTCACTGGGAAGGTATAGATGAGGATATTTCTGTATCTGCATTGCTCTAATATATTTATTTAATTCATGTATAAAATCATCACAGCCTCCTTTAGTATTTCATAAAAATCATTCTATATCGCCCGACCGATAGTCCTTATAATCTCATCGCCTACATGAATAGCGTTTAAAGGCTCGTGCATTATATAGGCAATATAGCCGGTAATATTATCGAGATTTTGTAAGGCGTGTTCGGTTATCCTTATCGAATAAGCTTCCGGAGCTTCTTTTTTTGCTCTGCCCATCTTAGTTTGGCTTCAGTCAGACTCACGGTTGGAGTAGTTTCTGCATACTCTATCCACGCGTGTGGTGTCAGGTATCATGAAATAGAGTGAAATGAATCCATTTGTAAGTGAAATAATGCGGTCAGGCATTGAGTTATTATAACTTAGAATTTGGGAAATGTTACAACGATAATTTATAAGTCGATCGTAGTTAAGCCGGTTAACACA
>JBBRSO010000086.1:0-13735 GCA_038245405.1 Bacteroidales bacterium
CCCTTTCTCGAGGTAGGTAGTCGGTTGTTCAATTTCACCTATCAGCAAAACTGGCTTTATCGCACTCAATTCCAATCTTACTCTTTCCCAGAATGCAGGCGGAGTTTGGTTCGGATGATCAATACGGAAGCCGTCTGCCCCCAAATTCATCCAGAATTTAAATGCATCGATCATATAATCCTGAAGCTCTTTATTCGACCAGTCAAGCTGTATCACGTCTGTCCAGTCAAAACCAATAGGCGGAGTAAATTTTCCAGCGGAATCCTTAACATACCAATCGGGATGTTCAATGGTGAGCTTGTTATCCCACGATGTATGATTCGGCACCCAATCTATCACAACTTTCATCCCCAACTCATGAGCTTTTACTACCATAGCTTTGAAGTCGTCGAGGTTTCCGAATTCGGGATTTACATTTAAATAATCTCTTACCGAATAATAGCTGCCCAATTCGCCTTTTTTGTTTTCAACTCCGATTGGGAAGATCGGCATAAACCATAGCACGTCGATTCCAAGGGATTTCAGACGTGGAAGATGTCCCGCAAAAGCTTTGAAGGTGCCCTCCGGTGTATACTGCCGGGTGTTTACTTCGTAGAGAACTGAATTTTTGGACCATTCGGGATGTACAACACTTGAAGTGAATGATGACTTTCTTTCTTGTTTCTTTTCGGTTGTTGAACAACCGGCTATCAGCAGTGCCTGCAGTAGAATAAGGATGAGAATTCTCAATGGCAGTTTTTTCATTATCTGAATTTTTTAATTATGAGTTATTAAAATTTTCTGAGCTATATTATTAAGAAAATTATTCCAGATCATGTAAAATCTTACCAGCGTCTTCAAGCTTATATTCTTTGCCCCATATAACTATATCCATTGTTTTTCCTGAGAGATTTTCTATACTGACTTTATTTTTACTCACCATTACTTCAAAAAGGATTCCTCTGAATCGTGCATGAAAAGAATATGTTTTCCAGTTTGGTGGAATAAGTGGATTCAAAACTACTTTATCACCCATGATTCTCATTCCTCCAAACCCTTCCACTATGGCAAGCCAGGTACCGGCCATACTGGTAATATGAAGGCCATCGCAGACTTCATTATTATAATCATCGAGATCAAGCCTGGCAGTGCGCAAATATAATTCATATGCCTTCTCAATATTACCAATTCGTGAAGCCATTATAGAGTGGATACAGGCAGATAATGAAGATTCATGAACCGTCATTGGCTCGTAAAAATCGAAATTACGTTTAATTGTTTCAGTATCATACTTATCTTCAAAAAGATATATTCCCTGCAAAACATCTGCCTGCTTAATAAAACACGACCTTAGTATCCTGTCCCACGACCAGTTCTGGTTGATTGGTCTTTCTTCCCGTGGCAGATCCGATGCTGCCATTAATTCCTTATCCAGAAAACCATCTTGCTGCAAAAAGACTTTCCGCACCGGATCATAAGGGAAATGCATACCTGCTATAATCTTCTCCCACCGCACTGTTTCTTCAGTATCGAATTTTGTTTTTGTGAAAACGGCAGCTAGCTTTTGAGGGTCTTTTTTCCCCAGGTTTTTAATATTCTTCAGGGTATAGCCAAGAGTCCATACAGCAAGCGAATTTGTGTACCAGTTATTGTTTACATTATTTTCGTACTCATTTGGCCCTGTAACACCTAGTATTACATATTTTTTAAGATTTTCTGAATAGGTAGCTCTCTGGCTCCAGAATCGTGATATTCCAATGAGTAATTCCAATCCGTAATCATCCATATAGTCTTCATCGCCAGTATGCCTGATATAATTGAAGACAGCGAATGCTATGGCACCATTTCTGTGGATTTCTTCAAAGGTTATTTCCCATTCATTATGGCACTCCTCACCATTCATTGTAACCATCGGGTACAATGCAGCTCCATTTTTAAATCCAAGTTTTGCAGCGTTTTCAATGCTCTTTTCAAGATGCTTGTACCGGTACAAAAGCAATTTTCTTGCTACTTCCTTTTCAGCTGTTTTCAGAAAAAACGGAAGTACGAAAGCTTCGGTGTCCCAGTAGGTGCTTCCACCATACTTTTCTCCGGTAAAGCCCTTGGGGCCAATGTTCAACCTCTCATCTTTCCCTGTGTATGTCTGATTCAAATGAAAAATATTAAATCGAATAGCCTGTTGAGCGGCGGTATCACCTTCAATTACCACATCTGAGATTGCCCAAATTCGTTCCCATTCTTTTACATGTCTCAGGAAAAGCTTTGCGAAACCTGATTTCCGTGCATAATCGAGTCTTAAGTTAGTATCCTCTATAAGTCTTTCTTTTTCATTGTTCAGAGAAGAAAGGACAGAAACATATTTGTAGAGAATAACCTCTTCACCCTTTGAAACATTTATGTTTACAGTTGTGCCAATATATTTCTCGCGGCTAAAAGATGATGTTATTACAGGAATCTCATGACCATCCTTTGTAAATTCAAAACTCATTCCTGTAGAGACATGGAAATTGGTTTTAAGAGTACGTGTCACCAGGACTCCTGCATTTCCATTGTTTTCCTTATCTACTCCTTCCCAAAATTTTTCTCCATAATTTGTATCTTCATTATGAACATCTCCATCGACATAAATTGTGAAGCTAAGGGTTCCTTCATAATCCGATGATTTTACCGAATACCGTATGACACCCAAATCCGGATCAGCCATACTGACAAATCTTCTCGATTCAATATTAAGTCTTTTATTCCCGTGAGTTTGAATTGTGAATGCTCTCTCAAGGTAACCTTTCTTCATATTCAGGATCCTGGTAAAAGAGTCAATTTTGGATTTTGCCAGGTCAATTGCATGGCCGTCAGCTGCGATGTCAATTCCTATCCAGTTAGGAGCATTCAGGACTTTTGCAAAATACTCAGGGTATCCGTTTTTCCACCAGCCTACACGGGTCTTGTCGGGATAGTAGACCCCAGCAATATAGCTACCCTGCATTTTGTCGCCTGTGTATTGTTCTTCAAAATTGGCCCTTTGACCCATATAGCCATTACCTATCGAAAAAATGCTCTCCGATTCTCTGTTCATTTCAGGATGGAATCCTTCTTCGACAATCTGCCAAACATCCTTTTTAGAAAGACTTTTCATAAGCGGATATCTTTTACCAGTGATCTGAGTTTTAAAAGATTCATTTCATTCAATCCATTTACCACAAGATGAGCATCCCCAAGGATTTTTGGCGATCCAATGCCAATGCACATCATTCCTGCATTAAGTGCAGCCTGAACGCCTGCAGCCGCATCTTCAAACACAATGCATTCTCCGGGTCTGACACCCAATATATCTGCTGCTTTAAGAAAGACTTCAGGATCGGGCTTCGCTTTCTTAACATTATTCCCGTCGGCTACGGCATCAAACAAGTGCAGAATCCCGACTCTTTCCAGAATTGTCGGGGTATTTTTGCTGGCTGAGCCAACTGCAACCTTAATACCGGCAATTCTGAGCTCTTCAATAAACCCGAGACAGCCCGGAAGAATCTCATCAGGAGTCATCCTGCTTATATAATCTACATACCAGCTATTTTTGAGAGTTGCATATTCGAGTTTCTGTGTTTCGTTGAGGTCCATCTTCCCTATCTCAAGTATTATTTCAAGGGAAGCCATTCTGCTTACTCCTTTCAGTCTCTCATTATCCTCTTCTGTAAAATGAATCCCCAGTTGATCAGTCAGTCTCTTCCATGAAAGGAAATGGTATCTGGCGGTATCTACAATCACTCCATCAAGATCAAAAATACAGGCGGCTGTCAGCATATTAATTTATGGCTTTTTTTTCATCAACATCGTTTACAAAAAGAATCAGCACTGCAGCAATAAACATAGATACTCCGCCTGCCACCAATGCGTAAATGCTCTCACCACCGAACACATCGCGGACAAAAAATCCGAGGATGCTTGCTGCAAGTATCTGAGGGATAACTATAAAGAAATTAAAAATTCCCATATATGTGCCCATTTTTTTTGATGGCAGCGACCCGGTAAGAATCGCATAAGGCATGGCGAGGATACTTGCCCACGCAAGACCGACACCAAGCATAGAAATTATTAAGAGTTTTGGTGTGTGAAATATAATAATAGATATGAGCCCAAGTCCTCCGGCAATAAGACTGATGCAGTGTGTAACTCTTCTGTTGGTGTAACGTGCTATCAAGGGCAGAAGAAATGCAACGAGTGCAGCGAATCCGTTATATACTCCAAACAGAATTCCTACCCAGTTTGCTCCCTGGTTATATAGTTCACTAGTTGGATCCTTTGTGCCGTATATATGTGAAGTAACAGCAGATGTTGTATAGATCCACATTGAGAAAAGCGCAAACCATGAGAAGAACTGGACGATTGCAAGTTGACTCATTGTCTTTGGCATGTTAAAAAGATCACTCAATACAACAACAAGCCCACTGTTCGTTTTACCCTGCGAAACGGCTAGTCCTGATAAAATCTGTATTATCCCAAAAGCTCCTATTCCCAATGAAAGAATGTATAACTCCTTCTCAAGTGAATAGGAATATATTACCATACTAATTACCGCACCGGTGAGGATCCAGTAAAAGCCTCTTTTAAGGAACTGACCAGTGCTGTATGTAACTTCAATATCTGTGTCATTATTTATCACAGAGTTCTCTTCTGATGAATATTCCTTCAACTCCTCCGGAGAATACTCTTTCGTTCTGATTATTGTCCACAGTACAGCTGCAATAAAAACTGCACCTCCAATATAGAATGACAATTTAACCGACAGAGGGATCATACCTGGAGGTGCTGTATTCTGAACATGAAACCAGTTTGTAAGAACATATGGAAGTACTGAGGCAATTACGGCGCCGGTACCTATAAAAAAGCTTTGTGTGGCAAATCCTGTTGTGCGCTGTTCTGAAGGAAGCATGTCGCCAACAAAAGCCCTGAAAGGTTCCATAGAAATATTTATGGAAGCATCCATTATCCAGAGCATTCCGGCAGCTATCCACAGTACAGGCGAATTTGGCATAAAAATCAGGGCAAGTGATGCGAGTATTGCTCCTGTAAGAAAATAAGGACGACGACGGCCTAACCTGTTCCAGGTATTATCACTCATGTGCCCTATAATAGGCTGTATTATCAAACCTGTTACAGGAGCTGCTATCCAGAGAATAGGAATATTATCCACCTTTGCTCCCAGCGTTTCAAAAATCCTGCTGACGTTAGCATTCTGAAGTGCGAATCCAAATTGAATCCCAAGAAATCCAAAACTCATGTTCCAGATCTGCCAGAAAGATAGACGCGGTTTAGATTTTTTCATACTATATGATTGAGGTTAATAGTACTCAAAAATATAAAAATGGATCGAAAAATGATCTGATAAGCCAATTATTTTATCGCCTAGTCACTGATTTTCAGGCAATGAGATGGGATCGTTTTATTTCATTCGATTTCTGATGATTGGCGGATTTGCAATCCGTGACCGGAGTTTATCATCTTTCTCGTGGGGTTGGGGCGTTGGTGAGGAGGAAGTAGCTACTGTACCAGTGTAAATTTCAGGCTGAAGCCAAAATTTGTATTTGATGTGGGAAATGTATTTGCAACGAATGGATTATTCATTGTACGGTCAGCAAAAACCTGAAGGTTAAACCTGTCACTTAATACGTAGTCTGCTGTTGCTCCCAGAGAAAAGACCCTCTGTCCAACAACAGGCTGGTTTACATCCTCAATAAGTTTTCTTGCAAGGGTTTTATTGTCGCGGATAGACAGGTCCAAACGAATATTGAGATCACTTTTCAGTGTTCTCTGGCCCCCGCCTGTCTTAAGAATAATTGATACGTCATCAAACCTGTAGCCGGCACCGAATATCAATTCATTTATCCTGGCGTCGGCAACCTGGTTACTGGTCATATTCAGAGTAACAGTACGTGACTTTCTCCATTCAAAGCGTGAGGTAAGGCTGTTTTTCCAGTTCATGTCAACATTTATCAAAGGACTAAACTGTTCACTGATGGTTACCACGTTAATTTCATAGCGTTGCACGAAGTTGCTCTGAAGATCTCTGATTCGCGAAATGCCACCCTCATCAGTATCATATTTCAAGTTTGAAGTATATGCTCCGACCTGGTATGTGCTTCGATACTGGTGCATAAGATTAATTGATCTGAACCACTTCTGAACGAAGTCAAATTTTGACAACCCCTCAAAATTAATTCTCCAGTTAGGCATCATTCTTAAAGCAGATGGAAATGCATCGAGACCGATCTTTTCCGGATTTGATTTTGTATAAGCTGCAAGGAAAGCCGGGATCATTACTTCACGTGATGTTTGTCCAAAACCGCTCTTATATGGACCATCGACTGGCGCATTGGTAACTGGATCAAAATCAGGGTTATAGCTGGGATCCACTTTCTGCCTGTCAGCTGCTCTCCTTTGAGAAATAATAATAATATTCTTCTTAAATGCTTCAAACGTGGGAGAAATGTAATCATTCGACTTAGAAATTTTTTCAAATGAAGTACCCCATGAAATGATTGATATTGAGAAGTTTCCTGAGATCATCCGGTTCCTAGTGCTGTCAGGGAAGTTACCATTTCTATCGGCAATATAATAAGCGCTTTGCGATTCGAGGAACCTCCTGTCGGCATTTACATCTATTCTAAGTCCGGGGAAAGGTTCGACGAGGCTTCTGAGAGAGAGATCCCTCTTATTATCATAAATTGCAGGAGTGTTGAGTATCGTATCGGTTGATAACCATCCATTGGTTACGGCATGCTCGAAGAAATTCCGGTCGCTATAACCTAAGATGAATGGCCATCCCGGGGCAAGCTTTCCATTGTACGACGTCATTCCCAGATATTCTGTTTCAGGCATATAGCCCGGCAGGAACTGCCCCTGTGAAGTGGAATAGGTTAAACTTACAGATCTGATTCCCATCAGTGCCCTTACCATATATTCCCCTACAACAATGAGCGGATCCCGGGTCTTTTTTACTTTTCCTTCGACTTCAATCCTTGCTCCGTCAACTATGTCGGAAGTGGTAAAATTGACCCTGTTGTCATTGACGATCTCCATCTTCCCTTTAATCTCCTGTCCCTCCTTCCCGATTACTTTAACTGTCACATCCTTTGTCTTAAGGTTATGTATGATCGGCTTTTTAACATCGGCCTTAAAATTTACATTCTGTTTAGAGTAAGTAACAGTCTTAAGCTCTGCTTTCATCCTCCTGGCTGAACCCGGCAGGGTATTATTTTCTATATTTTTCAGGAATTTTATTTTTGAATACAATGTTGCAAGATTCCCCATAGCTGTAAATGTCAGTTCGCTATGATTTTTGAGTGAATTCCCCAGGTTGATATTCATACTATCGGGGTATAATGGACCTGCCAGCCATGTGTAATCTGCACTGTAACGGGCATTGGCATTTACCCACGATAACAGCGGGAGCTTATTTACGGGAAGATTATAAGTGACATTAATAAAGTGATTGTAAGTAGTGGTTCTACCCCCGTTTCTCAGGTTAGTAAGTACAGAATCACGCCAGTTATCATAGCTTCTGCCATAACGCTTTTTATCAACGCCTCCCGACGGCTCATCGATTCTTGAAAGATTTGTAGCCGTAAAATCGAATTTGAGCTGGCGTGTAATATCATATTTGAAGTCGTAGATGCGCGACCATTCAAAATCTTTTTTATATGCCGGCGTTACTCTCAGATAAGGGTTATTTATATTTCGCGTAATAACTTCATTGTAAAGCCGGCTCAGATCGGTTCGGAATGATAAGCTCTTTGGAAAAGCGTAAAAGTTAAAGTCTTTTACAATCTTAAATACTTGTGCATTCAGGAATTTTACATTCTTAAAAGGCATTATGTTACGGGGCTGAGCCTGATAGTCATAATTGATTCCGCCTCGGTAGTTCTTTTCAAGATCTAATTCAGTTTTTGTATTACTCGAGTAGATTTCGTTATAAGTATAGTTCACGCTTAGGTTTGCCGGGTCCCAGGGATGAGCCGTCTCTCCTCTTTTTGTTACACCTGCATTGCTTATGGTGATTGTCTTTCTTCGTCTATAATCTTCAGAGATGTTGAGTATAGAATCACGCACTTCTTTATTTTTTGCGGCATCGAGGGCATCATTCAGTAGGATATCAGGATCGAGGGGATTAAACTGAGGTCTTATGCGTGTCTCTGAATATCCTACGTATACAGGAAGTCTTACTCCTGCTTTTTCAGGGAAGAATTTACCAAGCTCAACACTTGATGAAATGTCGTATTTCATTATCTCCTCTTTGCTCCTTTCATTGACTTTTTTCTCAATGCTTCCCCAGCCCGGAGTACTTACCTGCCCAACCATATCTACTGTTCCCAGATCGGCAAGACGTGCCTGCAGGTGGGCATTTGCCGCCCATCCTCCGTTTTCAATAAAATCACTAAGCCTAAGTTCATTTACCCACACTTCTGCATATTTAGGCTGACCGTCGTCTGTGCTCCTGCTTCTTGTTTTTATAGGATTCCTCACCCCTATCATGATCACCCGGATATTACTCATATTCGGATTCCCTGATACAGATACTCTGGCAGAACCGTTCTGGTAAACAAAAACATCCGTAGCGCTTAATGAAGATCCCGGTAGTTGCATCTGGCGGTTACGTTCCTGTTTCGCATCCTGCAAAACAGAAAGATCGATGATAAAACGGTTTTCAGCAGGCCATACAATTGCTCTCTCGTCTTCGTTTCCATTTTCATAATGGCCGGGAGGTGTGAGCTTCAAAGGAATTTCATATTCATAAAAATTCCCCTTATAATCAGAACCTATCCTTACAAATGCAGTCACGTCTCCATCCTGTAAAGGCTGACCGGTCATTGCTTCAGCATGGACTTCCATACGCAGCTTACGATATTGCCGGATATCCAGATTTACATTTCTGAAAGCAGCGCGCGCGTCGCCATCTTCCAGGTTCTGCACCTTCAGCACCATTGCCTGTTCATTGAGTTGCCGAAGCTGCGGATTCTGCGGATCGGTGACCCTGTCGAATCCCGGAGGCAGCACATAATTGACCGGAAATTTACCTGCGTTCTCCTCAATACTTACGGAGCTGATTTCGAATGTTCCGTCGGTAGCTTCAGGTACTGTAACCCTCTCCCCGCCTTCCATAAATGAAATGTTGTACTTCCTCCATTCTGCACGAACAAGATCGAGTTTCGCGAAACGCATTATAACAGGCTCTTCAAATCCTTTGAGAATCATTCTCATAAAACGGATCGACTTGAAATCCTTTATTGGACCAACGACTTTCTGATAATCTGAGATCGGGACCTTAAACTGATACCATTTTACTCTCGATTTAGTAGCGTTGGGAAAGTTAATTTCATCCGATTCAATTTCATCAACTACAAAGTTTGATCCTACTTTAATATCGCCCGGACGGATACTTATCTTATACTGATAATAGCTTTCTGTTTCATTTAGCGTATTATCACGGTTGATATCTTCCATGTCGGGTAATGTTGAACCCGAGGTGGGATAAGATTCTTTCGACTGCTCTGATGTGGGAGAGTTGCCATCCGGTCCGTTATACTTTTTATACCTGTCGAGGATTCCGAGTTGTTGTGCGTCGTAGTCAGACCCGCGGAAATAATGAAAATCATCGCCCGACGGGTCATTTAGAATTTTCTGATAAACATCGGGATTTGTTATGAGTGATACTTTTTGAAGGTAATTTGTGAAGAATGTAGATTCATCAGAGTCAGAAAGACCATCGAAGCCCACATCCTGATACTGTCGCGACTCATTTGCATTATCGAATGCATGAACAACGGCCTGAACAGTTGGAACCCTTCCCCAAGCTGTGGTGTCAACATTCTTCACGTCTGGTGAACCAGGGAGTCCGTTTTCAAAACTTTTTCTCGAATCACGAAGGATATCTTCGGAAATATTTCCAAGATTTATTAAAAGATCCCCTCCTGCTGCATTCGGATTATCAACAAACGGATCCATCACCCAGAACTTTATATACTGGATATTGGCGGTCTCAAAATCACTTGTCAGAACTTCACGCATGATTCCTCCCCACCTTGATTTCGGATCATTAAGCGTCCCGGCTGAACTTAATCCTCCGGAGAATGGCCCCGGGTCAGTATCATAGTTATACGGGCCCCTGTCGGCGGGGTAATATGCAAGGTTTAAAACCGTAAGGTTTGTGGGTATTCCGCTTGTGCTTTCCCTGTTCGGGAATATTTCATTCTCATAAATCTCTCTGACAAAATGGCTCGATTGGGTAGCAGGGTTCTGCCTGATATTGTCAGGGGTTGAAGATCCATTTCTAAGAAACAGAGGATCTATAACATACCACGCTAATTTGGCCCTGTTAAAACCGCTGATAAGATTATTATTTAACCTTGCTTCAGGGAAAAGCTGGTCCTGTCCCTGTGGAATACTCGAAAGTGTCCATGCATTAAAGGATTTCAGGTCAAGTGGAATTTCACTAGCTTCAAAGTCATCAATATATGAATTGCCGGCACTGCTAATGGCTTTAGAATGACCTGGGATGAGATTGGCAAACTCACCGAAGAATGAGAAGGATGAAGGAGTCTTGGTATTTAACAGCGGTATCTTATCGATTAGCTTAGTAAGAAGCTGTGATTCCGTTTTATATGAAGTATTCAGACCCCAGATAGTATTCGAGATAGGCTCTTCACCGAAATTTACCTTCTGAGTGTAAGGACGCTCTGTCAGATGAAGGATGGTAGCGCCAATGTCGAAATTATCTGAAACCCTGTAATCGAGGTGAGCGCCAACAAGTGTTTTCGTCTGGAATCCAAAAAACTGATTGTTCTCCAATGATACAGAGATAGGAGTTTGGGATTCTATCAGAGCTCCGTTTATGATTGTCACTGTACCCATATTATAATCAACTGTATAATCGGTATTCTCTGTAAGGGGCACACCGCCGGCAGTAACTTTTACTGAGCCTTGCGGGATATTAGAAGCGTTCAGCCGGATAACAGAACCTCCCTCTGAAGAATACTGACCGGTTAGCTTGAATTTATTTTTTTCAGCCATCTGACGTGCCACGGTTTGGGTTGAGTCATATAATTCCTGAAAGACATATTTACTTGCCAGGGTAGGATCGTTAATCATCTTTCTCAGATGGCTTCCGAAAGGTTCGATCTCAGGGAAGATTATTTTCCCCCTGTCAACCATCACAGTAACTCCATCGATAAAATCAAAAAAGCCATCTGGTTCCCTGTCGAGCTGCGAGTTCAGATTATCGAGACCCATTGTCCGGAGAAGTAGTTTATCGGACAGACTTCCTTCAGGAATATAGTTTATTGAATTGCCTGTCTTATCATCTTGGTAGAGTACATTAAGTACAAAGTCTTTCCTGTCAAGCTTTCCGGAACCCAGTGAATAGATATTCTTCATCATTAGTTTCCATGTCGGAAGCTTTGGACTAAGAGTCGTTCCCTTTATAAGTTTAAGTACAAGAGCCTGGGGCGCAGTTATCCCATCGGTTGAGAACTCTCCGACTTTGAATACCTGGCCGTTAATGGTATATTCATATGAAACAGCAAGGACCTCATCGTTGTTAAGAGCCGTATTGAGAGAGATATAGCCAAGCTCCCGGTTGAAATCGTACTCCCGTACGTCGAGCTTTCTTGCATTTTCAATCTTCTCAAAATCGCGGCCAATCTGAAACCCTGGATAAAGAGGATCAAAAGCATTGGTCACCTGATCGACATTACGGATCATACCATATGAATTAGTCAGCTCTTCATACATTCTGTTGGCATTATTATCAGGATAAGGTAGAACACCTGGTGCAACCTGAAATGCCGGCACCTTGTTGAAGATATGACCTGCATTCTCAGCAAGATCCATAAAGGCAACGATATTTCTGTTACTGGCTTCCACAAAGCTGCTTGATTTATTTGTGACCCACACTTCAATTCTCTCAATATTCGCACCTGAGCTGACAACCGGCAGGTTTTTAAGTGAAGCATCGTAAGTATCTCTGAAGTACTGTGACAGGAAAAAGTGTCTGTTTGCTTCATAGTCATCAGCATAAACCTCATAATCTGTCAACTGTGCGCCACCCTTTGCTTCAATTACAGAGGATTGTCCTTTTTGCTGCGAGAGAACGGTGGTAACGGTGAGCTTACCGAACTGCATTTCTGTTTTTAAGCCAAACAAGCTGTAGCTACCGGTAATTAATGTACCTGTAAGCGGCAGTGTAACGTCTCCGGCTTCAACCTTTTTCAGTATTTCGTCTTCCTTTCCGGCATATTGCAGTTTGGTCCGGTTCTCAAATTCAAACATCGCATCGGTGTTGTAATTGACGCCAAGAGTCATTTTATCACCTATCGTACCGGTGACGTTCATCTGGATTTTCTCCTTGAAGTCGAAGGTGGGTATTGTACGAAGTTTTTCTGAAAGAGTAGGGTTTTCTGTTTTTGAGATATTAATACCAAAAATGAGTTCAGCTGATCCCTGTGGTATAATATTGATAGTATTGCTGCCGAATATTTTGTCGAAAGCAGCGCCGCCAATCTCTATTTCGGGGATAAGATTCGATCTGTATCCTGCCTCATTGCCTGATATACGCGATTGCCAATAGTCGCGCATTGCCCTTGAATATTCATATTTCCTAAATTCTTCAGGAGTCATATGAACAGGCGGGCGGACATCTAAAGCACCTACTTTCTCGTATAAGATATATTCATTCTTTTCAGGATCGTATACTGCAGAGGATTTATAATTTGAAGGTTTATCGAGGAAAAGCGGAGCTTTTTGTTTTGATTCCCAGGGAATACCGGTATCATCTTTTAGTTTTAAAATTGATTTGCCGGTTGTATCCTGTGCGGCATTATTCCGCAACGCAACTTGACTACTTGCTTCAGTGCTGATTAAGAGAAAAGAAGTGATAAGTAGAAGATACGATAATATCAGAATATTTTTATATGATATTCCTGATCCCAATACGACTTTTATTCAGATTACATGTTTTTTAGCGCTCTCTTAATAATCTCTTCAACGGTCAGATTTTTTTCTTCTCTGACTATCTTGTCAAGGGTTTTAGAGACAGTGCTTTTGGCAAATCCCAGCATAACTAATGCAGATAACGCCTCTTCGCGTCTTGTATTGTCTGCAAATGCAAATATTTCACCACTTGCGGCATGTTTGCCCAGTTTGTCTTTCAGGTCGATAATAATTCTCTGGGCAGTTTTTAAGCCAATTCCCTTAACACTCTTCAAAAGATTTGAATCGGAGCCTAAAATTGCTTTTTCAATTTCGTCGGGACTAAGTGAGGAAAGCATCATCCTGGCAGTATTTGCGCCTACACCTGAAACTGAGATAAGAAGCCGGAAGATTTCGCGTTCTTCGTCTGCGGAAAATCCAAATAGCTGATGGCTGTCTTCCCTTATTACTTCATGGATCAGAATCTTGAATTCCTTTTTATTTTCAAGCCTTGAATATGTAGTAAGAGAGATATTAATTGAATAGCCTATTCCTCCGGTTTCAATGGTAACATAGGTTGGGGTGAGCTGAATAATATCACCTTTAATATATTCTATCATGGTTATAACTCAGGGGTAAATATATCGGGGGGTAACTCATCAATACGATCGCTGTGCATTTCAATATCCTGATGTCTGAGCGGATTTTTAGAAATCTCTTTGTACATAGTGCGGTTTCTGAAAATATCACATGCAAGATACATTGCCTGCCGGAATGAGTTCTCTGAAGCTTCGCCTTTTCC
>JBBRSO010000087.1:0-13696 GCA_038245405.1 Bacteroidales bacterium
CTGCCGATTGCCTCATAATTGCCTTTACCCTGTCATAGACTTCATGAATTGCAAGCACTTCATACATAAAGTTTAAATCCGGATGAAATAAATAGCCGATATATGCAGCTGATGAATGGCCAAGATTATGAATAAACAATTTCCTGTCGACCCATGCTTTCATATTATTCTTAGGCGCAAGGCCTTCAATCTGAGGGATAGGATTCTTAAAAGCTTTTTTATCCAGGATTAACGTATTATAAGGTTCTGCAAATACCTGAAGAATATCTTCTTCCACATCCTTTTTAAGCATGATGGGAACCATTTTGCCTATACTTGTTTCTATAAGACCGACCAGCTCTTTCAGGGGATACCCTAAAGGCAGCAGGTTTTTAAGCTCCCTGAAAAAGAAGTCAGCAGAATTTCGCATGTTTTCTGCAATTATAATATCTGTCGGAAGACCTTCAAATTTCTCAAAACGTCTTAATAGTCCTTTGGCCAAAGTCGGAATTACGCCATGAATTCCGTTGACGCCAACTGCAACGGATAAAATACGGGCAGTGGCTATTTCTTCAATTATATGTTGTTCATCATCAGAATAAAGACCACGCACATTCCTGATGTTGATTATCTCACCAGCATCTCCTTTAATGATCACATTATAATTTCCGCGTTTATTAATTTCATCTATGACCTTTTTATTTATGTCAACGAATACCACTTCATAACCGCCACGGCTGAATAATTGTCCGATAAATGACCGGCCAATTTTACCTGCACCAAAAAGCACTAACTTGTTGATATTACTCATTTTTGCCTTCTGCTAACTGTTTCACATAGTCATTCTTAAAAACTTCGACCTTAGCAAATTTCTCGTGAGGTTGTTGTTCAAGGTAGGTGCCTCCCAAATAAAAGCAAGCAAATCCGCCCGATGCCACAGCCCATGTAAGTGCTTCCAACAGCTCAAAATTTCCAATGGTATGTGATTTGATTTGCCATGCGATGGAAGCGATGAGTCCTCCGGCAAAATTATCGCCACAACCAGTTGTGTCGCGTTTAAGCGATTGATTTTTAGTTAATTCAACTAGCACTTTTTTAGAAACGGGAAGTCTCATCAATTCTGATTTTTGAAATAGTTTACCGTTCGAAAAGGCAAAATATTCCTTTGCCCCGTTGGTAATTATAAAGGTGACATCCTGTGTGATAAAGTAAGAAGCTGCCTCCTCAATCGAACTGGCTCCACTTATTTTAAGCGCTTCTTCGCAATCCATGATCAGCATATCGGTCAACCTCAAGCTTTCCTGAGTATCTCCAAGGGGCCAGGGTTTTCCAGGATTTCTTTTTTCATTCCGGAAGTCGAAAACCGTATTAACTACTGTAATACAATTATTTTCCTTTGCCCGAAGCAGAAGCAGGGTCAAACTGTCGTGGATTTGGGGAACCAGACCCGTTCCGCCAAAACAAACAATATGCGAGCTAAAAAAGCTATCGGCCAGTAATTCCGGTGAATAATCCCACGCAGCTCCAATGTTGTTTACAAAAGTCCGTTCTCCTTGCCCGTTATTATAAGTCTGGTCTGAAAAAACGTCGGTAAACGGCGTTGCTTTTTCACTGATCGGCTGGTAATTCGAAATATCCAATGGCGTTTTATTTACCATATCGAAAATTAAACCTGAAGTTTTATCTTTTCCGGTGCCTCCGTAAAACCTGACCTCAAAATCTTCAGTCCCTAACAACTGGGCCGTATTGATTAACGATACCAGTCCGGGGCCGCCAATATTAAATGCGTCAGGTTCTTTATTTTCAATAAATTCCTGAAGAATTTCAGGATATGGCATATCCGAAAAAACTTCGAGTTCTTCGGTAAAAACCAGCCTGCCAGGACTTAATCCACCATCTCCATCCTGTTTCGACTGGTATTTGTGAAATGACTGGCTATTAAATTCAACTTCATTGTGCAAATAATCAGCAAGGGCACAACCTGTTCCTGAAATTACGATTTTGGACATTTCGTTTCGTTAAATGTAGTTTTTGTAATCGGTAGCTAATAAATAGATTGGTTTTTCATCTTCGATAATATCGGGGAAACGGCCAATTGGCGAATAGAATCGGTTATCAGACGAATCGTCGTTTACCGCACTTACTTCACCAACAAAAACTTTTCCTTTGCCTTTTTCGCCATAAAAACGATGGTAAACGCCTTGTTCAAGGGTAATGCTTTCGCCGGGAGAAAGAGTTATGATACCTCCAGGCTCAACAGTTCGGACAACTCCATCGGTTTTAACTGTAAATGACTGGTCCGAAAAACCTTCGTTTTTATCGGAATTGTACAATTCAATCACCAGGTTTCCACCTCCGCGGTTAATTATATCCTCCATTTTGCTCCAGTGAAAATGCATGGGAGTTTCCTGAAGTTCTTCTACAATCATGGCTTTTTCGGCATAGGGTTTCTTATCCTTTTTAATATTTCCGTTGCGGATGGTAAAAAGAATTAAACCACATTGATGGAAATCGCCGCTACCGAAGTCGGTTAAATCCCATCCCAACATATTGTCAACGACTTCACTACATGTGTTGTATTTCCCTTTCCAATCCTCTGGTGTCCAAAATGCCCAGGGAGGTAGCTTGAAATTCATCTTGTAAAAAAATTGAATGGAGTCTTTTATAAGTTGGTTTATTTCGCTGCGCTTCATGATATAATTAGTTTTTATATTAAAACATTGAATACTGGGAGTAATAATCTTATAGTAAATCATGCCAGGCACTGCTGCACTGACATGATTCTTCTAACACTTATCTAACCAAAACTACCCTTTTCTCCATCTTATGAGAACAAGTGAGCAAGCACCTTCGCCATTATTGATTACTTCGTATTTGCCAAAGCCTGCCGGAATCATACATGCCTGCCATTGATCAAGATCGGCTTCCCATTCAGGATTTGACAATGAGCGTATTTTTACATTTTTACCAACCGTCAGGGTTGGGATATGCATGAATTTACCCTGGGTATCATATTCGGCACGGGTGGTGAAATGAATACGTTCAATTTCGAATGGCATTTCCTTTGTCATCGGATAACGATCAATGGCGTATTCTTTGGTCCATTTTATCACTTCGGGTTGACGAACGTAGAGATTATTTTTTACATAATCTTCATCACGAAATTTGTCACTGTCAAATCCATGTTCGAGGTGCATGCTCATTGGCTTCGCAGTCATGGTTTTGGTCGTATCGTCCCACGATGGGCGCATAAAGTCGTAGGTGAAAAACGAATACTCGGTGCCACAAGGGCTGGCGCTTGTATCCATTTCCAGCACCATTTGGTTGCCACCATGGCCGTGTGTAGTTCCGGGAGGTATCAGGTATAAATCGCCTACGTTGCTTGGCCATATTTTAATATAGTCTTTCCAGTCGGGTATAGACTCTTGTTTTTCCCACGATTCGCGGCATTTGCGTTCCCATTCTTCCAGATCGGCATCGTTGTGAAAACCCATCATGGTGTTGGCGCCTTCATAGGCTTCGGCAATATAATACGTTTCGTAACGGCCGAGTTGTTCATTAAAGTGCCTCTTTACATAATCAGTACTTGGATGACTGTGAATGGGCATACTGCTTCGCTCTTGTGGAACTTGTTCCGGAAAATATCCGTCATTCAACCATACATCAAAGGGAATCATGCCGGGCAGGTTGGTATGTATGTATTCACCTAATAACTCCACCGGATGTTCCAGCAAATTGGTGACAGGCATATTAATCAGGTAATCTTCTCCAATATTCACCAGTATATTTAACTCGGGTCCGGCCAATTCATTCCAGGCATTAATCTCAAGCCCTTTAACATCAAACAGATCTTTGTGACGAAATGCTCCCCAAGGGCCTGGTTGAAATATTTTCACTTCTTTAACCGGATATTTTACCAATGTGCCAATAATATCATCGAAAGCGGTCTTTGGAAGTAGTTTTGCCTGTTGTAAATCGGTAATATCCATATAATAATCCATTTTACTAAAAGCAAATGGCTTGTGGTAATGCAGCAAATAGAAGTCAGAATAATAGTATTCTTTCCAGAAATAATCTTTTTTTTGAACTTCCTGACCAAACGGGATCAGATTACAGTCCCACATTTTCCACAACAATTGTTGCTGGGTCATGTCAGCATATATCCGAATGTCGAATTCATCGGCTAATCCTGCTACAGAAACCCCATATCCATAAACTAAAATAACATCGTCACCAGCAGCTTTTTTTAATTTCTCTTTTAAGGCAACCAATTTGGGCATTTCTATGAGGTCAATCATTTTACCATTGGTGTTTGACCAACCAAATCCCGGGTCATCAGTTAGAAATGGCTTCTTATATGCTGTGATTTCTTCAGGAGTTTTAAATACGGCCGACATTGGTTCGATTTCCAGCTTATAGCCTGATGAAAGGATCTTTTGGCTTAATATTTCTATGACTGATTTCCAATCAACTCCATACCACCCGTCAATGGCAATTTTAACTGGTTTTCCGGTTTTGACTTTTTGAGCTTTCACCAAATCCAGTATCTTATCAGCTACATTATCGTTACCATAAACAATCGACGCTCGTGTTTCAGGATTTACTTTAATTTTATTTTCGGAGTTTTTCCGATCTTCATACAACGGCATAATTAATAGTATTAATTGTTAAATTTTTACTGTCATAAAATAGTTAATCTAGATAGCATCAGATTGCCAAACACTGGTTTTTCCCTTATTGTCAGCAGTTCATCAAACATGAATGCTGTGAGAGATCCGGAACCGGAAAAAACAGGCTTTCGGATCAGAGATCTTATGCCGGCGAATCCAGAAATCAATGAATTTTCTTCAGTTCCGCTCCTTCTCCTTTCCTCAAAAGTATCATGCATAATTCAGGCTTAAAATCAAGATCATTTAATTGTTGAATAACCTGCAAGTACGAACCTGTCATCACTTCCCCTTTTAATTTGTGTTCCCAGGATGTAATAGCAGAATTTCCCGGACTGATCCATTTATCAGATGTAGAAAATCCAAATGATGAACATCCGAAGATTATTTTCTTCTCATGTGAAAATTCCGCAGGATTCCAAAACGATATCTGGTATTCTTTCATTTTGTTTCAAAAATAAAGACCGCTTAAATCAAGACTCTTCAGAGTGATTCTGGCATCGACCTCTTACTTTGCACCTGCACCCCTTTGGTCTGGAATATTTCCAGAGCCTGTTCATGGATTGTTCGTACCTCCTGATCGGAAAGCGTCCGTAATTTATCCAGTCTTATTCTTTCTGATCTAAAATATATCAGGATTAAAATTCTTATTTGGGGGTTACCAGAAGGAAAAAATCATGGTCTGTAACTCCAAGCGACCATTCCGGAGGCTGCTGAGCGACAACTTCACGGCAGACTTTCTTTTCATTAAGGTCATAAAGCCTGTAGTGAAGGCTTCCGGCAGGAACATTCTTAACCGCCACCCTGAAATCTTTTGGCTGGGGATTACGCTGAAAATTTCCTCCAAGCCACTGGTATTCCTTAAGATGGTCTGCTGTATTGTAGCAAAAAGCCAGAAGAGTCCGGCGATCCTCAGACCATGTATAACCGGCACAATAGCTTTCACTTATTTCAAGCGGCATACGGGACTTCAATTCATCCGGAAGACTGCCTCCTTTACTTTTAAATTCAGGTACTGAAAATGGCTGACGTCCATCGAACGTTACCAGTGTACCGGAGGGTGGTTCCGGAGTAGTATACAATCTATAAGCTAAAGGCATGCGGGCAAATGATTCTTCATACCGCGCAATTTTCTGACGTGCCGGGTTATTTGTAGTTGCACAGGAGTCATTTACAAACACGGCAACTTCAGGTTCAATGAACTTCTGATCCCAGTTTACCAGACCCCGGATCTCTTTCAGAATCAGATGCTCATCTTCAGCCATTTCTTCGTCCCATGTATTCATAATGGGCAAACGATGCACAAGTCCAAGATAAAGTGTCTCACGAAGGCGAACACGATACATCGAGGTGCCCGTCCAACTTATGCGGGAACCCCAGTCATCTTTTCTTACCTCATAATGGAAGCGTGTATAGTCAGGCATCGGAGGCCAGCTTCCTTCAGCCAAATATGCGTTGTTTACTGTTTTATAGAATTTAAATTCTACGCCCAGATCGAACTCCGGGGCTATCTTGTTTGTCGCAATAGAATAAGTACGACCACCAAGCATATCCTGTGGATAAGGGGCACAGATTTTTTCGGGAAGTTTATTAAGGCTTATTATTGCTTCAGCTAATACAATGTGATTAGGATCCTGTTCCCGGAATATCTTAAATACATCCTCAGCGCGTCCGGGAGCTGTGAAATCACCCTCGCCGGAGGCAGTTATCCCGAATAGCGCTGTTTCATCTCTGAAAAGTGTTGTAAAATCTTTTATGTACTGATGAAACATTTCGCTGAATCGCCCACCCGGCTTAAACCAATCTTCTATTTTAAATCCTTCTTCCAGATAAATGCTGTAGGGAACAGTGTCTCCATAACCCTTCTCTGCATCCGGGACGCCATAAGGACCTGAGGCAAGAGCCTGCAAATGTGCCAGCCCATACCTACTTTCAGCCCTCATATACAAGGCAAGTTGTTCTGCTGCATGTGGGGCAATTCTTCCACCAGCATCCAATCTCTCCCAAAGGCCCCAGTGAGAGTGCAGAGTAGTTAGGTCAAAACCATTTTTCGCAATGAAATTAAAACGCTCATCCAATTCCCTTGGTTTCATGGCTTCCCAGTAATTCATGTGTACTCCCGGGGACTTTTTACGATCCCATTTGTCCCATTCTTTCTGTCCCTGAATCATATGTTCTGAAGGAAGCCCTGCATCTTTAAAGTAAAATGTGCCCTGGTATGAACCTGAAAGAGGGCCCAAAGGTTTTTCTTCTTTGCTTACCCATCGGGTTACTTTGTCATATTTATAAAACATGCCATCGGTTATTCGAACAACTGACCTGGCGCTGGAGATGAGATCTCCTTCAGAAGTGATGGTGACTTCATGATCGCCAACCGGCAGATTGTGCAGGACAGTCTTCCATACTCCTGCCTCTTCTGTAAGTGCCACCTTCCTGCCTGCAATGGTAGCAAATAGATGAACTTTACCGGCACCCAGCAATTGACCTGTTGCGCTGAGTGCAGTCGCAGCGACGGGAACACCATCCTTTTCAGCACGCTGTATTGTACGAACCACCGGCAAACTGGCGACCACTGCCCCATGGCCCGGCATGCTTAACCGGAACTTAATCTGCGATTTGCCGGCAGGAGTTGGTGTCCATAAGGCGATAGCAAAGTGCAGCTCGGGATACTGAAATTCGTATCCACGCTTTCGTAATTCTTTTTCAAGATCAAATGTTACTTTCCCATTCCCTTTTTTCCATGGACTGGCTAACATAGGAGCTCCTCCGCGTCCTTTGATGGAAACACATAACTGCCATTCAGCATCGGTTTCTGTTACATCCATCTCAATAACGGGATTCTGTCCGAGATGAAACTGGAAAGCAGGCAACACCGCAGCATCACATGCTCTTCCGGAATTCATCTTAAAAAGTGTATAATCACCTGCCTGACTGATAATATTTGGAGGCGCAGAATGCCATGAAGAGACTTGCTTTTCACCAGTGAGTGACAGCCCGTTTGTGGGGCAGTAGCATAGAATTGTTCCCTGTTGCTCATCTCGTCTCCACTCCATCGCACGATTGAAAACCCATACTCTCTTACGTCCGAATATCCAGATATCCGGATGGTTTTCCAGCTCAGGTGCGAAACGCTGATCATGATAAAGGAGATCTTCCAGATTATACCAGCCAAATTCAGGTCGAACATCAGTCTCCCCGAGAAACTTCTTTAATCTCTCAGCCAGCTTCACTCCCTGATCGTTCGGATCAAGTACTGTTTGAGAGAAAGATAAAGCATAAAAAGCAGAACAAATCATTATGAGCGTGATTAATCGGATCTTTTTCATAGACAGTTATTTTGTTAAATTAAAGTAAATAATGATGACTTTTGGTGATGCGATTCCTTCGCATCCAAATCCAGCGGGCTTGTTACTATTGTAAGGTCGATACGAAGTTTATTATCCATGCTTTATGTTTTATTATTTTTATTATCATTAATTAAATCTTTGCATAGGGGCTCAAGACTTACAGAGTTCTTCTATTTCCTTCAGAATTTCTTTTGAGATATCAGGTGAGGTGTGTTTCCCAATCAGCTGCCCGATAATTTCATGAGCTGCCTGTCCGACTGACCGTGAGCCGAGTTCTTTCCACCTGGCTGTGCTCTGTCTGCATGCAAAAGAAGCAGTAGTATGCTCACCTCTCTGGAGGAATCCTACTGTACTATAAGCATCGAGGAAGGAACTACCTGCAGGAAGACCTATGATGTCTGCGAGTGCAAGAGTCTCCGTTGAAACTTCTACACCCCGGATTATCCGTTCACAGGTGGCAAACATTTCTGCATCAAGTAGCAATTGTTCCGGGCTGACAGTAGTTGCACCGGAAAACATTCCTGCATTGCACAAAAGGTTGGTTCCTGCAGCCAGAGAGGAGAATGTTGTCTGCATTTTTTCCCAGGCAGTCTGCTCGTCAGGAGTATGAGATTCAGTGTCTGGAGCTGTCGTCATTGAGGGAAGATGGCAAAACCCGGCAAGCTGGGCAGCGCCAATCCTGAGAATAACTGACTCAGGTGAACCGATCAGAACCTGTAACTCCGACATGTCAAATGTTGCGCATGAGCTGCCCCAGACCACAGCTGTTCCGGGCCTGGCCAACTGAGCCATAACAATTCCTGACAGTGCCTCGGCATGAATGATCGACAGATGTCCGGCCAGAGGATACGGGCTTGTTACACCAGAATAAGGAGCTGAAAGAATTGATATGGGTATACCCTTCGTGGCATTGTCTATGAGCATTTCCGAGATATCTCCCGGCCAGCATAGCGGACTCATGGGAGTATGCTGAACCAAAACCGACGGCCTTTGTCTAAGATTTTCGCTACCGCTCAGTATCCTGATCATTTCCAGCACTGCCCTGTTATCATTACTTGTCTCCGGGGTGAAGTGGAAAGGTTTATCTGAATGCCTGATTGTGGCATATGCCCCACAGCGGAACGACTGAACTGGTTCTACCTCGAGGGGAGTACCTTGTATACCAATCATACGAATGCCCGGAAGAGAATCTGCAAGCCGGGCATACAGTTCCACGTCTGATAAGGTCATTGGCCTCTCCAAACCAAGATCGGCATCATAAGTATATATTGCACAATGGCCATTTATCATATGAAAATCATTTCCGCCGATAGTTATCGCCTCGCCACCACGGCGGTTAAACAGGGGAAATGACGCCGGAGCCTTTGCTAACATACGTTCCACCACATCTGTCCTGAAACGGACAATTGACTGGGTCTGATCCACATCGACACCGGAAAAACTACCGAGGAATTCGATTGACCTCTTACTTTGCACCTTTACTCCTTTGGTCTGCAGTATTTCCAGAGTCTGTTCATGGATTGATCGTACCTCCTGATCGGAAAGCGTTCTTAATTTATCCAATCTCATTCTGTCTGAAGTTTTGGTTTCATGTTTATAGATTAATAGATTGAATCTTCACCTGTGAGTGGAAGATCGCCACCTGATTAGGACGTGGACCCTCCTTTTGATTTAACCATGACATATCAGGGATAACCTGACCATCGGATTTGTTAATTCTGTCAGGGCTGTATTGTGAAAATCCTGAAGCTGAAAAGTAGGATAGAATAAGAAAAACAATTGAATATTTTTTCCCCATAATTTCTTTTTTAAAACATCTCATTGTATTTATTATACAGTCCTGTTTGTAATTAAAGGTTTTGCCCAGAATGGCACACTCAAAATGAATAAAAATGGGATATATAGATAATTTAGTGAAAAATGCAGCCCGAAGCTATCTCCAAGGCTCCCTATTAACAATGGACCCAAAGCTCCTCCAATAGAAGCAGTATACATTATTCCGGTTAATGCACCATGATGACTTTTAACGGAATTGAGTGCCAGGGAAATAATGACTGGCCACATAATTGATTCGAAAACTCCAACCAAAGGGAATGCAATTTTTGAGATTTGGATATTTCCATATATACCAAGAGTCACACAGACAAGAGCAAAAAGTGTCAGTACAAATAATACTTTCCGGCTGTCGAAAAATTTAAGCATAACCATGCCTCCGATGCAACCCAGTGATAGCGACAGCCAATACCACGACAGAATTGATGAGCCTGAAGTCTGCGGATCCAGTCCATGGTAATCCTGGAAGAATTTTGACATCCAGTTGGCTATTCCCTGCTCACATGTACAGTAGGCTACCAGGGCCACGAAGTATAAAACAATATGTTTGTTCCGGATTAATTCCCTGTATGCGTTTTTATTCTCCAATTCGACTATTTTCTCCTCTTCCCTTTCAGGAAATTTAATAACTATTACCAATACTATCAGCATTAATAATATCAATACAAATAACCAATAAGCTGAGACCCATTCCAGTTTATCCGGTACAATTCCTGATAAAATTTCAATGAAGATATTATGATGCTGAGATTTATCCAGCAAACTGGTGGTTAAATATGAATATACATGCGGACTAATAAATGCCCCTGCTCCATATAAGAGCTGGTTGAGCGAAGAATGGAAAGCCAGGTTTTCTGGTCCGCAAGCTCTGCGAAGCAGCGGAACAACAGAAACCTGCGCAATTGCCACTGCGCTGCCTATAATAAAAAGTGAAGCAACAGATGCAAAGTAGTTAGGGAAAATGGCAAATAAAAATGCTCCCGTCAAAGCCAGCGAGAACGAAAATACCAATATGTTCCTGGGCGCAAATTTTTCATTGGCGATACCTGCAGGAATACTAAACAACGTAACTGCTAAATAAAACGCGAATGGCAATGTAGCTGCCAGTGCATAACTAAGCTTATAACTGCCTATTATCTCCGGAATCAGAGCACTGATTATAGACATCAGCAAACCTACCTGGAAATATGTAAGATTGATAAGTATTATTAAATTGGTATTCCGGTATTTGCCTGGCATAAAATGATTAGATTGATAGTTATTATATTAGCGCTCCGATAACCTGTAAACTCATAATGGCTAAAACATACATACGGGGAACATCTGAGCAATTACCCTTTCCTCCAGCGGATCAATACGAGTGTGCAGGCTCCTTCGCCCATATTTATGCATTCGTATTTTCCAAAACCCGCCGGAATCATACATGCCTGCCAAATATCAAGCTCAGTTTCCAGTTCGGGATTGGTCAGAGACCGTATTATAATACGCTTGCCAACGGTCAGTGAAGGAATATGCATGAATTTTCCAAAAGTGTCATATTCAGCCCGTTTGGTAAAATGAATTCGTTCTATTTCAAAAGGCATTTCCTTTATCATTCTGTAACGGTCGATAGCATATTCTTTAGTCCATTTGATAACATCGGGCTGACGAACGTACAGATTATCCTTCACATATGCTTCGGTCCTCCACTTCTCGTTATCTAATCCATGATCAAGATGCATATTCATCGGTTTGGCTGTCATGGTTTTAGTTTTGTCGTCCCATGAAGGGCGCATGAAATCGTATGTAAAGAACGAGTATTCAGTTCCACAGGGGCTGGCGCTGGTATCCATTTCAAGTACCATCTGATTACCTCCATGGCAGTGAGTTGTGCCCGGAGGAATGAGATAAAGGTCACCTACATTGCTTGGCCATATTTTAATATATTCTTTCCAATCCTTAATTGGTTCCTGCTTTGCCCATGATTCGCGACATTTGCGTTCCCATTCCTCAAGATCGGCGCCTTCCCTGAACCCCATTATTGAATTGGCCCCTTCATATGCCTCAGCAATATAATAAGTCTCATATCGTCCCAGAGGCTCATTAAAATGACTCCTCACATAATCGGTGCTTGGATGATTATGAATGGGCATGCTGCTTCTTTCCTGTGGTACCGGTTCGGGGAAAAAGCCATCATTTAACCATACATCAAAAGGAATCATACCAGGTAATATTTCATTAATATACGGGCCTACTAATTCTTCAGCATGTTCCAGCAGGTTCATTACTGGCATGTTAACCAGGAAGTCTGAACCAATATCAATCAGTATATTCAATTCCGGACCGGCAAGTTCATTCCATGCATTGCATTCCAGCCCCTCAACCTTGAATAAATCTTTATAACGATATGCGCCCCAGGGCCCGGGCTGAAAGATCTTTACTTCTTTAACAGGATATTTAACCATTGTGCTTATGATATCGTCAAAAGCGTGCTTCGGAATAAGCTTGAACTGTGCAGTATCGGTCGCATCGAGATAGTAATGCATGTTTTTAAATGCAAAAGGCTTGTGATAATGCAAAAGATAAAAGTCGGTATAGTAATACTCTTTCCAGAAATAATTGCTCTTTGGCTGGTCGTGTCCAAAAGGAGAAAGTTTACCGTCCCACATCTTCCAGAGCAGCTGCTGTTGGGTTATATCAGCATAAATTATAATATCATAAAAAGGAATCATCCCGGCTATTGCTGAACCATATCCGAATACAATTATGAGGTCATCTTCAGCAGCTGCCAGCTTATTTTTCAGAGACTCAACTTTCTGAGCATCAAGTATGTCTTCTATCTTCCCGTTGGTATTCGAATATCCAAATGCCGGATCTTCAGTAAGGAATGGTTTGTTATACACCTCGATTTCACCTGATGATTTGAACACGGATGAGAATCCTTCAACTGAAATTTTAAAACCTTCTGAAGATGAAATTTTTGTAACAGCATCCAGAATTTCATCCCAGTTTACACCATACCAACCATCTATAGCGATTTTCAATGGCCCTTTCCCGCCTTCTTTACGTGCTTTAAGGATTTCTGAGATTTTCCCGGAGATTTCATTATTTCCTGAGATTATTGAGTTCCTTGTTTCAGGTTTTACCTTGATTTTGTTTTCGGAATTTGTCCGATCTTCATAAAGTGGCATGATGATTATTTTAGAGTTATTAAATTGTTCATTTTTTCGTAAATTTTGCGAGCATCAGGTTTCCAAACATTGGCATCTCGTTTTGAGTAACTAATTCGCCAAAAAGAAAGAGGCAAAGTGAATTTTTACCGGCCAGACAGGTTTGCGGAAGAAGCGAGCGGACACCTGCACATCCGAAAATCAGCGAATCGCCCTCGATAATGAAATCGGCAAATTTAGCTTGTGCATCTTCGTTGGTTGTTGCTACCAATTGCAGGATACCATCATTTGGTAAATTTGCCCCGGTTTTCAGGAAACTGCCCGAAATGCTGCAATGGATATTTCGGTTATGGTTATCGCAAAATGTCATCAGTTCAAAATTGTTTTCGTCGATGTTCCGGATTTTCTGCTGATCGAAATAGAATTCCAGGGCATTCTGCCATTCTCCGTCAGGCAGAACCCGGAGTTCTTCAAATTGGCGGGGTGATTGTTTTTTAACTTCAACAGAAATATTAGTTTTATTATAGATGTTTATTGATTGCAATTCGTAACTTCCGTCTGCAACTGCAAGTAAAACCAGGTCTTCACTTTCAGGAATCAATTCCCCGATTGTTTGCCCGTTTCCCAGAGCAGCGCCGCCACCGATGAGCGGCACTTCAGGCATTACTTGTGAATATTGCCGGATAAACGATTCAATGCCAAGCCCCTTGTTGAACAAAGC
>JBBRSO010000088.1:0-13518 GCA_038245405.1 Bacteroidales bacterium
AAGCAGCCAAAGTTCTATTTTTTATGAACCTTTATTAAAATGGAACCCCCTTCGAACTGGAGGAATTCCTCACAGGGAAGGGGGGATAAAATGTTCCGGAGTATTTGGGGAAATGGGGAAAGGGGAACTCCGGAACAGTGGGAGTATGAACAGATATTTTTCCACGCTTGCTGCAATAACATTTGGTATGTTTTTACAACAGCAGCGTTCTATGAAGCGGATGTATATGTTTTAATTTTAGTTGCAACAAAAGCCAGAAGATACGCAACACAAAACAAGAGTACAAATAATGCCCCTGACTGACCTCCTACAAAATCCGACATCACACCCATAATCAGAGGAAATAATGCTCCTCCGAAAATACCCATTATCATCAGTCCCGAAACCTCGTTATGAGAAGTAGGTTTTTGTAAAAGTGCCTGAGAAAATATTACCGGGAAGATATTTGAATTACCGAGTCCAAATAAAGCAATACCGGTGTACATTATAGTTTTATTAGGAATAAACAGGCATATAATGCCAATAAAAATCATGCTTGCACCTACAATGAAAACTTTCTTAGAAGTGAATTTCGCGAGCAAGCCTGATCCTAACAGACAGCCGGCGGTACGGAAAATAAAATAGAAACTTGTTGCATAACCTGCATCGGCAAGCCCAATGTTAAGTCGTTCCATTAACAGTTTTGGAGCAGTGGTATTAATACCGACATCCAGACCCACATGAGCCATAATGCCCAGGAACAACAGTAAAATTGTACCATCTCCAAGTAAAGAGAAGCACTCCTTAAAAGATGCTACCCTTGTTTCGACATTCTTTTCTTCAATTTTGGTGAAAAACAGCCATGCTAAAACACATATGCAAACTGCTAAAAATATCGGAAACATAATCATTCTCCAATCTGCAAATCTCACAACAGCCCATGCAGCAAAAATTGGAGCTACAAATGATGCTATAGCTTTTACAAATTGCCCGAATGTGAGTGTGCTTGCCATTCTTTTTTCATCAACAATATTTGCTAACAAAGGATTTAATGAAACCTGCAAAATTGTATTACCAATGCCCAACATTGTAAAAGAAACTAACATTGAAGCAAATGAGTAAGTAAATATCGGAATGAGTAAAGCCGGGATAGTTATAATTAAACTAAGAAGAACGGTGTTTTTCCTGCCAATTCTATTCATTAATAATCCTGTAGGCACAGCAAATATCAGAAACCAGAAGAAAACCATTGATGGCAATAAATTTGCCATTGTGTCCGAAAGATTAAAATCCGCTTTGACGTAGTTAGTGGCTATGCCTACCAAATCAACAAAGCCCATTACAAAAAATCCTATGAGAACAGGAAGTATCTTACTGATGCGCGCTTTTTGTGTATTCATGTGGACAGGTTAAGGTTAAGGTTAAGGTTAAGGTTGAGGTTAAGGTTAAGGTTGAGGTTGAGGTTGAGGTTGAGGTTGAGGTTGAGGTTGAGGTTGAGGTTGAGGAGAATTACATTAATGGAAGAGCGTGCTGAACTGATTTCCAGAAATCATCATTATGCAGATAAGCGCTTCCAATCAGGGCTGCATCTTCCTTCAATTTGGATATGGCAACTTCACAATTACAATTTTCTGACTTCAGTCTGTTTTCAAAGACATCACCAAAAAGGCTATATGCATGTGAGATATTCCCTCCAATCACAAGAATACCTGCGTTGAATTCTTTCAGGAATGGTGCAAGGAACAGCCCTGCATTATCACCGAAATCGGTAAAAAGATCTATAACTGTTTTATCTGATGAAGCAAGCTCAGCAAGTTCTTTTACACCCAATAGCTCTTTGCCAGTGAGCTTCTTATACCTGTAAAGCAGCCCCCTGGTGGAAAAATAATCATCTGCAATACCTTCCCTGTATGGTATATGATAGATACAACCTAAACGTGGTACCAGAGGTCCGTCTACAATCGGAATCAGATTACTGATAAATGCCGATCCGAAGCCTGTGCCAAATGTGATCGAGAGCGACCTGTCGAACTTTGCTGCACTGCCCTTCCATGCTTCTCCAACTGCAAACGCTGAAGCATCGTTCATGTATCGTATTGGTATTTCTTTATCAATCCCTAGGTTTGCGGAGATAGCATCAGTGATATTCAAACCATAGAGATTTTCATATTTAGCAACACCTTTAATGTAGCATATCCCTTTTACATAGTCAAATGGACCAGGCATTGCAAAACCTATACCTTTAACTTTCTCAACAGGAATTTTCTTAAGCACCTCAGCTAAGGCATCAGACCAGATCCTGATTATATTTTTTGCAGAGGCCTGATTATTAACAGCCTTACCGGTCAAAGTATCTTTTATAACTTCTCCGGTATCGAGGTTAACAGCTGCACAACTAATATGACTTCCCCCAATATCTGTTCCTATAGCAATATTTTTATTCATAGAATTATTTGTTATCAAAACTGCCGTTGAAAATATCTAAATTTGTCGTTAATACAAAATATATTTTTCTAAGATACAAAAATCAATTCAATGACAATTCTCATACGTAATCTGATAATAAAGTTTTAACTTCGGAATAGCTAATAGCACAGTGGCTATATGTATGATACTTAGTTGTATTCGTAAATGTAGAATTTATAATTAAAAAAATAATGTCAAAAGTTACAAAAGAAGATGCTCTTCTCTACCATAGCAGAGGACGGCATGGAAAGGTTGAAGTTATTCCCACAAAACCATATTGCACTCAGTTTGATCTGAGTCTTGCGTACACACCAGGAGTTGCATTTCCATGTCTGGAGATCGAAAAAAATCCTGAGGATGCCTATAAATATACCGCAAAAGGGAATCTTGTTGCTGTTATTTCAAACGGAACGGCTGTTCTTGGCCTTGGAAATTTAGGTGCCCTAGCTGGAAAACCAGTCATGGAGGGAAAAGGCCTTCTCTTTAAAGTCTTTGCCGATGTGGATGTCTTCGATATCGAGGTTGATGAAAAGGATCCTGCAAAATTGATAGAATTCTGCCGGCAGATAGCTCCTACATTCGGAGGAATAAATCTGGAAGATATAAAGTCTCCTGAATGTTTCGAAGTTGAATCGCAACTAAAACAGATGCTTGACATTCCAGTGTTTCATGACGACCAGCATGGCACAGCAATAATCTCCGGTGCGGGTTTGATCAACGCAATTGAACTGACAGGAAAAAAGATAGAAGATCTGAAAATGGTTGTTTGTGGTGCAGGTGCAGCAGCAATTTCATGTTCAAGATTATATGTATCACTTGGAGTCAGGCGTGAGAATATTATTATGGCTGATTCAAAAGGCGTCATTAATTTCAAAAGGAAGGATCTGAATAAATATAAGCAGGAATTCGTAACAGCCAGAGATGTTGATACGCTGACACAGGCATTGGTAGGGGCTGATTTGTTTCTTGGACTTTCCGCAGCCTGTATTATGTCGAAGAATATGCTGGCATCTATGGCAAAAAACCCTATTATCTTCGCCATGGCAAATCCCGATCCTGAGATCTCCTTTGAAGATGCAATGTCGACAAGAGACGATATGATTTTCGCTACAGGCCGGTCAGATTATCCGAACCAGATCAATAATGTTCTCGGGTTTCCTTATATTTTCAGAGGAGCTCTTGATGTGAGAGCCTCCACTATTAATGAGGAGATGAAGCTTGCAGCTACAAAAGCGCTGGCGGCTCTGGCCAGAGAGCCTGTTCCGGAGTCTGTTCTTAAGGCATACAACCTCGATAAACTAACTTTTGGAAAAGACTATATTATCCCAAAACCTGTTGATCCCAGATTGATTTCCCGCGTAGCTCCTGCAGTTGCAAAAGCTGCTATGGACACCGGGGTAGCAAAATTTCCGATTACCAACTGGGATGAATATAAAAAGAGTCTCGACAGAAGAATATCAGACCATATAAAAAGGGTGGGTAACTGCAATGATTAACAGATCTCTGGTATTTCCCCGTCATAGCGTGGCACATCTTCCTGCCAGTTATTCAGTGTAGGGTAATATCATGGCTTTACCGTCATATTTACCTTACTCCCTTTTTCCTGGCTTCAATCCCCTGATATACTTTCTTTTCATAAAGTGAAAGAATCATTTCCGAAATATCAGGAATTGTGAATGAGCTGCGATTTATAATTGCATCAAAGAGGTAATCGATATTTCTTGGCTTTTTATCAAGAAGGGCCTGGATCAGATTAAATCGTTTTACATCGGTATCAATCACATACTCCTCTGCAGCGCCAAGTGTCATTTCTTTTTTCTTTTTCACATTTTCAACTCTCCATTCAAATGGAGCAACAAGTCGTATGTGAAGGGAATCTGAAATATTCCGGGCAATCGATACTCCTCCCATTCCAACGATAATAATATGACCTTCTTTGCACATTGATAACACAACATCCTTTATCGCCTTTTTCACTCTCAGATCACTTATGAAACCTCCTGAAAATGACATAATCATCTCTGAAAGGCTAGATAATTCTATTCCTTTATAAAAGTTCTCAACGCGAAGGGTATCTGAGTTCAACTCCTTTGCAATTGCATAAATAATGTCCTTATCGACCCACTTCCATTGCGTGGTTCCGTATCGCTGGTTCAAGATGTCAGCCAGAATTGCAGCAACCTGCCGCGCATCACACCCAGTCAAGCGTGAAATGGTTATAACAGGCCCGTCATTTACAGGAGCTTGATTTAAAACAGATTCTCTGTAACGACCATCGAAATAATCAAAAAATTTCTCCATCTCCTTCCATTGTTATTTGGTTATTTAAATTTTGATACAGAGCCTATATATCTATATCTTAGATGGTTATCCCGTATAATCAACGGATGAGAATTGCCGGAATGCCGGCCTTTTTTTGAGAAGAATTTTCTTACATAAATTTACGAATAATTCTCCGTCCGGGGAAATTTATTTATTTCGCATTCAGAACCCTTTTTGTGGAAGGATGAGAGTCCTCCAGGAACCGCTCCGCGTATAGGATCGCCGACTGCTTATCTTCCCCGACATTTTTGAGGTTCCTACAGTTTTTATTACTATCTTTACTAGATAGATTAAAACCTGGTACTACAAATTTTAAAAATCTTGTAATATGATCCACAACATTTTCTCCAGACCTGAAATATTCTGGTTCCTGTTAGGACTGGTTATGTTTTTGCTTGAATTAGTTATGCCCGGTTTTATTATTTTCTTCTTCGGCGTTGGTGCCTGGCTAACGGCTCTGGTTTGTCTTGTTTCTACTCCGGGAACAAACCTGCAAATAATAATATTCGCTGTTACATCTGTAATTGCACTGTTGGCTTTCAGGCGTTTCTTAAAGAATAAATTCTTTCATAAGACAGATAACTCACATGACATTGAAGATGAATTTACCGGAAAAGAAGCAATTGCAACTGGCGACTTCGGAGGCATGAATGACGGGAAGGTAGAATTCAAGGGAACTACATGGACTGCCGAATCAGCTTCTGAGATTAAGAACGGTCAAAGAGTAATTATAATTGAAAAAGATAGTTTTAAATTAATAGTCGAACCTAAAAAATAATTAAGATGGAAGGATCAAGCTCAACATTCATTCTCATTGGTATAATCTTTTTGGGATTTATACTCATTGCCTCAATGATTAAAATAGTTCCGCAGAGAACTGCCATTATCGTTGAAAGACTCGGCAAATACAAAGGGACATACACTGCAGGTTTCCAGATAATTATACCTTTTTTTGATAAAGTAAGATATAGACACACTCTTAAGGAACAGGCAATAGATGTAGCTCCTCAGATATGTATTACCAGGGATAATATTGCTGTAGAAGTGGACGGGATATTATATCTTCAGGTTCTTGACCCGCAGAAGGCATCCTATGGAATTGATAATTACAGATTTGCATCAATACAGATTGCACAGACAACCATGAGAAGCGTCATCGGTAAGCTCGAGCTTGACCGTACATTCGAGGAACGTGAAACAATTAATGTTACTATTGTAGAAGCAGTTGACAAAGCAAGTGAGCCATGGGGAGTTAAGGTAACCCGTTATGAAGTCAAAAATATATCTCCACCCCAGAGCATTAAGGATGCAATGGAAAAACAGATGAGGGCTGAAAGAGAAAAAAGAGCTGTCATTGCCGAATCGGAAGGAACAAAGCAAGCCAAGATTAATAACGCTGAGGGAGACAAACAAGAGCTGATTAAGAAATCCGAAGGTGAAATGCAGAAACGAATTAACGAAGCTGCCGGACGTGCCTCTGAAATTGAACAACTTGCCAAAGCCACTGCAAACGGACTAAGAGCAATCTCTTCAGCAATTTCAGAAGAGAACGGATTGAACGCTGTTAACCTCCGTATAGCTGAACAATACCTGATGGAGTTCGGGAAACTGGCAAAAACCAACAATACAATTATTATTCCGTCAAACCTCAGCGATATATCAAGCGTTATTGCTTCCGCTACAGCGGTATTTAACGAGACCAAGGATAAGAAGAAGTAACCATTAGCGCTTCGTGCGTCATACAGTAGTCATTCACTAGTCATTCAATTGTTTTTAACAACAAATGACTCACACAGCGCACTACAGTATTTCGTGTTCCGTCCGTCTGATTATCTCATTCTGCAGATCATCGCCAAGGTCGTTGAAATAATCGCTGTAACCAGCTACTCTCACTATAAGGTCCCTGTATTTTTCGGGATGCTTCTGCGCATCTCTCAGCGTTTCGGCATTTACTACATTAAATTGAATGTGATGGCCGTCGAGACTGAAATAACTACGTATCAATGCAGTTAGTTTCTCATAGCTATCTTCATCTTCAAAAAATGAAGGAGCAAACTTCTGGTTCAGCAATGTACCTCCGGTTAGCAGATGGTCTATCTTCGAAGCTGATTTTATTACTGATGTTGGTCCATTATGATCGGCACCCTGAAATGGCGATATACCCTCAGAAAGCGGCAGCCAGGCATTACGACCATCGGGTGTTGCACCAATAACGCTCCCAAAATATACATGGGAAGTTGTAGGAAGCATATTTATCCGGTGGATACCGCCCCGCGTATTCTGTCTTCCGTTTACTGAATCATAGAAGATCTCAAATACAGTAACTGCATGCTGATCAGCATAATCTTCATCATTCCCGAATTTGGGTGTTTCATAGATCAGATCATACTGCACCTTTTCATGCTCCCTGAAATTGGATTTCAATGCGTTCAACAATTCTTCCCAACTGTATTTTTTATTATCATAAATATTGAATCTTATTGAAGTCAGCATATCGGTTACACTTCCTAGGCCCACTCCCTGGATATATGATGTATTATATCTTGCACCGCCACAATTATAGTCTTTCCCATTTGCGATGCAGTCCTCAACGAGAACAGACAAAAATGGTACGGGCAGCCATGTGCCAAAGGTTTTTTCAATCACATTGTTGCCTCTGATCTTTATACCAGCAATATGATTAACCTGTTTCCTGTATGCTGCAATAAGCACATCAAAATTCTTGTAATCAGCAGCATAGCCGGTCTCAAGACCAACCTGTTTGTTAGTCCTTGTATCAAATCCATTATTCAGAGTAAGCTCAAGGATTTTCGGAAGATTAAAATAACCGGTAAGCCAGTAAGCTTCTGTACCGAAAGCACCTGTTTCAACACATCCTGATGCTCCGCCATTACGGGCGTCAATAATATTTTTTCCCTGCCTCAGCAGTTCCTGAATTATTGCATCGGTATTAAAACAGGAAGGTTGCCCAAAGCCGGTCCTTATGATGTCGAGAGCTTTATGAATAAATCTGTCGGGACTCTTGCCAGAGATCTGGATCATAGAGCTGGGCTGAAGGATTCGCATCTCTTTTATGACGTCGAGAAGGATGTAAGTCATTTCATTTACGGCATCGGTGCCATCAGGTTTCACACCACCCAGATTAATAAGACAAAAATCAGTGTAAGTATTGCTTTCGCTCGCGGTAACACCCATCTTAGGCGGTGATGGATGGTTATTAAATTTCACCCAGAAACAACCGAGCAAATCGTCGAGTTCATCCTGTGATAATGATCCTGACTCTGTTTCTTTTTTATAAACAGGAAGGAGATGCTGATCAAGTCTGCCCGGATTAAATGAATCCCATGGATTCAATTCAGTGATGACACCAAGATGTATAAACCAGTAATGCTGGAGCATTTCGTGAACAGTTTCAGGGGCGTTTGCCGGTACTTTTCTGCAGACGGCTGCCATTTTTAAGAGTTCCTTTTTCCGGGTCGGGTTAGCTTCTGTCTGAGAAAGCTTCTCCAGTTCTTCAGCGTGACGATTAGCAAACATAATAATAGCGTCGCACGAAATATCCATTGCTTTGAGTTCTTCCGACTTCTCAAAGGCATATCCGTCATTTATAAAATCAAGAGATTCTATGGCAGTTCTGATCTCTTTTTTAACATTAAGAAATCCGGTTTTAAACATTCTGTAACCAAGAACAGTATGCCCGGGTGCCCTTTGTTCCTGGAACTCAGTAAACAACCCTGCTTCATATGCAGTCTTCCATCCGGGTGTCATAAGGGACATAATTTTGTCGCGGTTGCTTTTGCCTTTCCAGAATGGAATAATCTCTTTTTCATAAACTGACCTTACTTCATCATCAACTCTGAAAAAAACTTTTTCTCTTGAGTTAAGTATTTCCAGGTCTTTCAATGTATGAAGGCTTATCTCAGGATAGGTGGGGGTTTCCTTTGGAGAAGGACCCCTCTCTCCTACGATCAGTTCGCCTTGATTAATACAGATCTTCTTATTCTTCAGAAGATATTCAAATGCCAGGGCTCTTTTTACCGGAGCTGACAATTCTCGTGCATCGTCACTCTTGTAAAATCTGGTGATCAACAGGGCTCTTTCTGCGCTGATCCGTTCTACTGCATTCAGGCTCTGATCACGTAATCTTTTTACTCTGTCTGATATAATCATAATTTTAAATTTATACTTTATCTGTGGTTCATCCGCCGATCTTAATCTTAATTCCTGTTTCACAAAATAATTCCTTCATCCTCAGCATTATTTCCTTATCAGGTGGCTCAGTGCCTTCCATATTATACGGTATATTGAATCTCTTATATTTTGATGAACCGATCTTATGAAAAGGGAGAAGATTGATTTTTTTTAGTGTGTCAGTTTTTATCGTTAAAAGAAACTTCCTCATTTCCTCAATATGTACGTAATCATCATTAAATCCGGGAATTACAGGGAATCTTACTATTACATCTTTCTCTTTGGTTATCAGGAACCTGAAATTCTCCAGTATCCCTGTGTTTGATACACCAGTCGCCTCCATATGCTTAGTATCGTCGAGATGCTTCAGATCGAAAAGAAACAAATCGGTAAAAGGCAAAATCTCCTTAAAATTTTCAATTGCTGAATAACCGGAGGTGTCGACAGCGGTATGATATCCGTTTGCCTTACATGCTTTAAGAGCTTCAAATAAAAACTCCGACTGCATCATTGGTTCTCCGCCTGAAAAGGTAACACCACCTTTTGACTGGTTTATGAAAACCCGTTCTTTTTCCAGGATACTGAGAATTGAATCTATAGTATAATATTCCCCGACTCGTTCTTCAGTTTTAAATTCTTTATCTCCAATCCTGTTAATTCTGGTAACTATTTCGCTTTCATGAGAAATACCTTCAGGATTATGACACCATTTACAATGAAGAGGACATCCTTTCATAAAAAAGGTTACTCTTATCCCCGGTCCATCGTGGATCGAATATCGTTTAACGCTGAAAATTAGTCCTTGCATTGAAGGGAAATAAGTGGAAATACAAAATAGAAATAAATGGGAAAGAGTGCTAAGAGAGATCAGAATGGAATCCTTAACTGAAGTTATAGAACATGAGGCAGCAGTACAGTCTTCTGCCGAGGCGCTGCATCATGAAACGGTATTTAAGCTTGTCTATCATGAGAAAATCTGCAGCGCAAGGTAAGATTTTTTTCAGGAATAATGAAATTCTTGTCAGGTAGCATCTTAAGATAAAAATAAAAAATAAAATTTCCTGAACTTTTTTTATCAAATACTCAACCTTTTTTATTCTCAATTGTTTTATTGCCAGAAACAAACAGACGGGATGTTAAAATTAACATATGATTAACAAAACATTAACACAGAAGGTTGCAACAATTTAAGCTGCCATACGTCTCTACATTAGAAGAAGCATTAAAGATTTAAAAATATAAAAGTTCATTTTTTTACTGATTCAATTATTAATCACTAAAAAAGAAGATATATAAAAAAGTTTTAATTTCTCTACAATCGCCATTCGGCGTATTCAACGATCAGGTTTAGGTTAATCAGGTATAAGGCACCGCCCGGTGCCTTTACTTTTTTTATATAACTCTGTCTTATTTGCGTCTGACTTATATAAAATTTATTTGTTCTGGTAAAAGATTTATATTTGCATCTGAACCATGCACTCACCAGTTAGAAATGAAAAAACGTCAGATAGCATTACTTGTCTTACTTATGTCTTTTTCATTTCACCTATATGCCAAAGAACCTTCAGTTTATGCACGAAAAGGCATTCTTGATCTTTGTACATTAAAGGAGCCTGATCATTTTATTATTGATCTTAACGGAGAATGGGAATTTTACTGGAACCAGCTTTTAAGGCCTCTTGAATTTAAAACTGCAGCTATTAAGCCTGATTATTATGGTAATGTGCCATCATACTGGACCGACTACAAAGGTTCAGTTAAAACTTCAAAATTCGGTTACGCAACTTATCGTCTAAAAGTTCTGTTTCCTAAAGGCTATAATAAATCATTGGGTATTGATCTGCCTGTTTTTGATTCATCATACGATTTGTATATAAATGGCAAATATTTAGGAGGCAATGGAATGCCTGGGAAAAATGCCGAAGAAACAAAACCGGAATACAGGAGAAATTTTTTCAGGATTAATCCAGTGACCGACTCTCTTGACATAATAATAAATGTGGCAAATTTTCATCACAGAAGGGGTGGCTTCTGGCTTCCGATAAAGATCGGAACATTCAGCGATATCCAGAAACAACTTTCAGTACGATGGGCTGCAGAATGGTCCGTGATGAGTCTTCTACTGGGGTTTTCTATTTTTTTCCTGTTATTCTTTATTTTGAAACCTGGAGAAAAATTACTGGGATCTTTCAGTATGGCTACAATAGGGCTGGCACTCAGACCCCTCTTTACCTCTCATTTTTTGATTTTAAATCTGATTGACATTAGCTGGATATGGATTGTCCGGTTTGAATACCTGCTTTTATATCTACTAATTATTGGCTGGTCGTGGTTTGCCACGAATCTTTATCCCTCGGGTTTTGCTAAAATTATTGCATGGGTGGTTACGATATTCTTCTCTGTTGCCTCCTTTTTAACACTATTCCTTCCTGTATATATTTTCAGCTATTCAGAAGTCATCTACTATCCTCTAATGATTTTGCTGATCTCATATCTAATACTGGAAAGCTTCATTGGAATACTGAAAAAAAGAAACCTGGATATTATATATTTTCTGGCTTTTTCTTTGCTGCTGATAGGAGGCCTTCACGACCTCAGAGTCTCGTTTGGAAAAGCAGACACACACATAGGCTATATAATGACGTACATAATAGTGCTTTTTGTGTTCATTCAAACTGCTTTGATATTATATAAATGGATAAAAGCCTATAACGAGAAAGAAAAACTTCAGAATGAGTTGGCTTTTGTGAACCGGAATCTTGAACTCCTTGTGAATGAAAGAACACAGGAATTGAAAAACAGAAATGAAGAGATAGAAAAGCAAAACAATATGATCGCTCTTCAAAACAAACAACTTTCAGATACAATACAGCTTAAAAACAGAATCTTCTCTGTAATTGCTCACGATTTGAGAAGTCCGGTGGTTAATATCCTCTATATGCTGAATCTGCTTAAGGAAAAAGAATATAAAGAGAAGTACGACACATTTGCAAACTCGAGTATCCAGTACGCCCAGCTTGTAATCAGCCTTCTGGAAAATATGCTGGTATGGGGAAGAGGTCAGGAAGATAAGCTAAAATTCTCTCCTGAAAGACGTGATCTTGCAGATATTATTCTGACAAACCTAAGTATCTTCAAGGAGACATCCGATAAAAAGGAAATCGCTGTAAATTTCACACAGGTGGGCAATTCATTTGCTTTTTTTGATAAGGACCTGCTCGACATAATAATAAGGAACCTTTTATCAAATGCAGTAAAATATACACCTCGTGGCGGGAGAATAAGCATTCTGCTAAAGGATAAAGCCAGCAGAAGTGACCTTGTAATGCTTAAGATCTGTGATAATGGAGTTGGCATTCCGGAAGGAAGGCAGAAATATCTATTCACAGCCACAGAAATTGAAAGCACTCCCGGAACCGAGAATGAAAAAGGTACTGGTCTGGGATTAAAACTTTGCCACGAACTTGTAATAATTAATAATGGTAGCATAAGCGTTGAGAGTAAGGAAGGCGAAGGAACCTGTTTTATTATAAATCTTCCTGTGGCAAAAGAATCATTTTTGTCAGACGAAATGAAAACTACTGTTACTCTGCAATAAGCTCCCCAAGTCCCTCTTTGTCAATTATTATCACATTCCTGCCTTTCGCTTCAATAAATCCATCTTTTTCCAACTCACTTATCGCTCTTGCTATTGAAGGCCGTGCAACTCCGAAGAAATCAGCAAGATCATTCTGTGTCATACCAAGATTTGCCGAATTACCATCTTTCGCGACTTTCTGAAGTATTAAATTCGCAAGCTTCCCTTTTATAGTCTTAAAATTGAGGAACTTTATTTTTTCTGAAAGGAATTGCGATCTGTTTGATATCATATTCAGGAAATTAATGAGAAGATTATCATTCTTCATTAAGATTTTGAGAAAATCTGATCTTTCAATAAATAGCAATTCCGCCTCTGTTACCGCAATCACAGTAACAGGATATTTGTTCATGTTACCAAAAATAAATGCAGCTGCAAGTGATCCCGGAGCGTTGATATCTTCAATTTTAATAACCCTTCCTGAATAATCGGCCATCACGCCTTTTACTGATCCTGACAGAACAATAATCAGTGAATTGACCTCTTCCCCGCTCTGAACTATCGTTAATCCCGTCTGATACTTTCTTGTCCTGTAAGGTACCGTGCTAAAAATCAATTCAATATTATCACGATTGATTCCATTAAAAAGAGGCGAGTCGGATAGCAAGGAGTAGTCCATCGTTTTTTTTGTAAAAATAGCAAATAACTAAACTCCCACGAGTAGTCTCATAATGAAGAAATTTGTAACTAACTTTTTTAAAAAACTTAAAAAATCACTATTTGTAACTTAGGTTACATTTCAGTCCATTTCATTTCATCACTTTTGCAGAAGTAAATAACAGATGATAATATGAAAAGAGATATTTTAAAAATAGACGAGGACCTGTGCAATGGTTGCGGGCAGTGTGTTCCAAATTGTCATGAAGGAGCTTTACAGGTAATTGATGGAAAGATAAGGCTGGTTAGCGAACTGATGTGCGATG
>JBBRSO010000089.1:0-13414 GCA_038245405.1 Bacteroidales bacterium
CGTAACAGATCAAACGCAAGAAACGGTATGGCTTTTGTTCCTGTGCAAAGAGATGCATTCGGAGGTTGTATTAACCAGATACCACCACAGAGAAAGCTTGATATAAAATCGAGAAAGAAAATTATCGTTTGCGAATATTGCGGACGTATTCTTGTCGATGATGAAATTATAAAAGAAGGTCACTTATAGAATTTTCTTTTCTTACAAAGAAAGCTGACTCTTACAGGTCGGCTTTTTTTTAAAGAAATTCATTCACCACAGAGGTCGCAGAGAAAAGAATTAAAAACTAACTTTACATTGAATTCAAATTCTGGTTAATGACCGAAAAGAATTTTAAAAAAATGGTTTCAGAAGGAATTCCTTCTGAGTTGCCATCTCTCAGGGAATATGATGAAAACCTTAATCACGCCCCGAAACGAAAAGATATTCTCGACAATTTTGAGAAACGACTGGCAATAAAAAATGCTCTCCGGTATTTTCCTGTAAAATTTCATATAGTACTTGCAAAGGAATTTGCAGCCGAGCTGAAGTCATTCGGCAGGATTTATATGCACAGATTCAGACCTGATTATGAGATAAGAGCCAGGAATATTAAAGAATTTCCTTCTGAAAGTCAGGGTGCAGCTGCAATTATGCTGATGATTTCCAATAATCTGGATAATTCAGTTGCCCAACATCCTCATGAACTAATAACATATGGAGGCAATGGTGCGGTATTTCAAAACTGGGCTCAATACAGACTGACAATGAAATACCTCTCTGAGATGACAGATGAACAAACGCTTGTAGTCTACTCGGGCCATCCTCTAGGTCTTTTCCCTTCGCGTAAAGATGCGCCGCGGCTTGTAGTCACAAATGGAATGGTTATTCCAAATTACTCTTCACAGGATCATTGGGAAAAATTCAATGCTCTGGGAGTTTCACAATATGGACAGATGACGGCAGGATCTTATATGTATATCGGACCTCAGGGTATCGTGCATGGCACAACTATTACTCTTTTGAATGCTGCACGGATGATCGGCAAAAAGAGTGATTCACGCAGAAGTAAATTATTTTTATCATCCGGATTAGGTGGTATGTCAGGCGCACAGCCAAAAGCTGCGAGCATAGCGGGAATTGTTTCGGTTATTGCCGAAGTCAATCCTAAAGCTTTGAAAACAAGACATTCGCAGGGGTGGGTTGATGAAGTCTTCTCTGACCTGAATGATCTGACGACCAGAGTTCGTGAAGCAACAGAATCAGGGTTAAATACATCAATTGCTTTCTCTGGTAATATTGTAGATGTGTGGGAGAAATTTGCTGATGAAAACATTTATGTTGATCTGGGTTCTGACCAGACATCTCTTCATAATCCATGGTCGGGTGGGTATTATCCAGCGGGTTTAACCTTTGATGACTCCAATAGGATGCTTTCGGAAAATCCTGACAGGTTTAAGGAAGAAGTAAAAAAATCACTTAGACGTCATGTTGCTGCTATAAACAGACATGCTGCACGAGGGACTTATTTTTTTGATTATGGAAATGCATTTTTGCTTGAAGCGTCGAAGGCAGGAGCAGATATTTTGAAAGCCAATGGGGATTTCAGATATCCTTCGTACGTTCAGGATATCATTGGACCTAAGTGTTTTGACTATGGCTTTGGCCCTTTCAGATGGGTTTGTTGTTCGAACGACCCGGATGATCTTGCGAAAACTGATAATATTGCTGTCAGAACACTGGAAAGGCTGATTGTCAGTTCTCCTGACGAGATTAGGCAACAGATGAACGATAATATAGTGTGGATCAAAGCAGCAGGATCACACAAACTGGTAGTTGGTTCTCAGGCACGTATTCTTTACGCTGATGCCACCGGCAGGATGGAAATAGCCTCGGAGTTTAATAAAGCTGTTTCGTCGGGAGCCATATCTGCCCCTGTAGTGATTGGACGCGATCATCATGATGTGTCGGGAACAGATTCTCCTTACAGGGAAACATCGAATATATACGACGGATCAAGGTTCACAGCAGATATGGCTGTTCAGAATGTGATTGGCGACTCATTCCGTGGCGCTACATGGGTGTCGTTACATAACGGAGGTGGAGTAGGTTGGGGGGAAGTTATAAACGGTGGCTTTGGTATGTTGATCGATGGTTCAGATGAAACGGAGAAAAAGCTCAGAATGATGCTTCACTGGGATGTCAACAATGGAATAGCACGCCGCAGCTGGGCAAGAAATAAGGAGGCCATGTTCGCGTTGAAGCGTGAGATGGACCGTACGCCCGGGCTTAAGGTTACTGTTCCGTATATCGCTGATGATAAATTAATTGAAGAAGCCTTTGATTGACACCCCGCACCCTGCACCCTGCACCCCTCACCCCTCACCCTGCACCCCGTTTAAAACTGCCCGCACACAAGCATTGCCAGCATACAGTCGTTTACAACCTCTATATCCTCGTTTCTGAGTATTTCCTCAAATTCTTCATTCATAGTACCGGGATTGAAAATAACTCTTTTGGGATTCAGAGAAAGAATATAATCATAATACTCTTCCTGGTTATGGGCATTCAGATAGAGTGTCACAGTATGAACTGTCCCTATATCGGGCATTCCTTTTCGGATTGAAATTGTTTCAATCTCAGATTCTTTCTTTCCTATAGCAATAACGGGAATATGTTTTTCCAGAAGTTTTCTGACTGCCCTGTTAGAATATCTTTCAGGATTCGGGCTCGCACCCAGAACCAGAGTAGCTTTTTCCAATGACACAAGTTTTATGAGAGTAAAACAATTGAGAATGCAATAATTCCTTCTCCTCTGCCGGTGAACCCAAGTTTTTCAGTAGTTGTTGCCTTGATGGCCACATTTTCGGGTTCAATTTCTATGATAGATGAGATGGTTTTTTTCATCTCATCTATATATGAAGATATTTTGGGTTCTTCAAGACAGATTGTGCAATCGAGATTATTTACCCTATACCCTTTTTCTTTTATAAGGTCAAATGTATTTCTGAGAAGAATTTTACTATCGATATTTTTATACTTAATATCTGTATCGGGGAAATAATGACCTATATCTTTTAATCCGGCGGCTCCGAGAAGTGAATCACATACAGCATGAAGGAGGACGTCGCCATCGGAATGTGCCACACATCCTTTCGCCGAAGGGATCTTAACGCCTCCAAGCCATAGGTTTAATCCTTGTTCAAGTCTGTGAAAGTCTATTCCCTGACCAATTCTTAGGTTCATGTCTTTGATCTGCTGGCGTTCCTTAAAGCATTGAAATCAAAAGCAATGGAAAACCTTAAAGTTCTGGCGAGAGGATGATTCTGCGCGAGTGGCATCAGATATGAGAAATCAAGAGTAAAAGCTTTAAGTCTGAACCCGGCGCCGGCAGTAAAATATTTACGATTGCCCTTGGTAGCGTTTTCGTGAAAATAGCCACCCCTTATTGCAAATTGGTTATTATACCAGTATTCAACACCGGTTGATATTGTGAACTCATGCATTTCTTCCTTAAAACCACCTGGGGCATCAAAGAAAGACTGGAATATTGCTGTTGGTACAGATACATCAGGGTCTTTGCCTGAGATAATACTGTCGGGGTTTGTACTGCTATAAATTGGAGGTGTAGGTACCAGTAATTTATTGATATCAAGTGTTACGGTTAACTTATTATAATTATCGAGATTCAATGATGCTGAGGTTCCAAGTCGCATATTCATAGGGATAAAATCGGAAGCTTGTGAGTCAGAATAGCTCATTTTGGTTCCAATATTGGAGAAGTTAGCACCTAAACCCCACAGTCCGTCTTTACTAAACAGACTAATCTTTTTTTGATAGTATCCTGAGATATCAGCAGCGAATGAAGTGCCGGGCTTTGTTGCAACTCCACCTGAGTATGATCCTCCGGTAAGGTTAGAATATATGAATCTGAAAGAGATGCTTCCTGAAAGATGTTCAGTAAACAACCTCGAATACCCGAGGTCTACTGCGAACTCATTCGGGTTGAATGTGCGTTCAAGATTACCAAATTCGTCAGTAAACGGCACATCACCAAGAGATGAGTATAGAAGACTTGCTGCCAGTACCTGTTTGCTATCAAGCCTTTTATAACCTGTAAGATAAGCGATGTTAATATCGGGTACCAGATTACGGAGCCATGGGGAATATGATATGCCAACACCTCCATTACCATCAATGAAGGCAAATTTTGCAGGATTCCAATGCATACTGTAAACATCGGGAGAAGTGGCAACTCCGGCATCGCCCATAGCCCCGGATCTTGAATCAGGAGCTATAGTGAGGAAAGGGACTACTGTCTGAATAGCATTTAAGTCCTTCGAACCTGATTGAGCAATGAGAAATGTATTACCAGTTAAAGCAATGAGAATTACCGCAATTGATACTCTCGTTATTTTCATATTTATCTTTATCATTTTATGAATTTTACAAATATAAAACTATTTTTCGTCCTTAATATTGTGCGCCTGTCACAAAATGATCATGCGTCCTGAAGTTCTCGCTGTCTCACCCTTTGAAGTGATGAGGGTGACAGTATATAAATATAAACCCTTACCTGATTTCCTACCTCCCTGATCATTCCCATCCCAGTCAACCGGTGGAAGAGTGAAACCGGTTGGTTCGATGTACCTCTCTAATGATCTTATTAACCTACCGTCGATACTGAAAATGTCAATTCTGACTTCTAATTGTTCATCAGGTCTGTTATGTTCCAGTGTAATATTAGTTGTAAAGAAAAACGGATTTGGATAATTAATAAGTTTGCTGATTATAAATTTATTACCGGTCATTACTTTAAATGATATCGTTTTCTCTGAGGAGTTGTTAAAATTATCCCAGGCTTTGATTGTCAGACTATGGCTGCCTTCAGATAAACCTGTAAGATCATAATTTATCCTTCCCCTCATATAATTATCAATATCAGCTTCATAATAATTGTTCAATACAAAGGATTTATCGGGTTTGTTATCAAGAAATCCTGTCAGATCATGTCCTATACCCGATCCGGTAGTATTTATCCCATCCCTGTCGTTAAGTACTGCCAGTAACCGGGGATTACTATTGGTTAGACCTCCTTCCCTGAAAAGCGTATCGTTGAGATATAACTTAATTACCGGACCATCTTTATCAGGAGTTAAAGAGCTTTCAAAGCCGCCAACTATTATATTACTAAAGCTTCCATTCATATCTTCAGAGTCATTGCTGGCATAATAGCTTATTTTTCCTGAGCCAAAAGAATAATCAATGTCCTTCGGCACTATAAAAGTGAATCTGAAAAAACCATCTTTAGCCAATGTCTTACCACTGAATAGAATATTATTGCTCAGACTGAAGACCATGCTCTGACCACCATCATTTGCAAGTGTCCTGATCCTGGTTGGCTTGTCATATATAATGGGCGAAACAATACCGTTGAAATTATTGATTACATTTCCGGAGATATCGGCCACATGTCCTGAAATTGTTATAAGAGATAAAGCTTTAAGGCTGTCTGTATAGTTAAAAACAGATTTACTGTTTATAGAATCAGTAACCACCTTGCCATAAAAAGGATACGATAGTTTTAATGCCGGATCTCCAAGAAGTGTGAAGTTTCTTTTGTTTGCTCCTGAACCTGAGTTATTTTTTGCGATTCTAATAATATCGCCGAACCTCATGCTGTTCCCCTCTTTATCGCGCCTGAATGCACAACTTAAAATATTCCTGTTTAAATCGTAGTTAGGTGCCGAATAGACTACCCTTGTTGTAGACATTAAAGCAATCCCTCCTCCATCTTTGTTGAACAACACCTTTTCGCCGCCTGACGGTAAGCCGGTAAATACTTTAGTGGCTATATTCTGTTCAGCGTCATCGAAACGGCTGAATTCGCATGTTGCAGTAATAAATAAAGGTAGCTTTGCGCCATTTCTCCACGAATTTATGTCCTCTGACTTTATAATACCCTCTGCAGCAAGCCAGTTTTCGTTTCCATGTCCGGTATAATTGAATATCAGACATCCGGAATTGATGCGGGCATTGATTGCTTTATTGACGTCGGGATACGATTGACCGTTTACCGTGGTTGTTTGTTTGAAAGCATCCAGATAAATTTTTTCTATATTATAAACCGGAACACTGTCTTTCAATAGTGAACTGAGACCTTCCGCATCTGACATGTGAGTATTGCCATCTTCATCATCAGCTGTAAGGCAAATTATATTTTTCCAGTCACCCATATTGGCAGGATTAAGATAGTTTTTAATTTTTGAAAGTACGATACCAGCCTGAACGGTATCGGATACGGGCAACCGGCCAATGCCAATATCTTCTGTTCCGAAAGCTTCCCCTTCTCCGTCGTCCAGTAAACCGTAGTAATCATCTGAGGTGTAGGAAGAAACAAAAATATTTGAGTTTTGCGACTGGTAGGTCGGGATAAAGTTTGGATTGTCAGGTGGTTGTTTCCTGTTTTCATACGAGCCGTCGCCAAAGAGAAGAAGATATTTCAATGGATGCGCGGTGCCTGTCTGTTTAAGATACTTCATGCGTAAGAAATTCCGGATGGCAGAGATATCAGGTATCCCACCGGAAAACTCGTTATAGATCTGTAAGGGTGTAACTATCTGAGTGATCAGTCCGTCATTTTTAAGGTGAATATCTGCAAGCTTTGCAGCATATGAGATAAAGAGGGGATGAGTAACAATTATCATATCAGCATTGCCTGATGAATGGAGATCCTGATTTGGAATTGCAGCAGATTTTATAGATGGGGTTAAAGTGGTTTCGGGTAAGAATGCAATAAACTGTTTAAGAGAATCAGTGGAGCATTTAAAGGAGATGTTTTCGCTTGCACGGGTTGTCTGTATCAGCTTCACTTTTAACGGATCAGTTACATCCCATATAACCGGATCAAGGTTTGAACTGCGCAGGGTGAAATTGGTTACTCTTCCTGCAAAAACTGATTTTGAATCGCAGAATATTGTCTGATTGCCTGTAAAGGTAATGGTTTTTCTGGCATGAATTTTTATCCGGTCGAGATAGCCTTCTGCGCCATTCTGTCCATTACTAAGAAAACGGATATCATAAACAGGAGAACCTGCATCTGTTTTAATGATGCCGGAGGAATCTGCGATCTGAAAATAGGTGCCGGTGTAATCAAAAAGATTGACTCCCTGAACCAATATGGTTTTTTTCACAACTGAGCCTTCGGAAAGACTATAAGAAGTTGGAGCAGCAGCTTTGGCCGTAGCAACTCTTAACTCATATCTGATATCCTCATTTGTCAGAACGTCAGTAAATCCCGGATCAACATGCATCACCGAAATCGGATGATACCATTCCCTTCCTGATTTTATCAGATTTTTATCATCCGGATCCATAGCAAAAAGCGCATCAGCTGATGACGATGAGAAATTTGATGCTTGTGCAGGTTCTGTTGCAGGAAGAATTGATTTTCCGGGTGTTGGTGCTGATGTAAGAAAATAAAATGCAGTATCAGAATAATTATGTTTTATAAAGTCAAAGCTTTTTAGGTTCTGATTATATTTCCATCTTCCTGTTCCCTGTACAAAGAACAGAAGATAATCGCCTTCATTGAATATTCCATCGCTTCCTTTGTTGAGAGAGATAGGGAGCTCATTAAGGTCATCAGGTTTCGGATCATCATTATAATATGATAAAAGACCGGCATTATTGCCATAAATCTTTGGGTTGCCGGGATATGTTAAACCGAGTTGTCTTAGTTTTGAATAGTCAATTTTATATACACCCTCAGTGGTGACAGCAATTTTAAACCATAAGCCTGAAGAGAGAACGGAAGAAGAAGAATAACTATCTTTGACCCTTTGTCCGAAAAGTGTACCATGCAGGCACATTAACAAAAACAATATCTTGAAAATACTTTTCATTTTGCATTAGCAAAGATAGAAATGTGAGCTTTTATTAGTTAGTTTATTTTGTTTTTCTGTAGAGATGTGAGATATAATAATAACGTCTTCATTACGTTGATATTGCAGTTATTTTATTATGTTCAGGCAAGTTACCATAATATTTTTATTCATATTCCTCCTGTCTGAAAATTGTCACAGTCAGGAACCTGATCCCGGTCCGGGTTATCAGATGATGATGATAAGTAATCCGGCTCTTGTGGGCGGTGAGGGCGATGGTCTTCTTAGATTGTCATATCTAAACTACTATCCAGGAAACAATTATGACCTGCATTCTGTTTATTTTTCCTATGATTCATATTTCCCTCAGTTGCATGGAGGAGCAGGTGTATTTCTGACTGACGATTATTTAGGAGGGATCATAAATGATTTCAGGGGTGGGTTTTCATATGCTTATTTCCTGCAAGCCGGGAAGGACCTTTTTATTAATGGCGGACTTTCGGCTTCGGTTTATCACAGAGGGTTTAATTTTAGCAATGCGGTTTTACCCGATCAGATTGATCCTCTGGGTGGGGTGTCATTGCCATCATCTGAGACACTGGCATCGAACGGTAAGACAGTTGTTGATTTAGGAGCAGGTTTCGTTTTTATATCGGGAAAGTTTTCGGGAGGTTTTGCTATTGATCATCTTGCACAACCCGATTTATCATCAACAGGTGGTTCAAATGAAAGATTACAAAGAAAAATCCTTTTCCATCTCTCCGGCGATTTTGACCTTAATGAAACAAAGAGTCTAAAAATACGTCCTCATACATATTTAATTGTGCAGCGAGGATTTTATCTCGGAGGGGTGGGAGCTGCCCTGGAAGGTAAATCTCTGTCTTTCAATACAATGATTTTAGCTGACAGCGAAAAGGATCTAAATATTCAAACCGGTTTTTCATTCAGTACCGGCAGACTGGTTGTTTATTACAACTATCGTTTTAATGCTTTTTCAGGCAATAAACTGATGCCATTATCGCTTCTGCATCAAACAGGACTGGCATTCAGTTTGAATAATGTTAAAAAAAGAAATACAATCAGAACAATAAATTTTCCTAAATTGTAGTTATATTTGGAGTGTAAAAAATTGGTTTGTTATAATTTACTATATTTGATTCTTATTATGAGCCGTAAAAAAAGAGGAGTTATGTATAAATTCAGAACCTTAACCGTTATTCTATTCGCTGTCTTGCTTTTAACATCCTGTATATTTAAAAAGAAGAAAGAAGATGTTTCCACTGCTACCGGATGGGCTTATAATGATCCTGACATGGGGGGATTTGAAGTTGCCCTGGGAGCAGAGCAGAAGACTGGTCCGGGACTCGTGCTTATCGAAGGTGGACGGTTTACAATGGGAGAAGTACAGCAGGATGTTATGTTTGATTGGAATAACAGGCCAAGAACAGTTACAGTTTCTTCATTTTATATGGATGAAACAGAAGTAAAGAATGTTGACTACAGGGAATATCTTTTCTGGCTGCGCAGGGTTTATAAAGACTACCCTGAAGTTTACAGAAGAGCCCTTCCCGATACATTGGTTTGGAGAAGTCCTATGGGATTTAATGATCCTTATGTTCAGTATTATTTCCGTCATCCTTCCTATAATAATTATCCTGTTGTTGGTGTTAGCTGGATTAAGGCAAATGATTTCTGCCTCTGGAGAACTGACAGGGTTAATGAACAGCTTCTTATCAATGAGGGAGAGCTCAATCCCGATCCAAACCAGTCAAATGAAAAGAATTTTAATACTGAAGCATATCTTGCAGGTCAGTACGAAGGCGTTGTTAATCAGTTACGTCCGAGTCTGAATCCTAATCAGACTGAACGAAGAACAAATTTTGAAGATGGTATACTACTTCCAAGCTATAGGCTGCCTACTGAAGCAGAATGGGAATTTGCTGCATATGCACTCAGGGGCAATACCTTTGAGGAAAGAGTTTATGAGAGAAGAATCTATCCATGGGATGGTCATAACGTAAGAAATTCTTCCAAGAAAAACAGGGGTGAGATGATGGCCAACTTCGTACGCGGAAGAGGTGATCTCATGGGAGTAGCCGGAAGTCTGAACGATAATGGTAGTATTACGGTTGATGTGAAATCATATTGGCCTAACGACTACGGATTGTATTGTATGGCTGGAAACGTAAATGAATGGGTTCAGGATGTTTATCGTCCTCTCACATCGGAAGATGTAGATGGCTTTAACCCGTTCAGAGGAAACGTTTATACCGATCTTAAACGTGATGCTAATGGTTCAGTTGTGGCTAAAGATAAACTTGGACGATTATTTCTTGATACTGTAAATGATGCTGATGTCGCAAACAGATATAATTATCAGAAAGGCGATTACAGAAACTACAGGGATGGTGATCTCCAGTCCGCAATCCCAGGTGGTGGCGGAAGCGATTTTACTGTTGAAGACAACAAAAAGGGGTCTCTCAGAATGTATGCGCAGGATAATGCTAACAATGCAAATGATTTTGTAACTCTGATAAATGATGACGCACGCGTCTACAAAGGCGGATCATGGAAAGACAGAGCTTACTGGTTGAACCCCTCAACAAGAAGGTTCCTCGATCAGGAGAGCAGTCGTGATGATATCGGTTTCAGGTGCGCTATGATCAGAGTAGGAAGTCCTTCCGGATTATAAGAAGTATTGTTCACTGACAGAATAAGCCTCATTATGTAGTAATAGTGAGGCATTTTTTTACTGGTATGAAAACAGAATTATTATATAGTATTTTTAAAGAATCAACAGGAGTATCCACTGATTCACGTAAAGTCGGGAAAGGTCAGATCTTCTTTGCACTGTGGGGAGATAATTATAACGGCAATAAATATGCTGCAGATGCTCTGTCAAGAGGAGCTTTATGCGCCGTAATAGATGATCTTCTTTTTGAAACGGAAAATACGATCCTTGTCGATGATTGTCTTTTCGAGCTGCAGGCTCTTGCTGCTCATTACAGGAAAGAGCTTAACGTACCTGTACTAGCCATTACCGGTACAAATGGCAAGACAACTACAAAAGAACTTCTTGCAGCTATCCTCTCTTCCAAACTGAAAGTTCATTATACACAGGGAAATCTTAATAATCATATAGGGGTTCCGCTGACGATTCTGTCGGCACCCGCAGATACCCAGATGATGATAATTGAAATGGGAGCAAGCCATGTAGGGGAAATCAGAACATTATGTCTAATTGCTAAACCCGACTATGGTATAATAACCAATATTGGAAATGCGCACATTGAAGGCTTTGGGTCCGTTGAAGGAGTGGCAAAAGCAAAAACAGAGCTTTATGAGCATCTACGCAAAGTAAACGGGATCGCACTTTATAATGATAAAGACACATTGCTGTCTGAAAAAATATTTAAAATAATAAATAAAGCTGTGCCTTTCTCCGATCCTACCGGAGTAGATCTGAATATAGAACTTCTTTCATCAGAAATGAACCTTGTGATATCTCTCACCTATCTTCATCAAACCTACACTATTAATACAAATCTTTTCGGGAGTTATAATATAGAGAATGTTCGGGCCGCAATAGCAACAGGATTATTCCTGGGAGTGGATATAGATAATATTATCAGCGCTGTAGAAAGCTATCATCCTGCAAATAACCGATCACAGGTTAAGATTACAAAAAACAATACTCTCATCTGCGATTCGTATAATGCAAATCCTTCGAGCATGGCACTGGCTCTCAGTTCATTTTCAGAGATATCTGCTGATCATAAGGTAGTAATACTCGGTGATATGCTTGAACTCGGAGAAAAAAGCGACGATGAGCATTTAACGGTATTAAATCTGGTCAGGGCAAATAATCCTGAAGATGTCTTTCTGGTTGGACCGGCTTTTCAAAAGATATCTGCATCGGCTGAATACAAATCATTTGCTGATTCTGATAAGCTTGTGGAGTATCTGAAAGAATCACCTTTGACCGGAAAAACAATTCTTATAAAAGGATCAAGAGGTATCAGACTCGAAAAAATATACGATCTTCTTTAAAGGATTTAATTTAAAGCAGGGTTTCCGGTAAATGTCAGGTTTATCAGAAGAACCTCCGATCGGCTTCCTGATCGTACCCTGGGGCCCCATAACCCATAGCCTGATGAGACTAAGCGCTATCGTAAAAAATACTATCATTTGAAATCTTTTCATTTAGTCGGGTTTGAAGAAACAAGGCTCTGGTAGGTTTTATTTCCTTTAACATAAAACTCAAATACTATGCTCTTTTTCATTATTAATTCCCTCGAATCATTTACTCCTGATTCTTTAACAATTTTTCTTTTTTCTTTCAGGACTGGAAGGGCTTTATAATAATCCATATGTGCTTTCCACACGGCTTTTACACTCTTAAAGCTGCCTTTAAAAAGGAAATATATAGCAGCTAATCCATCAAGAAGTTTCCTGGTAAATAATATTGTATTAAACTTTTTATCAGGAAGATTTTTATAAAGAAGAAACAGACTGTTTCTGAAGTTGAGATAAGTTTTGAATGGTGAATTGTATGGAAGTGTGCCCCCGCCAATGTGATAAATCACCGAATCGGGTATGAAGCATACTCTGTATCCTGCTTTCTGAAAACGCCAGCATAAATCTATTTCTTCCATGTGAGCAAAGAAATCTGCATCAAATCCACCGCATTTTTGCCATGCGTCACTTCTTAAAATCATACATGCCCCGCTTGACCAGAAAATGTTAATTTGAGAGTCGTACTGCCCAGTATCTTTTTCAACTACATTGATTATCCTCCCTCTGCAGAAAGGATAGCCGTACTTGTCAATGAAACAACCGGCAGCACCGGCATGTTCAAATTCATTTTTATTATTATATGAAAGTATTTTAGGCTGGCATGATGCGACATCCGGATTTGAATCCATGAATGTGACTAGAGGTTTAATCCAGTCCTCAGTTACTTCAATATCGGAATTTAACAAAACATAATATCTGGCTTCAATTTGTTTCAGTGCAAGGTTATATCCTTCGGCGAATCCGTAATTTTTGTCAAGTTTTATGAGCTTTATCTCACTGAAATTTTCAGATACCCACTCATATGACCCATCAGTAGATCCGTTATCTGCAACGCATAATTTAGTTTCACTATCGACAGAATACCTTAGAACTGTACCAAGAAATTTCTGCAAATAGACTAGTCCATTATAATTTAATATGACTATTGCAGTCTTATTCATTCTCCACGGGCTTTTTGTGTTTCCACCGGCGATGACTCCAGATCCAGTATTCAGGCTTATCATTTATTATCTGCTCGAGCTTTCTGACGTGGGTCTCTGTAATTTCTGTTTCAGAAAGACCTGCAGTATGATCATTCAGAAGTTCTACATGCAGATTGTAATATCCTCTTTTTACTTTCTGTATATGAAAATTGACAATCGCCATGTCGTACTTCGCAGCAATTTTTCCTGCACCGGTAAAAACAGCTGTGTCCTGATTCAGAAAGGTAGTCCAGTATTTGATATCATCCTTCGATGGAATCTGGTCAGATATAA